>JBJMVX010000212.1:0-11152 GCA_045810445.1 Massilia sp.
CATGCTTATTCTGACCCTACACTTTTGTCAGGAGAACAACATGAAATCCACGTACACCCTTACCGCACTTGTCCTCGCTTCGTCCGCCTTGCTCGGCGGTTGCGCCAGCACTCCGTCGCAGAGCACGCAATACAGCACCGCCTACAACGATGGCGGCTTCAACGCAGCTACCAACTCCTCGGGCTATGGCGTCATTGAAAACATCCAGGTCACCCGCGCTGCCGGCAGCACCACGGGCACCGGCGCTGTCGTTGGCGGCCTGGTCGGCGCGCTGGTCGGCAATCAGGTCGGTAGTGGCACGGGCCGCGCAGCAGCGACTGTCGCTGGCGCAGTCGGCGGCGCTGCCATTGGTAACAATGTCGAAGGGCGCAACGCCAACAATGGTCACGATGTGTACCAGATCAGCGTGCGTCTGGACAATGGCGACTACCGCACCATCGTGCAGGACAGCGTGTATGACCTGCGCGTAGGCAACCGCGTGCGTGTGGTCGACGGCCGCGCCTATCGCTATTGATTCACCGCTGCAAAATTAAAACAACGAAGCTGTACCCCCACCATATAGACCACAATAAAGGAGCCCGCCATGGGTACCATACTGCTCATCATTCTTGTTCTCGCCCTCGTTGGCGTCCTGCCTACCTGGAACCACAGCCGCAATTGGGGCTATGCACCCACCGGCATTACCGGCCTTCTGGTCGTGGTCTTGATTATCCTGCTCGTCACCGGGCGACTGTAAGCACTATCCTACCGGCGCCGCGTGCGCCGGTTTTTCATTCAAGGAGCTGACATGAACAACACAATAACAAGGCGACAGCGCGCCATGCTCGGCTTCGCCGCCCTTCTGCTGGCACTCTCGGCCCAGGCCCAGGAATCGACTGATCAGAACGTCCCGCCCGCCACGGCGCGCAAGCAGGCCGAAGAAATCGCCAATGGCACACCGGCGCGCTGGGAGCAGCCTGACACCACGGTCGAAGCGCGGCTGCGCACCATCCGCAAGGAAACGGCGGCAGCACTGCAGGAAAACCTGGGCGTGTGCCGTGCCAAGCCGGCGAATGAACGCAGCAGCTGCGTACGCGACGCACGCGCCATCTATACCCAGGAAATGGCCGGGGCACGCACGCGTGCCATGAGCGGCAACTAGCCCGCCAGGCCAGGAGGCAGCGCCACGTCGTGCGAGAAGCGCACGGTGGCGTAGTCGCCTACCACGGCAAAGCCGATACTGCGGTAAGCAGCCTGGGCCGCTACATTGTGGCGACCGGTCGAGAGCACAGCGCTGACCACACCCATGGCCGCGGCAATGCGCAAGGCGCCCGCCACCACCGCCCGTGCATACCCCTTGCCGCGCAAAGCGGGCGGCGTCCATACATTCCCGATCTGCACCATGTCGGGCAGGCGGGCGTTGAAGGAGCAGCAGGCCAGCGCCTGCAGCGCGCCACCATGGCCACCGGCCTCCAACACGAACAGGCTGCCCGCCGCAAGCAAAGCGGCGATATCGGCTTCGGCACGCAGTTGCAGACCAGGGCCTGCCACATCTCCCAGCGTACTTTCGCGAAACGCGCAGCGCCAGCTCACCAACAAGGTCGCATCAGCGGCTGTGGCGACACGGCAGACTGGCGAGAGCGTGCTATCGGTTGAGGGCAGCTGCAAGTCGTCGAGCGCAAGCGAGAACAAATCCTCGTCGGTGTCCTTGAGCGTGGGTGTAAGCGCCAGACCAAGCTCGTGGCGCGCTGCCTTCACCTGTCCCACCGGCCCAAAAAAGCCACCGAGGCGACGCCCATGCTGGACCAATGCCAAGGTCAGCGCTGCAGCGCCCGTTGATGCCTGCAATACCACCATGCCATTGTTCAACTGTGTTCCGACACCGACGATACGGCCACGCTCGCGTGCCAACTCGAAGCGTCCCTCAGGGTTGTGCAGTTGAGCACGCAAATACATGGCGCTGTACGCATGCGCGCGCAGATAAGCCTCCACATCCTGCAGCGCGTCCGGCGTCATGGACTCGACGTGCAGGCCGGCAACGCAGCCGCGCATGCCGTCCACTTAGTCGCTCGCCCCTGGCGCGGTGCGCCCTGGCTCCGGTGGCAGTTCGTGCACCACCACCGCCGTGTCCTCCGACACATGCTGCAACCAGCCCGCGTGGGTCAGCGCGCGCATGGCATCACGGTAGCCCTGGTTCCAGCGCCACTCGATCGAGCCTTTGGAAAAGTTCACGTCCTTGGCCGCCATGTGCCAATCGCGTCCCGCATACGGCAGGCGCACGATGTGCAAGGTGGCGTCGCAACCCATCGCTTGCAAATCCTCGACGTCCTGCTTGCTCCGTTCGGTCTTCGGTAAGCGCGCATAGGTTTGGCGCAGTTTGCGCTGCAGGGCGTGGGTCTTGATGTAGTCGTCGATATGGCGCTTCGAGCGCGAGGCAAACGTCACGTCTTTCTGGCGCGTCGATACCTCATCCATCGTGACCGGTTCTGGCCCTTCCGCACTCCACAAGTCCACCATGAAGCACAGGGTGTCGCCACTGGGCAGCTCATTGAGCACCGATTCCAGTGGCGTGTTGGAATACAGACCACCATCCCAATACAGCTCGCCATCGATGCGAACCGGTGGAAACGCCGGCGGCAAGCTGCCGCTGGCGCGTACGTGATCGGGGGCCAGGGCACCAGTCTGGCTGTCGAACTGGGCCAGCTCGCCCGTGCGTACATTGACTGCGTTGACAGTGAGCCGCATGCCGCCCTCGGCATTGAGGTAATCGAAGTCCACCAGCTCGCCCAGGGTTTCCTTGAGCGCCGTGGTTTCGTAAAAGGAGGCATCTTCCGGCGCCACCTGCATGCCCAGCGCAAAACCGCTGAACAGCCGTGGCGTAAAAAATCCGGGCGCCCCGCGCATGACTGTGTCGACCGTACTGAGCCAAATGTTCGAGCGCCGCATTTCATCGCCCACCAGGCTCATGTCAAAGGGATCGGGATGGGATACCCTGTCCCAGAAGGCCTTCACGCGCTGCAGCCGATTGGCTTGTTCATTTCCCGCGATCAGGGCCGCATTGATGGCGCCAATCGAGGTGCCCACGATCCAGTCTGGCACCAGATCATGCTCGTGCAGGGCCTGGTAGACGCCAGCCTGATAGGCCCCGAGCGCGCCACCACCTTGCAGCACCAACACGATGCGCAGATTGTCGGGATTGAGGGGATTTACTTTTTTCTTCATGGGGTGGCCAGGTGCGTACTACATTAAAAAGACGGCGTCGAACCCGAAGGTCGCGACGCCGCTCAAGCCCCACCATATTCTGCTTTGTTATTGCAAGGCCAGGAACGTATGCCTGGCGAGGGTAACAATCAGTAGACCGGTTTGTTGTGGCGCCGCTGCACATATAATGCCACAGCTGCGCCAACGGCCAGGATGCCCAGTGCCGGCTTGACCAGCCGGCGCCGCGTAATGAAGCCAATAACGGTCATTGCCAGCGGCATCAGGGTGGCGGCATTGATGCCGGTTGGGTGTAGCAGCCGGTCTATGCGCGAGCGCACTACCCAGCCTGCGTGGTCCAGCGCCTGATGAAACAGGGCTTCAGGCCGCGCTGCCTGCCGGATACCGACCCGCGCATGGACAATGCCGACACGGTACATTTCAGCCTGCTGCAGCAAGCGCTGCTTGCGCTCGGCTAGTTTGTCGTGTTTGGTCAGCGCTACCGTTCCATCACTCTGTTTTTTTTCCTGCATACCGTCCTCCAGGGATTACAACAGCATGTCGCGGTCGTTTTTCAACTCGTTCATGGTTTCGGGGAAGGCCAGCTTGCCTTCCTTGAGCATGGCACGCGCCTTGAGAGCCAGCATGACCGTGACCGCCACAAACACAAGAAACAGGATGGCGAGTATCTTCCAGCCCATGCTTTCCCAGGTCAGCGCCACAATGAGCGCCGTGCCGTAGGCCAGCGCGAACCAGCAGCAGATGATGGCCAGCGCGAACACTGCCAGCAATGCCATCACGTGATTGCGTACTTCAGACAATTCCAGCGCCGCCAGTTCTACCCGCGACACCAGCAGCCCAAAGACATTTTTCGCCAGGCCGGTCAGCCCGCCGATCAGGCCGGGGCCATGCACTGTTGCAGTTGGTGTGTCCATGGCCTCTCCCGACATGATTATCTACGGCCCAGGATCACACCGACCAGCAAGCCGACGCCAGCAGCGGCGGCGATGGTGCGCCATGGGTTGTCCTTTACATAGACATCAGCGCTGTGAGCCAGTTCCTTGCCCTTGACGATAGCCTGGCCTTGCACTTGCGAAGCCTTGCCCAGCGCCGAGTCCAGCATAGCCATGCCGCGGCCACGCATTTCTTCAGCTTTTTCGCCCGTCAGGGCAGCAGCTGCCGTCAGCAGGGTCTGCGCATCGCGCACCAGGGTTTTGACGTCGGTCTGGACAGCGTTCACATTGCCATTGAGGTTGGCGGCGCCGTTGCCGTTGCGGGAGATGGATGTATCAATCATGGTGTGCTCCTTTGGTGGGTGAAAATAAGGGTATATTTATTGTGCGAGCAGATCGCGCATGTCGTCTGCGTGCTCTTCTTCGACTGCCATGATGCCGATCAGCAGATGCTTGGTGGTCGGATCCTTGTCGCCAATGGCAGCAATCATCTGGCGGTAAGACTCGATCGCTACCCGTTCGGCAATGAGGTTGGCCCTGACCATGGCCTGCACGTCCTCGGACGCGTCGTACTCGGCATGGCTGCGCGCGACCAGGGTGGCGGGATTGAAATTGGGCGAGCCATTCAACTGCACGATACGCTCAGCCAGGGAATCGGCATGCTCCTGCTCTTGCTGCGCATGCTCAAGGAACTCGGCCTTGACAGCGGCATTGCTGCGCCCGCTGACAGTGTAGTAGTGCCGCTTGTAGCGCAGCACGCAGACCAGCTCGGTGGCCAGCGCATCATTGAGCATGCCAATGATGGCTTCACGGTCGGCCTGATAGCCGTCCGTCACGGCGCCGTCGTCCAGGTGGGCGGCGGCGGCGCGTATGGCCGCAACGTCAAAGCCATGGGCCAGGGGAGATTTATTTTCTTGCATGATGTGATCCTTGAAAAATCGGATTAACGACGGGCAGGAATCGGTGCGTTCGAATTCGACAGCACGATTTCAACGCGGCGATTCAATTGCTTGTTGCCGGCCGTATCATTCGGTGCCACGGGGAAGGCTTCGCCATAACCCTTGGTGGCAATGCGCGCATTGGCCACGCCCATGCTGGTGAGGGCATTGCGCACGGCAGCGGCGCGGCGCTCGGACAGGTCGAGATTGGAGGTGGCGCTGCCTACGCTGTCAGTGAAACCTTCCACCAGGACGGTGCGCTCGGGATTTTGCGCCAGCACGTCGGCCAGCTTGCGCAGATTGCCCATGCCGGCCTGGGTCAGCGTGGCCTGGCCAGTGGCAAAGAGCACGTCACCAATGGTGATGATCATGCCGCGCTCAGTTTTTTTCGCTTGCAGATCGGCCATCATCGATTCGAGGGCGGCAGCACGGGCCTGGGCTTCACGGGTGCGCGCTTCGGCGTCAGCTGCCGCGCGCTGGGCGTCAGCCGCCTGGCTCTGGGCCACGTTGGCCTGGGCCTGGGCCACGGCGGCGTCCGACTTGGCACGGTCCGCCTCGGCGGTGCGCGCTTCCAGGCGCACCTGGTCACGCACACGGCCGGAGTCCGCAACTTGGGCTTCGGCTGCTTTTTGCTTGGCGACTTCGCGGGCGGTGGCAATTTTCTGCTTGGCGATATAGGCCAGCTTGTCGATCTGTTCCAGGCTGTCGCGGTGGGCGGCAGCTGTATTGGCTTGTTCAAGCGCGTCGCTGGCCTGCTTGAATTCCAGTGGCGCATAGCTCGACACTTGGGGATTGTTGTTGGCAGCGACAAAATCGCCACGTGCCTGGTCCAGCATCGGGGTGGAGGTCGGGGTGCTGGCGCAAGCGCCCAGCAAGATGGCCGACGCGAGGATGGTGGATTTGAGCATCATGTTCTTCATGGGATTTCCTTTTTTATTGTTTGGGCGGGATGAAACAGCAACTTACTTCGTGTTGGCGCGGTCAACTTCAGTACGCAGGGCGCGGATATCTGCATCGAGGGCATTGGCAGCCTCGGTAGCCTTGGCCGAATTGGCCTTGCTCTGGGCCAGCTTGGCATCGGCCTGGGCCTGCGCTGCCAGATCGCGGGCCAGCGTATAATCCTTGTTTGCCAGCGCAGCATTGGCGCGCATCATTTTGTCGCGTGCCGCATTGATTTCAGCAGGCGCCAGATCGGCAGCGCCGGCACTGACCGCGTTTTCAACGGCATTTTTCGATACGGCGACATCAGCCGTGGCCGGTGTCTTTTGCGATGCGCAAGCTGCCAGCGACAGCAGGGCAGCAGCGCACAATAGCGACTTCAGTTTGTTATTGGTTTTCGTGCTCATGGGTAGTTCTCCAGTGGTGATGAGTGATGTCGTGATAACGTTATAAGCTGATTCTTTGGCAATTTCGGTTCGCTGCCGCACATAGCAAAACGAATCCGAACAGGGTCAGGCCCCAAGGTGCGCCATCGCACCTACCGTGCCTGTTCTTTGCGCTATGCTGGCCCCACTTCTGACTGCGACCCACCGCTAACAATAAGGACCACCATGCCCGAAGCCACTTCCCCGACCACCGCGCCTTCGCGCCGCAAAAAAATCTGGCTAAGCCTGCTTGCCTTTGTGATCGCCGTGCCCGTGATTGCCCTGGTGATCCTGCTCAATTACGACTGGAATCGCGCCCGCCCCTGGCTCAACGCCAAGACTAGCGAAGCGATAGGCCGCCGATTCGACATCATCGGCAACCTGTCCCTGACCTGGGAAAAACAGACCAAGCTGGCCGACCACGACCGCAGCTGGCGCGAAATGATTCCCTGGCCGCACTTGGTGGCCAACGATGTCCATGTGGGCAATCCCGCAGGCATGACGGGTGAAATGGCGAGCGTGAAACAGTTCTCCTTTTCGCTCAGCCCGTTGGACCTGCTCGCGCACAAGATCACCGTGCCGCTGCTGCGCTTTGAAACGCCCTCGGTCGACCTGCTGCGGTCCGCCGACGGCAGCAACAACTGGACCTTTCGGCACGAAGACAAACCGTCGCCCTGGCGTTTGAACCTGGAGCGCGTGGTGTTCACCAAAGGCGTCGTGCATCTGAAGGATGCCATTGAAAAAGCCGACATCACGGCCGACATCGATGAAATCAATGCCGATGCCAAATACGGCGTCGGCTGGAAGCTGCATGGCAGCTTCAACGATGCGCCAGTGAGCGGTAGCGGCAAGGCCGGCGCCGTGCTCTCGCTCAAAGAACAGATCACACCTTACCCCCTGCAGGCCGACGTGCGCGTGGGCGCCGTGCACATTGCCATCGAAGGCACCCTGACCAAGCCTACCGAACTGGCCGCGCTGGACCTGCGCCTAAAACTGGCCGGGCCAAGCATGGCGCGTCTGTTTCCGCTGACCGGTGTGGTACTGCCTGAAACGCCGCCCTTCCAGACTGAAGGCCACCTGACAGCGGCCCTGGGCAAGGGCAACAGCCACTTCACCTACGACAAATTCAGCGGCAAGGTCGGCTCCAGCGATATCGAAGGCCATCTTGAATACCAGATGGGTGCGCCGCGCGCGCAACTGACGGGAACCGTGGCCTCGAAACTGTTGCAATTTGCCGATCTGGGGCCCCTGATCGGCGCCGACTCAAATGCCAGCAAGGCGGCGCGCGGCGTCGCGCCTGTCCAGCCGGCCGGCAAGGTACTGCCCGTGGAAAATTTCCGTACAGAGCGCTGGACCGCGATCGATGCCGACGTCCATTACACGGCAGCGAGTATCGTGCGCGAGAAGCAGTTGCCGATCAAAAAGCTCAGTACCCATTTGATCCTCAAAGATGGCGTGCTGACCCTGGCACCGCTGGCCTTTGACATGGCTGGCGGCACCATTACCTCCAACATCAAGCTTGACGCCGGCGGGCGCGAAGGCAAGAACGCCATTCGCGCGACCGCCAAGGTCAGCGCGCGTCACATCCATATCAAGGAACTGTTTCCCACCATTGCGGCCATGCAGGCCACGGTCGGTGAAATCAATGGCGACGCCCAGCTCTCGGCCACCGGCAACTCCGTGGCCAGCCTGCTTGGCACCTCCAATGGCGAAGTCAAGAGCCTGATCAACCAGGGCACGGTGAGCAAGCTCCTGCTCGAACAGATGGGTCTGAACATTGGCAACATCGTCTTGACGTCCATGTTTGGGGACAAGCAGGTACAGCTGAACTGCATGGTCACCGATTTCGGGGTGACCAATGGCGTCATGCAAACCCGCTTGTTCGTGGTCGACACGGATGAAGCCGTCATCACGGCCGAAGGCAACATCAACCTGGCCACCGAGCACGTGGACCTGACCCTGCGTCCAGAAACGAAGTCGCTACGCATTTTCTCCTTGCGCGCGCCGCTGTACGTGCGGGGCGACTTCAACGC
Source organism: Massilia sp. (assembly GCA_045810445.1). Lineage (GTDB taxonomy): Bacteria > Pseudomonadota > Gammaproteobacteria > Burkholderiales > Burkholderiaceae_D > Telluria_A. Next base: position 8,466 of record JBJMVX010000212.1, read on the forward strand.
ACCGCACGTGAGCGTCGACAAGGGCGTGCTCGCCCTGAAAGCCGGCGGCGCCATTGCCCTGGGCCTGGCCGCGCCAGTCGCTGCGCTGATCCCGCTGGTCAATGCAGGACCGGGCAAGGAGAGCCCGTGCGCGCGCCTGTTGGCTACTGCCAGCACCAAGCCCGTCGCACCGCCACCACCGAAAAAGCGCTAGCGACGCAAAACGCGCTTTGTGTGCGTTTCCGTACAGACCTTGTGGCTGGCGGGCACTACTCTACGGTCATGGGTCAGCCAACGCTGGCCCGAACCTAAAAATAGTTCCACCACCCACAAGGATAATAATCATGAAAAACCTGCGTATCGTATCGAGCCTGTTGGCCGCCCTGATGTTGACCACCGTTGTAGGCTGCGCCAGCACCACCAAACATGAAAGCGTCGGCGAATACATCGACGACAGCGCCATCACCACCGGCGTGAAAGCAGCCTTCGCGATGGACCCTAATCTGAAGGCTACCGAAATCAATGTTGAAACCTACAAAGGCATTGTGCAGCTGAGCGGCTTCGTTGCCCAGGCTGGCGACATCCCAGCGGCCACCTCGGTTGCGCGCGGTGTCAAGGGTGTCAAATCGGTCAAAAATGACATGCGTTTGAAATAAAATTTCACTATCTTTCAGGAGGTAAGACAATGAAAACGATCAAACAGTTCATGGTAACTGCGTCACTGGTAGCAGTGGCGCTGGGCACGACTGCTTGCGCCGATATGTCGCGCCAGGACAAGAACACGGCCATTGGCGCGACAGCCGGTGCCGTCCTGGGCGGCGTCCTCACTGGCGGCAGCACGGCCGGTGTGGTTGGCGGCGCAGCCGTTGGTGGCGTGGTCGGCAATCAGGTCAAGCCTCCACGCTAAGCGCCAGCGCTCAAGCACATGAAACGCCCCGCTCGCGGGGCGTTTTGCGTTGGGCGCCGCATCGCACGCAACCGTGGATGCATCCACCACACTGCAAGGAAACCAATGCGCACCTACTCTGGTGGAGGAAAACCAATGCCGCACCCACCATACTGTCCTTGCGAAAGCGAGGACCCATAAATAGGTAACACATAGAGGCGCGCTGCCTCTGCGTTGGCGAATCATGGGTTCTCGCTTTCGCAAGAACAGTGGTGGTGGAGGTGGAGCTTTTCCGGGATTTCGGATGGAGATTTCCAGGTCAAACGAAGGCAGTAGAGAGCGCACTGGCCCCCGCATCCTTGACAATCTCGTAGCACTTGCACGACGCTGCAGCCAGTCCGGCCAGATCGAGAATCTCGATATTGCCGCGGCTATAAATGATCAAGCCCTGCTGCTGCAGAGCACTGGCAGCCTTGGTCACGCCCACCCGCCGCACACCCAATGCGTGCGCCAGAAACTCGTGGGTCAGATGAAATTTGTCCGACTGCAAACGATCGCGCGTCACCAGCAAGGACCGCGCCAGACGCGCCTCAAGCACATGAAAGCGGCTGCACACGGCAATCTGGATTGCCTGTGCCAGCAAGGTATCGGTGTAGCGGTACAGAACGCGCTGCAGCGAAGGATTGCGCGCGAACTCGGTGCGAAAGCGCGCACTGTCCACGCGACTGGCAGTCCCGGCACGCTGCACGATGGCGCGCACCTGAGACAGTTCATGACCGAGCGCGACCGTTGCGCCCAGCATCCCTTCACGGCCGACCAATCCCACCTCAAGCGTCATTCGCCCTTCGGCAACGCCGAGCAAGGAGACCAGGCAGTCGTGCGGAAAATAGATATGGGTGAGCGGTGTATTGGGCTCGGCAAGCACTTCGCCCACCTCCACCTGCACCACGTCGAGCAGGGGCGCCAGGCGCGCAAGGTCGGCCACCGGCAAGGCCATCAGCAATTGATTGCCGCCGGGATTGCCAATTTCCACTGGCGACACGACGCTCATTGCACCCTCCCGCGCAAAGTGCGGACAGGACGACATCGGAAAGTGCGGCGGACAGTCATGGGCATCTTTATGAGGGTGATAGTGCGGATACATTTGCAAACAATTTTCAAATCAGCATAGCGACAATCATAGGCAAAGTATGTTCGGTGACGCACGGAAGCATCGCTGCCTATTCAGGACAATGGTTGCAGCTTCCGGACAACGCTCCATCGCCTTTCCGGCCGCACCTACAAAAAAGGAAAAACATCATGAACTCGCCAACTACCTCCACCACCTCATCGACTCACCACCCGATGATGATCATCGCTGCCGTGGCCGTGATCCTGTTCTGCCTGGCCGGCACCGCCGCCATCATGGGCTGGATCCCGTCCACCATTGGCGCCAACAGCAACTCGGGTGAACTCACCCAGAGCGACCGCGCAGCCCTCGCCTCGCGCATGGCAGAACCCCAGCAACCCTTGATCGCCGCTGAACCCGTGCGCGAACGTGCACCAGAACCCATGCCCGCTACCGATCGCGCACCTGTACAGCTGGCCCAGGCCGCCCCTGCGCATCCGCACAACTGGTGCGGCAATTGCGGCAATGTGGAATCGATCCATGAAACCAAAACCCGGGCCCAGGGCAGTGGCGTGGGCGCTGTGGGCGGCGCCGTGCTCGGTGGCCTGCTTGGTAACCAGGTCGGCGGCGGCAACGGCCGCAAGCTCGCCACCGTGGCCGGTGCCGTTGGCGGCGCTGTGGTCGGCAACCAGGTTGAAGGCAATATGAAGGCTA
>JBJMVX010000213.1:0-10898 GCA_045810445.1 Massilia sp.
CACGCCGAAGAAGTAATTGTCCTTCGATAGCTTGACTGTCGCTTCGGTCACATTGCCCACGAATAGGCCGCCCTGCCATTGCGCGGCTGTGGTTTCACGCCACACGATGCGGTAGCCGGCCAGGTCAGGCTCACTATTGGGCTGCCACACCAGGGACGAATCGTTCTCCAGTTTCGCGGTACGCATCTGCACTTTTTGCGGCGCGGCCGGCGCCAGCGACAGGCTCGCCAGCGCGGCTGCATTCACGCGGGCCACGCGCGCGATGTAGTTGTAGTCGTTGTACTCGGGCAGATCGCCAAACTGCTTCTCGCCTTCCTTGCGCACGTTCTGGTGCTGGTGCGTGAAATCCTCCACCGGTTCGGTGAAACGCAGGGCCGCGTAGCCGCGTTCGAGGAAAGGCATATGGTCGCCCCCGCGCAGATAGCGGTCGCGCCGTTGAATGACGGTGACTTTAAAATTAGGGACGTAGCGCTCGCCCACTTCCTTGACGTGGCGGGCCAGCTGGCGCGAGATCGAATCGTTTTCGCCACCAGTGGCCAGCAGCGCGCGACTGGTCTCGTTCAGTTCTTTGGTGGCCGGGATACTCTCTGCAAACAGGCGCACCTGGCTATCGTCAACCTTGCCATCGTCGCCGCGCGAGCTGCCGATAATATCGTTGGTGAACATGCCTGCCACATTCAGGTTTTGCTGCCTGGCTTGTTCGGCCCAATGGGCGGCGCCCAGCAAGCCCTGCTCTTCCGCGGCCACTGTCATGAATACCAGCGTCGCATCGAACTGGTAGCGTGCCATCACGCAGGCCATCTCCATCACGGCGGCAGTACCGGAGGCGTCGTCGTTCGCCCCTGGGGCCACGCCGGAGGCATCCATGATTTCGGTGTTGCGCGAATCATAGTGGCCGCTGACGACGTACAGGCGTTCCTTCGACGCCGCCTGACTTCCCGGCAGCGTGGCGACCACATTAACGATTTCAGTCGGCTTGGAAATGCGTGCCGAGATCGGCGTCACGTGGCTGTCGAAGGCAACCTGCAAACGCCCGCCCGCCTGGGCACCGCAGCGTTCGAGCTCGCCCTTGATCCAGCGCCGCGCAGCGCCGATGCCGGTCTTGTCGGAGACGGTATCGGACATCGTGTGGCGGGTCTGGAAGCTGACCAGCTTGCGGACATAGGCTTCGATGCGTTGTGGCGAAATCTCGGCCACGATCTTGTCGATCTGGGGCTGGTGGCGTGCGACATCGGGCGAGGCGACAGGCGCGGCCAGTGCAGCGGCACTGGTCAGGGCGGCGGTGGCCAGCATGGCATGGAACTTGGACATGGCAATCCTTTGTAGAAAACAGCGTCGCGCTATCTTCTCACGCAAGCAATGCGCTTGGCACGTCCTTACAGCGAAAAAACTAGCTGCGCTCACCCGGCAAGAGGCGGTATCCGACCGCCGTCTCAGTCAGTAAATACCGTGGCTGGGCAGGATCGTCTTCCAGCTTCTGGCGCAAATGGCCCATGTAGATGCGCAGGTAGTGGCCATTCTCGCTGTTCGATGGTCCCCACACATCCTTGAGCAATTGGGGATTGGTGACCACGCGCCCGGCATTGACGGCCAGCGCGGCCAAGAGGCGGTATTCGGTGCGCGTCAGGTGCACTGGCGCGCCAGCCTTGCTCACCTCGCGCTTGCCCAGGTCCACGCACACGTCGCCAAAGCGCAGCAAGCCGCCCGCGTCGGCTTCGGGCGAGCGCTGGCGGCGCAAACTGGCGCGCACGCGGGCCAGCAGCTCGCCGACGGAAAATGGCTTGGTCAGGTAATCGTCGGCGCCTGCGTCAAGCGCGGCGATCTTGTCGGCCTCGCCGGTGCGCGCCGAGAGCACAATGACGGGCATGCTCGACCAGCTGCGCAGATCGGCAATGAAGTCCTTGCCGTCGCCATCGGGCAGGCCCAGGTCCAGGATAATGAGATTGGGCTTGCGCGTGCCGGCGTCGATCAGGCCACGCTTCATCGACTCCGCCTCGGCCACGCGCCAGCCTTCGGCCTCGAGCGCCATGCGTACGAAACGGCGGATCTGGGGTTCGTCTTCCACCAGCAGCGCCAGGGGACTTGCTTCACTCATCATGCCACCTTGTCGGAGTAGCCCGCGTCGCTTTCGGCGTCATCGGACGGCGGCAGCGCGGGCGGTGTGCCCAGCGTCAGCCGAAATGTAAATCGCGCGCCACCCTCGGGCGCGTTGACAGCCATGATACTGCCACCATGGGCCTGCATAATTGCGCGGCAAATCGCAAGGCCCAGCCCTACGCCGGGAATGGGCGACTCACGTTCGCCGCGCGTGAATTTTTCAAAGATCGCTTCCTCGCGCCCGGGCGGCAAGCCAGGGCCATCGTCCTGCACCGTCACGTCCAGGGCATCATCATGCACCGTCGCTGATATGACAATGCGCGCCGTTGGCGCCGTGTATTTGGCTGCGTTCTCCAGCAGATTGCACAGCACGCGTTCGAGCAGTACCGCATCGTAACGCACCAGGGGCAAATCGGGCGAAAGCCTGGTTTCGATGCGGCGTTCGCCAAGCAGCCACCGGCAGGCACGCAAGGCACTACCGACCGACTCCTCGATGGCATGCCACTGCAAATTGAGCCGCACGTCGCCATGCTGCATGCGCGCCATCTCCAGCAAATTGGACACCAGCGTTGTCATGCGCAGTGCTTCGTCGCGCAAGGCACCGGCCAGTTCCAGCTGGCCCGGCGCCAGTTCGGGTCGTGACAGGGCCAGCGACTCGGACAGGCCAACGAGCGAGGTGAGCGGCGTGCGCAGATCGTGCGACAGCGCGGCCAATAGCGAATTGCGCAGGCGCTCGGACTCCATTTTTACTTCCACCGCCTGCGCCACTTCCACGTAATGCACCCGTTCGAGCGCGATCGCCGCGAGCGCACCGAAGGTATCGAGCTGCTTGCGCTGTTCCGGAATGAGAATGGAGCGGCCATCTTCGGGCCAGATCACCAGCACGCCGCGGGTGCACATGGGCGCGAGCAAGGGCAGGTAAAAGAAGGTATTGGACGGCATGGTGGCGGTGCCCTTGCCGGCCGCCTCGGCGTGATCAAAGGCCCACTGCGCAAGTCCCAGGTCGATGACGCTCATGACCGGCACGCCGTCGCGCCCTGCCCCTTGCGGGTAGCCCAGGCGACGCGCTGCATCAGGCAGCAGCAAGGTTGCGTGCGCGTCGAAGGTGCGCTGGATGAAATCCTGGGTGATCTCGAACACCTGCTCCGTCACCAGGGTGCCAGACAGGCCGCGTGCGAATTCATACAAGGCGCGCGAACGCAATTCCCGGTGACGCGCTACGCGTGCCTGGTAACGCAGCCCGGCCGTCAAACCACCGGTGATCAAGCCTACCGACAGCATGACAAGGAAGGTGATGGCGTACTGCAGGTCGCCAGCGACAAAGGAAAAGCGGCGCGCGACGAGCATCAAGGCAGCGACGCCGACCACGGTGGCCACTACCGAAGCCTCGCGCCCGAAGCGCACCGCGACCAGCACCACGGTCAGCAGGAACAGCATGGCGATATTGGCGAAGTCAAAGTACGGCAGCAAGGGGGCTGTCACCACAGCCGTCAGTAAGCTGGCGCCAGCACCGAGCAGATAGCGTTTGCGGCGCGAGGTGGGACGCGCCACGCCGTCTTCGTCCACCAGCATGGGCGAACTGTCGCCAGGCGCAATATGGGTCGCTTCCAGCTGCGGGGCCAGCGCTGCGATACGCGTGGCCAGCGGTAGCGCCAGGCGGCGCGTGCGCGGGCGGCCCAGCACCAGGCGCGTCGCGCCGATGCTGCGCGCATGCGCGGCCAGCATGACCGCCACGTCGCTGCCGGCCAACACCGCCGTGACCGCGCCGAGGTTTTGCGCGACCTGCAAGGCTTCGAGGATGTGGCGACGTTCTCCGGCGGGCAGGCGCTGCAGCTTTGGGGTTTCCACATACACGGCGTGCCAGGGCACCTGCGCTTCGCGCGCCAGGGCCGCAGCGCGTTCGACCACCCGCATGGCCGCAGCACCGGGGCCGATGCAGGCAAGGCAGGTGCCGTCCGGTGTTGGGGTGGAGGCGTCGTTGGGGAGGCTGGGCATGGGGCGATTGTGCCACATCCGGCCCTGGCCTCAAGGAAGAAGCAGGGATTTTTACGCTTTGTTTACAGCCGCGCCATGAGTCTTTATGACGTTTTTAGGCGCGCATCGATAGGCTGTAGATGTTACTCACAACAAGGAAGCTGTCATGTTCATCACCATCATCCTGGGTGCGCTGCTGGTATTTGTGCTCGCCGGCCTGCGCGTGGCCAATCAGTTCGAGCGCGCTGTCGTTTTCAGGCTCGGCAAACTGCGGGGAACGCGCGGTCCGGGCCTGTACTGGCTGATCCCGTTTTTTGAATGGCAAACCATGGTGGACCTGCGCACCATTACGGCCTCGGTGCAGCAGCAGGAGACCATCACCCGCGATAACGTGCCGGTGAAAATCACTGCCGTGGTCTGGTATAGCACTGTCGACCCGATTCGCGCGGTGGTCGATGTGCGCGACGTGAACAGCGCCGTGATTCAGGTTGCGTTGACGACGCTGCGCAATATCATTGGCCGTCACAGTCTGGACGATGTACTCAAGGAGCAGGAGCACCTGGCCGTGGCGATGCGCCAGGCGATCGACAGTGCGACGGAACCTTGGGGCGTGAAAGTGACGCGGGTCGAGATGCGTAATGTGGAGATACCGGAATCGATGCAGCGTGCGATGGCGCAGGAGGCTGAAGCGCTGCGTGAAAAGCGGGCGCGTATCATCAAGGCGGAGGCCGAACTGGAAGCGGCGGCCAAGCTGAAAGACGCGGCCTGCATGATCATGGAGCACCCGGCAGGACTGGAACTGCGCCGCATGCAGATGATTACCGAGGTGGGCGCCGAGCAGAATACGACGACCATCATCATGATGCCAAGCGAGTTCGTATCGATGGCGCGGGGGATCAGCGATTTGGCTGCGAGCCAGCGCAGAACTTAAGCACTACTGCTGCCGGCGTCATAAGCGCTACTCCCTCCGGCGTCATAAGCGCTACTCCCACCGGCGTCATAAGCTACTGCCGCCGGCGTCACTGTCCTTGCGAACGCGAGGACCCATACCAACGTAGCTCAGTGATTCAGGCAATCTTTGAGCTAGCGTGGCATGGGTCCTCGCTTTCGCAAGGACAGTGAGTTGGAGCCAACAAGTGAGTTGGAGCCAACATGTAAGTTGGGGTCAACAAGTAAGTTGGGGTCAACGAGTGAGTTGGGGTCAACAAGTAAGTGGGGGTCAACAAGTAAGTTGGGGCCAACAACTGAGTTGGGGCCAACAAAAAAGCCCGGCTGCGCAAACAGCCGGGCTTCTTGACGAGACGTCGATTTCTTACTTGGCAGGCGAGGCAGCCGATGCCGCTTTTGCAGCTTCCGCAGCAGCTTTTTTCTCGGCCTTGGCAGCCTTTTTGTCTGCTTTCTTTTCTGCGCGGGTTTTCGCCGATGCCGATGCAGCCGCCGCTGGCGCTGCTGCTGGCGCTGGTGCAGCAGCAGGTGCTGGAGCTGCCGCTGCCGCTGCAGCTGGTTTGGCCGCAGGCGCTGCTGGTGCTGGCTTGGCCGCTGGTGCAGCCGCAGGCGCTGCCGGTGCTGGCTTGGCCGCTGGTGCAGCCGCTGGCGCAGCTGGTGCTGGCTTGGCTGCCGGCGCTGGCGCGGCCATCGCTGCGCCATCGAGCGATTTGCCACCAACCTGCAAGCCAGCGCCCGACAGTTTCACGGCGTTCTTGCTACCGACACCTTTGACGCGCTTCTCAAAATCCGCCCAATCCTTGAACGGGCCACCCTTGGTGCGCTCGTCGATGATGGCTTTCGAGGTTGCCGGGCCGATGCCTTTGACCGCGTCGAGTGCGGCGGCGTCAGCCTTGTTGACGTCAACCTGGGCAAATGCAAAACCCATCGTGGCTACCAGTGTGGCAACAGCAAGCATCAGTTTCTTGATCATGGCGAGTATTCCTTTGTAGTTGGAAAAATGAACGACTACTGCCGTCCTTGCCACTTTAACGGGCCAATATGACCCGCGGTTGACCAGAAGAATTGCTGAATATGAAAAAAAATGCCGCCCGGAGCAATCCGCGCGGCATGGTAGTGAAACGTTGAAGCTTACATCTTTGCTGGCGCTGGCGCCGTCTTGGCTTTGGGCGCCACCTTCGCCGCGGCTGGCTTGGCCATGGGCGCGCCGTCAAACGACTTGCCGGCCACTTGCAGGCCGCCAGCGGACAGCTTCATGGCGCGCTTGTCGTGCACGCCTTTCATGCGGTGCTCGAAGTCAGCCCAGTCCTTGAACTCACCTTTGGCGCGCTCGTCCAGAATGGCTTTCGACATCGCCGGTCCGATTCCCTTGACCGAATCGAGTGCGGCCGCATCGGCCTTGTTCGCTTCAACCTGGGCGGACGCGATTCCCATTGTGGCAACCAGGGTGGCCACAGCCAGCATCAGTTTCTTGATCATGTAGGTGCTCTCCATGTTGGTGTAACACGGGACGGCCCATGCCATCCACCCGCGCTTAACGGCCCAGCAGCAGCTAGGCGTTGACCCGCACGATTGATCTAGCGCAAGCGCCTATGGGCTAGGCGCCGAACAACTCTTCGCGGGTGACAGTGGCGGTGCCCAGCTTGCCGACCACGATGCCGCCAGCGCGGTTGGCGGTGACGATGGCGTCAGCCATGCTCATGCCCGCGCCCAGCATGGCGGCCATGGTGGCGATGACGGTGTCGCCAGCGCCCGAGACGTCGAACACTTCACGGGCCTGGGCGTGCATGTGCAGCACTTCGGTAGCCGTGTACAGGGTCATGCCTTCTTCCGAGCGCGTCAGCAGCAGAGCGTCCAGGCGCAGCTGTTCGCGCAGGCCCTGGGCCGTGGCAGTCAACTGGTCTTCGCTGGACCAACTACCCACGATGCGTTTGAGTTCGGACTTGTTGGGGGTGAGCACGGTGGCGCCGGCGTAGGGCGAAAAGTCGTCGCCCTTCGGGTCGACCATGACGATCTTCCCGGCGGCCCTGCCCGCTTCTATCATGTGCTTGACGTTGACCAGGCTGCCCTTGTTGTAGTCGGACAGGATGATGACGTCGTAGTCGGGCAGCAGGGCATTGAACTGGGTTAGCTTGTCGCGCAGCACAGTGTCGGTGGGCGCTTCTTCAAAATCGATGCGCAGCAATTGCTGCTGGCGGCCAATCACACGCAGCTTGATGATGGTGGAAATGGCCTCGTCGCGCTGCAGATAACTGGCAATGTTCGAGTCGCCCAGCAACTGCGCAACCTGGGTACCGGCTTCGTCCGCACCAACCACGCCCAGCAGGCCGCAATGCGCGCCCAGGGCCGCAGCGTTGCGCGCGACGTTGGCAGCGCCGCCAAGTCGCTCTTCGCGCTTTTCAATGCGCACAATTGGCACCGGCGCTTCCGGCGAAATGCGGCTGACGTCGCCGAACCAGTAGCGGTCCAGCATGACGTCGCCCGTGACCAGGATGCGTACCTTGTCCAGGTCGGGAGCCGCAATCGCGGGATGGCTATCGGAAGTGAGCAGACGGCTGATCATCATTAATTCATTACGTTGAGTTCTTCGGAGCGGCGCGGCGGGTAGGTTTCCCAGTTACTGCAGCCAGGACATTGCCAGTAGTATTGGCGCGCCTTGAAGCCGCAATGGGTGCAGCGGTAGCGGGCCAGCTTCTGGGTGTAGCCGTGAATCAGGTTCTTGACCATGGACAGCTCGTCCCAGATTTCCGGCGGTGCATCCATCAGGCGCGCTTCGAGCAGCTTGTCCAGCCCCAGCAAAGTCGGGTTGCGTTTGAGCTCGTCAACCACCAGTTGCTTGGCCGCGTCCACCCCGTCCAGTTCGATCACAGCCTTGAAAACCACTTCGATCAGGTCGATCGAAGAGGCCTCGGCCAGGTAGGAGCGCAGCAGGCTCACGCCTTCCTGGGGGCGGCCGACCTTGCGGTAGCCATCCATCAGCCGACCGGCCACCAGGGCCACGTGGGGCACGCTTTGCTGCTCGACGCGGCGCCAGGTCATGAGCGCGCCTTCGACGTCGCCTTGCGCCAGCTGCGCGTCGCCAGTCAGCATGGTGGCGCGTACATTCTTGCGGTCGGTCAGGACCGCCTTGTCGAGCAATGCCAGCGCGTCCGCTGTTTGCAGGTGCACCAGGGCGTCCTGGGCCAGTTCGCAGTAGAACTGGGCGATTTCCTTTTGCCGGGCGCCAGCACCAGATTCCTGCAGGCCACGGGCAGCGTCGATGGCACGGGTCCATTCCTTTTCGCGCTGGAAGATTTCCAGCAAGGCGCGGCGAGCTTGCACCGCGTAGGAGGTTTCGGTCAGCGCGTTGAAGGTTTCTTCGGCCCGGTCCAGAAGGCCCGCTTTCAGATAATCCATGCCCAGCTCGTAGCGGGCCTGGGCTTGCTGGTCGGCCGGCAGATCGGGACGTGCCAATAGATTCTGGTGGACGCGAATGGCGCGTTCGATTTCACCGCGGCGGCGAAACAGATTACCGAGCGCGAAATGCATGTCGGCCGTTTCCGGGTCCAGCTTGACGATTTCAATAAAGGCGTCAATGGCCTTGTCGGGCTGCTCGTTGAGCAGGAAATTGAGGCCCTTGAAATACCCACGCGGCAGCGTGCGCGATTCCGATACCAGTTGCCGGATATCGACGCGCGCGGTAATCCAGCCCATTGCGAAAAACAGGGGGATGCCGATCAGCATCCAGGTTTCAAATTCCATGCGCTTCTTTTTCTTGGTTTTATGGGAAAACTAGTGAATCTGGGTGTTCACGGAATCCGGCGCCGGCTGGGTCGGGCCGGTGCGGGCCACGCTTTGCAGGGCCTGGATCGTGGTTTTATGCTTGCTCGTTTCGCGGCGATGACGGAACACGGTGGGTGTCACAGCCAGAATGCCCAGGGCGGCGCCGGCGACAAAAAAGGCCAGCAGCATCAGCACCAGGGGGCCGCGCAATTCGTAATTAAGGAAAAAGTGCAGGTCAACTTCCTGGGTGTTTTTCAGCGCGAAGCCGAAAAACAGGATGAACAGGATGAGTCCAACGATGGTGGAAACGAATTTCATCGGTGCGGCCAAATAAGAAGGGTCTGAGGCTTGCATATTACACCAAATGGCAGCCAGCCCGAAGCGGCGCGGCGCGGCGGCCAGCGCCTAGCCCCCATGAAAAACGGCACCCGCAGGTGCCGTTTTTGTCGTCGCCAGGCGACTTAGTCTTCAATAATCGGTTGCCCAACCATCGCATCTACCCGCTCGCGCAATTGCTTGCCCGGCTTGAAATGAGGGACCCGTTTTTCAGGGACCATCACCTTGTCGCCGGACTTGGGATTGCGTCCGATGCGTGGTGGCCGGCTATTCAGGGCAAAACTGCCAAAACCGCGGATCTCGATGCGTTGACCAGTCGATAAAGCATTGGTCATCGCGTCGAGGATGGTTTTGACGGCGTACTCTGCATCCTTGGCCACCAGCTGAGAATAGCGCTCAGCGAGGCGGTTAATCAGTTCGGACTTCGTCATCTGATCTGATTCCGACTGTCTTAGTTCTTGTTGTCGAACTTAGCTTTGAGCAGTGCGCCCAGGCTGGTGGTGCCCGATGCAGCGTTGCTGTCAGCCGTCGATGCCATTTTCTGCATCGCTTCCTGGGTTTCAACATTGTCTTTCGCTTTGATCGACAGCTGGATGCTGCGCGCTTTGCGATCGATGTTGATGACCAGTGCTTCGACCGAATCGCCAACTTTCAGGTGGGTACCGGCATCTTCCACGCGATCGCGGGAGATTTCGGAAGCACGCAGATAGCCTTCGACTTCTTCGGACAGTTGAATGACCGCGCCTTTAGGCTCGACCGATTTCACGGTACCGGTTACCAGCGAACCTTTGTCGTTCATGGCAGCGAAGTTGTTGAATGGGTCGCCTTCCAGTTGCTTCACGCCCAGGGAAACGCGCTCGCGCTCGACGTCGATCGCCAACACGATGGCTTCCAGTTCGTCGCCCTTTTTGAAACGACGCACGGCTTCTTCGCCGGTTTCGGTCCAGGACAGGTCGGACAGGTGCACCAGGCCGTCGATGTTGCCAGCCAGGCCGATGAACACGCCGAAGTCGGTGATCGACTTGATGGCGCCACGGACTTTGTCACCCTTCTTGTGGGTTACGCCGAAGTCATCCCATGGATTGGCTTTGCACTGTTTCATGCCCAGCGAAATACGGCGACGCTCTTCGTCGATCTCGAGAACCATGACTTCCACTTCGTCGCCCAGTTGGACAACTTTGTTTGGTGCCACGTTCTTGTTGGTCCAGTCCATTTCGGACACGTGGACCAGACCTTCGATACCCTGCTCGACTTCCACGAACGCGCCGTAGTCGGTGAGGTTGGTGACCTTGCCGAACAGACGGGTGCTTTGTGGGTAACGACGGGACAGACCGGTCCATGGGTCGTCGCCCAGTTGCTTCACGCCCAGCGAAACGCGGTTCTTTTCCTGATCGTACTTCAGAACCTTGGCAGTGATTTCCTGACCAACGGTCAGCACTTCCGATGGGTGACGCACACGACGCCATGCCAGATCGGTGATGTGCAGCAGGCCGTCGATACCGCCCAGATCCACGAACGCGCCGTAGTCGGTGATGTTCTTGACGACGCCGGTAACCACGGTGCCTTCTTTCAGGGTTTCCATCAGTTTCTGACGCTCTTCGCCCATCGATGCTTCGATGACGGCGCGGCGGGACAGAACCACGTTGTTACGCTTGCGATCCAGCTTGATCACTTTGAATTCGAGGGTCTTGCCTTCGAATGGGGTGGTGTCTTTCACTGGACGGGTGTCAACCAGCGAACCCGGCAGGAATGCGCGGATGCCGTTGGTCAGGACGGTCAGGCCG
>JBJMVX010000214.1:0-7837 GCA_045810445.1 Massilia sp.
GAACTGACCCGTATCCACGGCCGGCCCAGCACGCGCGCCGCCTTGTCGGCCGGCCTGCCCCTGGCCAAGGAAGGCTTGACCCCCTCCCTGTTTTCGCGCGCGGCCGCTCATGCCGGCTTTTCGAGCAAGGTGGTGCGCCGCGAGCTGCGCAAGATCGACACCGCCCTGCTGCCCGCCATCCTGCTCTTGAATGGGAATGAAGCCTGCGTGCTGCAAGGCTGGAACGAAGAAGGCGCAGCCCAGGTCCTGCTGCCTGATGCGGCCCAGGGCGCGGTCTACCTCTCGCGCGCCGAGCTGCAGTCGCGCTATACCGGCATTGCGATCTTCTCGCGTCCCCATTTCCGTTTCGACGAGCGCACCCCGCCACTCGTCGAAGTCCCCCAGCGTCACTGGTTCTGGGGCACCATTCTCGAGCAACGGCCCATCTTCAAGGACATCCTGGCCTCGGCCCTGCTGATCAATCTGTTCGGCCTGGCCATGCCGCTGTTTACCATGAACGTGTATGACCGCGTGGTGCCCAACTTCGGTGTCGAGACCTTGTGGGTATTCGCTGGCGGGATCGTGCTGGTACTGCTGATGGACTACGCCGTGCGCCTTTTGCGTGGCCACTTCGTCGACCTGGCCAGTTCGCGCGTCGACCTCAAGCTCTCGGGCCTGATCATGGAACGCGTGCTGGGCATGCGCATGGCGCACCGGCCTGCCTCGGTGGGCGCTTTTGCCGCCAACCTGCGTTCCTTCGAAACCGTGCGCGACTTCATCGCCTCGGCCACCGTCACCACCTTGATTGACCTGCCGTTCGCGTTGCTGTTCTTGCTGGTGCTGGCCTGGATCGCCTGGCCGCTGGTTTTCATTCCGCTGTTGGGCATCGTGATCGTCATCATCTACAGCTATCTGATTCAGTACAAGATGCGCGAACTGTCGGAAACCACCTTCCGTGCTGCTGCCCTGCGCAACGCCACCATGATCGAGAGCCTGACCGCACTGGAAACCATCAAGGCCCACGGCGCAGAATCGCAGATGCAGGCGCGCTGGGAAAAATCGACCGCCTTCCTGGCACGCGTGAGCGCGGAATTGAAGCTGCTCTCCTCGTCCAGCATGAACGCCGCTGCCACCCTGACCCAATTCGTCAACGTCTGCGTGGTGGTCGCCGGTGTCTATTTGATCCACGAAAAGTTCATGTCCATGGGTGGCCTGATTGCGTCGACCATGTTGGCTGGTCGCGCCATGCAGCCCTTGGGACAGATGGTGGGCCTGCTGCTGCAATTTGAAGGCGCCAAGAATTCGCTCAAGGCCCTGGAAAACGTGATGGCCACGCCCAGCGAGCGCAGTGACGAAAGCGCCTTCATTCACCGTCCTGAAATCCGTGGCGAAATCGAATTTAACAACGTCCATTTCAGCTACCCGGACCGTCCGGAAGAAGCGCTGCGTGGTGTGAGCTTTCGCGTCAAGCCGGGCGAGCGCCTGGTCATCATCGGCCGCATCGGCTCGGGAAAGTCGACCCTGCAAAAACTCATGCTTGGTCTGTACGCGCCGACCAAGGGTTCGGTCACCCTTGACGGCGTCGATCTGCGTCAGCTCGATCCGGCCGATCTGCGCCGCTCGATCGGCTATGTGGAGCAGGATTCACTGCTGTTTTATGGTTCGCTGCGTGACAACATCGCCATTCGCGCGCCTTACGCCGACGACCGCGCCGTGGTGGCAGCGGCCGAACTGGCGGGTTTGACCGACTATGTGAACCGCCATCCGGAAGGCTTCGACATGCTCATTCGCGAGCGCGGCGAATCGCTCTCCGGCGGCCAGCGCCAAAGCGTCGCCATTGCGCGCGCGGTGCTGCTGGACCCGCCCGTGCTGCTGCTCGATGAACCAAGCAGCGCCATGGACTATCCGTCCGAAGCCCAGTTCAAGGAACGCATCCGCCGCTATGCCGTGCACAAGACCATGATCATCGTCACCCACCGTTCCAGCCTGATGGAACTGGCTGACCGCATCATCGTCATGGACGAGGGCATGGTCGTCGCCGATGGTCCAAGAGACAAGGTGATGCTCGCCCTGCAAAACGGCCAGGTCGGGAGGGCAAAATGACATTGCCCACATTCGTACAGAAGATGCTGCGCGGCCTGGAAGCGATCCGCAAGCGCATTGACCAGGGCACGGACCACTGGCTCACCCGCTGGAAGGACAGCACCACGCTCACCGGCGAGTCCGACTTCATGCAGGACGCCGACAGCATCATCATCCGCCAGGAGCCACTGCGCGCACGCGTGCTGGGTTACTCGCTGTCGGGCGCGGTGCTGCTGTTCATCGTGTGGGCGGCCTTCGTCCAGGTCGACGAGATCACCCGGGGCGATGCCAAGGTCATACCCTCGCGCCAGTTGCAGGTGCTGCAAAGTCTCGATGGCGGTATCGTGTCGCAAATTCTGGTCAAGGAAGGCGACACGGTCAAGGAAGGCCAGATCCTGCTGCAGGTCGATTCCACCCGTTTCGAGTCGTCGATGCGTGAAAATCGCTCGCAGTATCTGTCCCTGCTGGCCAAGGCGGCCCGCCTGCGCGCCATCGGGGACGGCAAGCCCTTCGTGCCACCGGCCGAAGCGGTGGCGGAAGATCCGCGCACGGTTGAAGAAGAACGCCGCCTCTATGAAACGGCCACCTCGGAACTCCAAACCCAGTTGCTGATCGCCCGCCAGCAGTTGGCCCAGCGCTCCCAGGAACTCAATGAGGCAAGCGCCAAGAAACGCCAGGCCTCGCAATCGTTCGAGTCGACCTCGCGCGAACTGGCCGTGACCAAGCCCTTGCTCAGCTCCGGCGCCGTGTCCGAAGTCGAGCTGCTACGCCTGCAGCGTGACGTTGACCGTTTCCGTGGCGAGGGCGAGATCGCCTCCTCCCAAATCGCCCGGGTGCAGGCGGCGATTTCGGAGTCGACACGCAAGATCCAGGAAGTTGAACTCAGTTTCCGCAATACGGCCAGCAAGGAGTATTCGGAGACCCAGGCTCGCCTGAACGCCTTGGTCCAAAGCGGCACCGGCCTGGCCGATCGCGTCAAGCAGTCCGCCCTGCGCTCGCCTGTGCGCGGCACCATCAAGCGTTTGCTGGTCAACACCGTGGGCGGCGTAGTGCAGCCTGGCCGCGACGTCGTGGAAATCGTGCCCCTCGAAGGACGCCTGATGTTGGAGGCCAAGGTGGCCCCACGCGACATCGCCTTCCTGCAGCCAGGCCAGCGCGCCATCGTCAAGTTCACTGCCTACGATTTTTCCATCTACGGCGGCATGAGCGCCAGCCTGGAAAATATCGGCGCCGATTCGATCACCGATGAACATGGCAACACCTTCTACACCGTGCGCGTGGCAACCGACCGCGCCACCCTCTCTGGCAATCTGCCCATCATTCCGGGCATGGTGGCCGAAGTCGACATCATCACGGGGAAAAAGACCATCCTCTCGTACATGTTAAAACCCGTGCTCAGGGCGAAAGCAGCCGCCATGACGGAACGTTAAGCGGCATGGCGACGATGTCATCTACCTTGTCCCGTGTCGAACACCTGTTCATCGCTCCAGGCGCGGTCACCCTGCCCGCATGGAAGGAGGCGTTTGCCCACCTGCGCGTGGTCAGCATGGACAGCCTGCCCAAAGCGCCGCTAGCGGCCAGCATGATCTGGCTGCGGCTCGATCACCTTACTGGCCTCAATGGCCACGTAGCCGACCTGCACGCGCGCTTCGGTCCCGTCCCTGTCGTCATCCTCGCCGATACCCCCAACGACAGCGAGGCGCTAGCAGCGCTGTCGGCCCAGGCCCGTGGCTACTGCAATACCCACGCTGGCGCCGAAGTGCTGACCAAGGTCGCCTCCGTGGTCGAGCAGGGCGGCCTGTGGATAGGCGAAACGCTGATGCACAGGATTTTGTCGGTTCAACAACACATCAAGGTGCCGGACAATCCCCTGCGTTCGGACTGGCGCACCCGCCTGACTGCGCGCGAAGTGGAAGTGGCCGAACTGGCCGCCGCCGGCACGCGCTACAAGGAAATTGCGCGCGAACTGCTCATTACCGAGCGCACCGTCAAGTCCCATATGGCCACGATCCTGGAAAAACTGGGCCTGCGCGACCGCCTGCAATTGGCACTGCTGGCCAGCGAACGTCAGTCCACGGAAATAGTTACATCTTAACAATTTTTGTTGCAGTACTGTACCTCGGTACACTGCCGTTCGGAAACACTTTTTGCTACAGTCGGAGGATCTAATCATCCGTATGGAGCAAGACGATGGCAAACGCAGGCAACCTGATTGGCAAAGTAACTCTTCTGGCAGGTACTGCCACCGCCAAATCCGCCGATGGCAGCGTGCGCGAGCTCCATATGGGCGATCCGGTCTTCGAAGGTGACCTGATCACCACAGCCGAAGGCGGCAAGGTCGAGATCTCGTTCAACGAAGGCCGCACCTACATCATCGGCAGCCACGAAACGCTGATGCTCGACGCCCAGGTCTATGCACCAACGACCACCGAAACCCACGATGCCGCCCTGCTCCCGGCGACGGGCGACCTGGCCGATGTCACCAAGGCCATCATCTCTGGCAACGGCAGCCTGGACGCCCTGCTCGACGAAACCGCGGCCGGTGTCAATGCCGGTGGCGGTGACGACAACGGCAGCACCTTTGTCGAACTGCTGCGCATCACGGAAACCCTGACCCCGGTCGACAACACCACCCCGACCATCAACAGCAGCACCCGTCCGGAATTCCAGACCCTCAATGGCGCCAGCGAAGCGTCCGGCGCCATCAGCGTGGACCTACCGGACACCGTCGCACCCGGTCAGGGCGCGAGCGCGATCGCCATCACCGGCAGCACCAGCGCTGTCCCTGCTGGCAGCACCGTCACCCTGGTCATCCACGATGCCGACCCTGCCACACCGGACGTCACTGTCACCGTTGTCACCAGGGCCGACGGCAGCTACAGCACGACCGCCAATCTTTCGGGCCTGTCGCATGGCAGCCTGACCGTCACTGCCTCCGTGGTGGACGCCAACGGCAACACCACCAGCGCCAGTGATACGGCGATCAAGCTTGACGCGGTCCCTGTAACCAATGCGGACGCCGTCAATGCCGTCGAAGACACCCCGATCACCATTAGCCAGGCTGCCCTGCTGGCCAACGACAGCGACGCCGATGGCGACACGCTGACCATCACCAGCGTGCAAGGCGCCGTCAATGGCAGCGTGGCCCTGGTCAATGGCAGCATCGTGTTCACGCCAGCGGCCAACTACAATGGCCCCGCATCGTTCACCTACACCGTCAGCGACGGCCAGGGCGGCACCAGCACGTCCACCGTCAACGTTACCGTCGGCGCTGTCAATGACGTGCCAGTTGCTGCCACCGATACGGTCAATGCTACCGAAGACACTGCGCTGACCATTTCGGCAGCGACGCTCACCGCCAACGACACGGATGCCGATGGTGATGCACTGACCTTGAGCAGCGTGCAAAACGGCGTCAATGGCAGCGTGGCCCTGGTCAATGGCAATGTGGTGTTCACGCCGAACGCCAACTACAACGGCCCTGCATCGTTCACCTACACCGTGACCGACGGCAAAGGCGCCAGCTCCACCGCCACCGTCAATGTCAATGTCGCTGCGGTCAACGACACACCTGTTGGCGGCACCGACCTGGTCAACGGCACCGAAGATACGCCACTGACGATTACTCCGGCTACCTTGCTCGCGAATGACAGTGACGCTGACGGCGATACCCTCACCATCGGCAGCGTGCAGGACGCGGTCAACGGCAGCGTCGCCATCGTCAACGGCAATGTGGTGTTCACGCCCAATGCCAACTACAACGGCCCTGCTTCGTTCACCTACACCGTGACCGATGGCCACGGTGGCAGCACCACGTCCACTGTCAATCTGACGATTGCGGCAACCAACGACGCCGCCATCATCACGCCTGCCACGGTCGCGCTGACCGAGACCAATGCCGTGTTGACCGCATCGGGCACACTGAGCATCACCGATATCGATAGTCCGGCCACCTTCACGCCAGCCACCATCAACGGCGTGCACGGCAGCCTGGCGATCAACGCCGCAGGCGCCTGGACCTACACCGCCAGCTCGGCCCACAACGAATTTGTGGCCGGCACCACCTATAGCGAGGTGTTCACCGTCACCAGCAGCGACGGCACGACCAGCACCGTCACGGTCAATATCCTGGGCACCAATGACGCGGCCGTCCTGAACGCCGCGACCACCAACATGGTGGAGACGGATGCTGTCCTCATCACCAACGGCGCCCTGACCATTTCGGACGTGGACAGCCCTGCCACCTTCGTCGCGGGCACCATTGCCGGCACCTATGGCAGCATCGCACTGCAGGCCAATGGTCAATGGACCTACACGGCCGCTTCGGCCCACAACGAATTCGTCGGCGGCACAAGCTATAGCGATGTGTTCACAGTAACTAGCGCGGACGGCACCACCAGCACCATCACCGTCAACATCCTCGGTACCGACGACGCAGCTGTCATCAGCGCAGCCACGGCCAATCTGGTGGAAACCAACGCCGCGCTGACCACGTCCGGCACCTTGACCATCTCCGACGTGGACAGCGCGGCCACCTTCGTGCCAGCCACCGTTGCCGGCACCTACGGCAGTCTGACCATCAATTCTGCTGGCGCCTGGAACTACACAGCCAGCTCCGCACACGATGAATTTGCGGCCGGTTCGACCCACAGCGATATCTTTACCGTCACCAGCGCTGATGGCACTACCAGCACCGTTACCATCAATATCCTGGGCACCAACGACGCAGCAGTCCTGAGCACTGCCACTGCCAACCTGACAGAAACTGACGCTGTGCTGACCGCGTCCGGCGCACTGACCGTTTCCGACGTTGACAGCGCCGCGACCTTTGTCCCAGCGACCATCGCTGGCACCCATGGCAGCATCACGCTGCAAGCCGATGGTCAGTGGACCTATACCGCCAGCTCCGCACACAATGAGTTCGTGGCCGGCACCACCTACAGCGACGTGTTCACGGTCGCCAGCAGTGATGGCACCACCAGCACCGTCACCGTCAACATCCTGGGCACCAACGATGCTGCCGTCATCAGCACGGCAAGCGCCAACCTGACGGAAACCAACGCGGTGTTGAGTACCTCGGGCACCTTGACCATTGTTGATGTGGACAGTGCAGCGACCTTTGTCTCCGGCACCATCGCCGGCACCTATGGCAGCATCAACCTGCAAGCGAATGGCCAGTGGACCTATACCGCCAGCTCGGCCCATGACGAATTCGTTGGCGGCACCACCTACAGCGACGTGTTCACCGTTGCCAGCAGCGACGGCACCACCAGCACCATCACCGTCAACATCCTGGGCACCAACGACGCAGCCGTCCTGAGTACCGCTACGGCCAACCTGCTTGAGACCAACGCCGTACTGACCACCTCCGGTACCCTGACCATTTCCGACGTTGACAGCGCTGCGATCTTTACCCCTGCGACCATCGCAGGCACCTATGGCAGCGTGGCGCTGCAAGCGAACGGCCAGTGGACTTACACCGCCAGCTCGGCGCACGACGAATTCGTCGGCGGCGCGACTTACAGCGATGTGTTCACCGTTGCCAGCAGCGACGGCACCACCAGCACCATCACCGTCAACATCCTCGGCACCAACGATGCCGCTGTCCTGAGCACCGCCACTGCCAATCTGCTTGAGACGAATGCAGTACTGACGACCACCGGCACCCTGAGCATCTCCGATGTCGACAGTCCCGCGAGCTTTGTCGCCGGCACCATCGCCGGCACCTACGGCAGCGTGGCACTGCAGGCCAATGGCCAGTGGACTTACACCGCCA
>JBJMVX010000215.1:0-4496 GCA_045810445.1 Massilia sp.
CATGCTACGCCCAGCCACTATCGTACAGGCATTAGCCCGGCGCTTGCACGATTTGTTGCTCCCGTGCACAGCTTCCAAGCGAATCGCGCGCCACGGGCGTATGCTTGAGTACGCTTTACCATCGTCGCCGTTGAGGAATTGTCATGCCTATCTCCGCCTCCGATCTCGCCAGGCTGTCCACCGAGCTGGCCTTGTTTCAAGCCAGGACACCAACGCCCTCCGTCAACACGGTGGCGCCAATCTGGTCGTCGGGAGCGGCCAGCGGCACCGATGCGGCCAGCCTCCTCGGCCTGCCCCAGTTTGGCAGCATGCTTGACCAGTTCTCGGCTGCGTTGGGTGGTTCCAGCCTCCCAACCCCCACCACCCCAACCGGACTTGACGCGTCGCAGCCATTTAGCATGCCCGGCCAAAACATGGTGACGGTGCTGAATCGGGTGGAATACACGTTCAAGGCGCAATACGCGGAACTGGGCGAGATGCACCAAAGTCTGACTCAGTATCAGCACGACGCGCAGAAACTGGCGGGGCTGACCGCGGACACGCCGATAGCGGACCTGAAATCGGCCCTGCAGCAGTTTGTCATCAGCTACAACGCCGGCGTGAACCGGTTTGCGCCCGACGTGACCAAGGGCGGCATCCTGGAAGGCAGCTGGGAAGCGACAAGGGCACGTTTTGCCACCGAGCGCGATATCAGTTACGTCCTCAATGGCGCCGAAGTGGGGCTCAAGGGCGGTCTGGAAGCGCTGGGCATCACCACTGACAAGGCAAGTGGGCTGGCCAGCGTCAATCAGGAGCAACTGGACGCAGCCCTGGCGCGCGATCCGCATGCGGTGGCCGCCGCGCTGGCGGCCTTTGGCAGCACCTTCGTCAAGACTGTCGACACCCTGAACGGCGACGGCCACGCGCAGCAGCGTCAGATGGCCAATCTGGACCGCGCGGTGCACTGGATCGATGACAACAAGGCATCCGTGCAGCAGGAGTTCGGTCCTGGCGCGGCCGCCACGCCCGACGACGCGTTCTCGAAAGCGGCCAAGCGCTACGACGAGATGGCGAAGTTGAACGGCAAAGCCTAGCCGCTGTCCGCGTTTCGGTCGAGCCGCACACGGTTTGACGCCATATTTCGGGTTCCCCGTCGCACTGCGCTTGTTCCATCACTGTCGCCCCGCGACACTGCTCCGATCAATCCCCCATCGGAGACGCCCATGAAACACCTGCTTGCCACCTGCATCCTCTTGCTATCGGCCTTGAAGGCCCACGCTGTCGGTTTACAGGTCCTCGACATCCCCGGCCCAGGGTCCAAGCCAATCTCGCTGGCGATCTGGTATCCAAGCCAGGCAGGCCCGCAGGCCGTGAACTTGGGGACGTTCAGCCAGGACGTGGCGGCCAACGGGGCAATCGAGGGCAGCGGACTGCCGCTTGTCCTCATTTCGCACGGCACTGGTGGGTACAAATTCAGCCACCACGATACGGCGCTGGCCCTGGCCAATGCCGGCTTCATCGCCGTGGCACTCACCCATCCTGGCGACAACTACGCCGACCAAAGCGAGGCACTCAATATCCTCGAGCGGCCAAAACACCTCGTCATGGCGCTGGATTACATGCTCAAGCAATGGCCGCAGCGGGACCGGATTGCTGCCTCCCGTGTTGGTGTGTTCGGATTTTCGTCAGGCGGTTTCACTGCGCTGGTAAGTGTGGGCGGGGAGCCCGACCTGGGCAAGGTTTTCCCCCATTGCCTGGCCCACCCCGACCAATACGTTTGCGCCGTAGTGGGAAAACAGAGCGCGCAAGCCATTCGTGTTCCCATGGCTGCCACGCCGGCTTTGCATGAGCGCCGCATCCGGGCCGCCGTCATTGTCGCCCCGGCACTAGGCTTTACCTTCGATGCCGCAGCACTGCGCCAGGTCAGTGTGCCGATCCAGCTATGGCGAGCCGGCGACGACGCGATCCTGCCCAATCCGTGGTATGCCGAAGCCGTGCGTGCTGCCCTGCCCAGCGCGCCCGATTACCACGTCGTCCCGCAGGCTGGCCACTTCGATTTTCTCGCACCCTGTACCGACAAGCTGGCCGCCGTCGCACCGCAAATATGTATCAGCGCGCCAGGCTTCGACCGGGCCGAATTTCATCAGCGCTTCAACACGGACGTGATCGCGTATTTCAGGAAGTCCCTGACGCCACTACCAACCGCCGCCGACGCAGCGCCTGCCATTCGATCAACGTTGCCGCAAGGTAGATAGAAATTGCCGCATAGGCCATCAGTGCGCCGTAGCGGATGCGATCGCCCGTCATGGCCATCTGTGTCACGCCGGCGATGGTCCCGAGCGCCAACAGAAGCTGCAGCGCAAGCCAACGCGGCGCGCGCATGTTGCTGCGCCGCCCAATCCGCAGCAGCTGTACCGCAGCGGGCCAAAAAAAGATCAGCAAGCTAAGCGCATTGCCGAAACTTGGCCGCTCGAGCCAAGCGGCAGGGATGATGTCTACAACGTCAACATTGGTGATCTTGGCCGCAGACGGCGCAGCGTCGAGCAGTACCTCTTTTTTGGTACAACTGGACATGGGCAGAAAAAAGCAGACACACAGTATCAGGCTGGCGAGACGTTGCAAGGCATCGGTGTTTAAGCTCATCGGATGAATTTGTTTGTGGAGATTGAGGGCGAAAATAAGGCAGGCCACGATAGCACAACTTCACAGGTATTCAACTCCGACGCCCTGACAACCGGGTCTATTAGCCGACCATCAGCCGATAGCCAACCGCTGTCTCCGTCAGGAAGAACTTGGGACGGGTCGGATCGTCTTCCAGCTTTTGCCGGAGGTGCCCCATGAAGATGCGCAAGTAGTGGCCGTCCTCGATGTGGGACGGCCCCCATACCGCCAACAACAGTTGCGGATTGGTGACCACCCTGCCCGCATGGCTCACCAATACCGACAGCAGCTTGAATTCGATTGGCGTCAGGTGCACCTTCTCGCCTTCCTTGGTGACCAGCCGATTCTTCAGGTCCACGGCCACGTTCCCGAAGCGCACCAGGCCATCGCTATCGGCGCTGCTGTGGCGCTGGCGGCGCAAGGTGGCACGCACGCGCGCGTGCAATTCGTCGACGCCGAAAGGCTTGGTCAGGTAGTCGTCGGCACCGGCGTCAAGCGCGCGCACCTTTTCCGCTTCGCCCGCCCGTGCGGACAGCACGATGACCGGCACCGCCGACCACTTGCGCAGGTCGGCGATGAAATTGACACCGTCGCCATCGGGTAGACCCAGATCCAGCACGATCAGGTCCGGCGTCCGGGTACCTGCCTCAATGAGTCCGCGCTGGACGGTGTCGGCTTCGTGTACATGCCAACCCACTTCCTCCAGCGAAGCGCGTACAAAGCGCCGTATTTGCGGCTCATCTTCGACCAGCAGCGCGGTCGGTGACATGGTTGTCATGAATTTCTCCGTAAGTCGATTTCGAGATCGGGACCAGCGGGCGGCTGGCCCAGAGGCAGGGACACGATAAAGGCGGCGCCGCCCAAGGCAGAAGGCGCGGCGTGGATGGTGCCGCCATGCGCTTCGACGATGGCGCGGCAAATCGCCAGGCCCAGCCCAACACCGGGCTTGGCGGATTCGCGCTCGCCGCGCGTGAACTTGTCGAAAATGGCTTCTTCGCGCCCATGCGGGATGCCCGGGCCATCATCGGCCACGGTCAGCAGCGCCATCGCGCCATGCACGCTGCCCGAGACATCAATGCGTGACCAGGCAGGCGTGTACTTGGCCGCGTTTTCAACGAGGTTGCAAAGCACCCGTTCGAGCAGCACTGCATCGAAACGCACCAGCGGCATATCGGTCGGCACGCTGGTAGTGACGATGTGTTCGCGTAGCTGCGGCCCGCAGATATGCAGTGCGCTGCCAATCACTTCTTCCGGCGCCTGCCATTCCAACTTCAGCTTGACCTCTCCGCTCTGGATGCGCGCCATGTCCAGCAGATTGCCAACCAGGGCGTTCATGCGCAGCGCTTCACTGTGCAGCACGCGCGCCGTATCGTGGAATTGCGGCGCCAGGGCGGGCTTGGCCCGCACCAGCGACTCGGATAAGCCAATCAACAAGGTCAAGGGAGTTCGTAGATCATGCGAGAGCGCCGCCAACAACGAATTGCGCAAGCGCTCAGACTCCATGCTCACCAGCGCACCTTGCGCGACTTCGATGTAGTGCACGCGTTCGAGGGCAATGGCTGCCAGGGCTGCGAAGGCGTCAAGCTGCTTGCGCTGCTCGGGAATCAATATCCAGCGCTGCTGCTCCGGCACGATGGCCAGTACGCCACGCGTGCGCATGGGCGCGACCAGTGGAAGGTAAAAGAACGGACTGGCCGGCAGCGTGTCGGTGCCCAGGCCTGCACTTTGGGCACGGTCGTAAGCCCATTGCGCGATCCCCATGTCGGGTGCGCCGGCGTGGGCCTCCCCCTCGGTGGACGGCGCAACAAGGCGATCGCTCGCGTCGGGCAACAGCAGCACGGCGCGAGCGCGAAAGG
>JBJMVX010000216.1:0-11331 GCA_045810445.1 Massilia sp.
GACAAGGCGGTGCTGGACGTGCTGGCCAACGAGCGTTCCCTGTCCGGCGCCGCCCTGGCGAAGGCCTCGGACGACGTGATGGAAGCGCTCTATACCTGGTACCAGGATGGTTGGATCGAACTTGCCTGAAAGGATGGCTGACATGGAAGACACTGCTGCACATAAATTTGCGAGCCGCGCGGAATTCGAACCGTTGTTCCTGGACGTGATCGCGCGCGCAAACGCCAGTTTGCTGATGTTCGACCCGGATTTCTCCGTGTTTCCTTTGGGGAGCAGCACTACCGATGCGGCGCTGCGGCAATTTCTCGGCCGCGGTGGTCATATTCAAATGGCCATGCACGATCAGCACCATATTGAGCGTAACTACCCGCGATTCATGCGCTTGTTACAGGATTACAGCCACCGCATCGAGTGTCGCCTGACCAACCGTCCGCTGCGCACACTCACCGATTCCTTTTGCATCGGTGACGGCAAACAGATCGTCAGACGCTTCCATAGCGACCATATGCGCGGAGAAGCCGCTTTTGACGCACCGCAAGCTACTGAGATCAGCCATGAACGATTTACCGGGATTTGGGCCGAATCCTTACCAGGCTTGCACCCAACGACTACCGGCTTGTAGAAGTTTCCTTCTATCTTGGCCGAATATTCTTCGGGAAAAGAAGGGAAATCTAACAAAAGCCGGGTTTTGTGAACATTTGTTACAAAATTAGCGTTGCCCAAGCACAAATTGCTTCCAAAATAGCATTATTGTGCTATTGCGAAGCACAAAATTTCGCTATAATACTGGGTTAGGAAGTTTCCGTTGTCTGTCTAGCACCATAACAGGTACGAAAGCCTACGAGAATTCCCTAACGAGCGATAATTACCGGTAATTATTCATCGCAACAATGTTTCATACTTTTGTGAATTAATTAAGGAAAAACCCATGAAAAAATCCCTGCTGATCGTCTCCCTGTTGGCTCTGGCTCTGACCGCATGCAAAAAAGAAGAACCAGCTGTTGTGCCTGCACCTGTTGAAGCTACTCCAGCTGCTCCAGCTACCCCAGCTCCAGCAGTTGAGACCCCAGCTGCTGCAGCCGCTTCGGCTGCTGCTGATGCTGCTTCGGCTGCTTCGTCCGCTGCTGACGCAGCAACCGCTGCTTCGGCTGCCGCTTCGGCTGCTGCTTCGGCTGCTTCCGCTGCTGCTAAGTAATTTTAGCCAGCTTGCAAAGAGAGCCGACCTTCGGGTCGGCTTTTTTACGTCTGTCGCTTTGCAATGGGCCCGCCCCCGCTGGCGCCAGACGTAAAAAAACCGGCCACGCGAGCCGGTTTTTTTCTGCCTGAAGCGATTACTTCAATTCGTCGTTGAGCAGCTTGATGATCTTCGCGCCAGTAGCGCCGGTTTCCGACTTGCCATCGTTGGTCTGCACCGTCACCTGGGACACTGCCGCGCCCGTGGCCGTCTTGACCACCACACGGTAGCGCTGGGCTTCCTTGGCCTTGTCGTCGCTGGCGCCAAAGCTGAACAGCTTGGTGAAGAAACCATCTTTCGACGCCGCATCGGGATCGACGTAGCGCACGAAGTACACGCCCTGCACGCGGTCGCGGTCTTCGACGGTGAAGCCAACCCGGTCCAGCGCCAGGCCGACACGGCGCCAGGCGCGGTCGAAGCCTTCGTCCACTTCAATGCCGCCATCGACCAGCTTGGCGTGGGCAGGTGCTGCCACGGCGTTCGCAATGACAGCGTCAGCAGCTTTTTCCGCTGGCTTGACTTCCGGCGCGCCCGAGAGCTTGGCCATCAGCTTGCTCAGGAAGATCGCTTCCAGGCCAGGATCGTTAGGACGCGCGGTCCAGGTCGGAATTTCTTTTTGCGGGCCCGTCAGCACTTCCTGGGCGCCGCGATGGCTGATGTAGATCTCGGTGCCGCCCGTTGGCGTGCGCTCCAGGCGCGTGCGGAACTTGTCGCGCTCGCCAGTGCCGTACAGGGAATCGAAGACCTTGCCAATGGAACGGCGGATGATGTCTTGCGGGATCTTGGAGCGGTTTTCGTTCCATTCCGTTTCCATGGTGCCGGTGGTGACCGAATCGCTGGCCAGCTCAAAACCGTTTTCGGTCCAGAACTGTTTGAGCTGCGGCCACAGTTGTTCAGGCGTCTGGTTGACCACCAGCCAGCGCTGGGTGCCAGCACGTTCGACGCGCATGGCGTCGCTGCCGATCGGCCCGATGGCCTGGCCCGGCACTGCAGCGCTGACAGCACCGCCCGTGCCTGGCAGGCGATAGGTCGAGGCCGAGGCGGTGCCCTTGCCTTCAGGGATGGCGTAGCGGTTATCTTTTTCCAGCTGGGTCAGATCAGGCGGCACATCGAGCTTGCTGGCCTTTTTGACGCCGTGGTATTCGACACGGTCTTGCTCCATGACCGAGTTGATCATGCCGCAGCCAGTCAGGCTGAGCATCAGCGCGGAGGAAACAGCGGTGGCCAGGGCCGGGGTGATAGTCTTGCGAATAGTCATG
Organism: Massilia sp.; assembly: GCA_045810445.1. Classification (GTDB taxonomy): domain Bacteria; phylum Pseudomonadota; class Gammaproteobacteria; order Burkholderiales; family Burkholderiaceae_D; genus Telluria_A. Next base: position 2,494 of record JBJMVX010000216.1, read on the forward strand.
TCGTAACGGGATGAGGGCTGAAAAAAGCAGCTGGTGTCGAGTGATCCGGACCCTTGCGGGTCAGGGCTGTGGAAGGACGCCGGCGTCACGCAAGGCGCCGCGGACGGTGTTGTGGAAGTCGGCCGCCAGGGGCGCCAGCGGCAGGCGCAAGCCCGCAGGCATCATGCCCATTTCTGCCAGCGCCCATTTGACGGGGACGGGATTGGGCTCAACGAACAACTTGGCGTGCAGCGGCATGACCTTGTCGTTGATCGCGGTGGCCTTGGCAATGTCGCCTGCCATCGCTGCAGCGCACAGCTCGTGCATGGCGCGCGGCGCCACATTGGCCGTTACCGAGATATTCCCGGCGCCGCCGCACAGCATGAGGGCGATGGCGGTCGGATCGTCGCCCGAGTAGACGGCAAAGGACTTGGGCGCATTGCGCAGCAATTCCAGGCCACGGCCGATATTGCCCGTCGCGTCTTTCACGCCCACGATGTTGGGAATGGCGGACAGGCGCACGATGGTCTCGTTGGACATGTCGGCCACGGTACGGCCAGGCACGTTGTACAGGATGATGGGCAGGTCCACCGCTTCGGCAATCGCCTTGAAGTGCAAATACATGCCTTCCTGGGTAGGACGGTTGTAGTAAGGCACCACCACCAGGGCAGCATCAGCGCCCACTTCCTTGGCGCATTCGGTCAGCTTGATGGCCTCGGCGGTCGAATTGCCGCCAGTGCCGGCGATGATGGGAATGCGGCCCTTGGTATGATCGACAGTAAACTTAATCAATTCGCAATGCTCTGCCACGCTGACCGTGGCCGACTCACCGGTGGTGCCAACGATGACGATGCCGTCCGTGCCCTCGGCAATATGCCAGTCGATCAGCTTTTCCAGGCCTGGATAGTCAAGACTGCCGTCCGGATGCATGGGGGTGACGATTGCTACGATGCTGCCCTTGATCATATGTATATAAAAATGCTGGTAAATAAAAGCCTGATTGTAGCGGATACCCCGCCTGAATGGTTCATTCTTGACCCGAATTGCGTACCGATAAGCCCTGCTTAAGCTCCTGACACGGCCAAATGCGCCTGATCGCGGGAAAATTGCGGACCGCAGGCACACAGGCGCTGCACCATGGCAGCTTTGGGACTGTCGCAGCGACCGTCTTCGTAGGCGATCACATGCAAGCCGTGGGTAACGGCCAGCGCCAGCAACTCGCCTTCTGCCAGCAAAAACGCGGGATTCGACGGCTTGCCGAAGGCCTCGTTTCCGACTGAAAAAGTTTCATAGATCAGGATGCCATCTGGCGCCAGGCTGGCCACCAGTTGCGCAAACAGGGGACGGTGCAAATAGTTGGTGACCACGATGCCGGCAAAGCGGGCCGGCGTCAGCGCTGCCACTGGCGCGCCGTCCTCCAGATCGCATTGCTCGGCTGTGATGCCCGCTCCGGCCACAGCGTGCAGCGCTGCCGGATCGCGGTCCAGCGCCAGCACAGCATGACCGCGCGCCGCCAGATGGCGCGCATGGCGCCCGCTGCCGCAGGCCAGGTCCAGCACCTCGCCAGGCGGCACCAGCGGCGCCCAGCGCGCCACCCATGGCGAGACGCTCTCCATCAAGACGCCGCGCTCACGAATACGACAAGCCCATCGCTTCGCGCACATCGCGCATGGTTTCCTGGGCCAGCTTGCGGGCGGCATCGCAACCGTCAGCCACAATGGCGCGCACCAGGGACGGGTCGTCCAGGTACTGCTGCGCGCGCTCGTGCATGGGTTCCTGTTCCTTCAGGATTTCATCGATCACAGGCTGCTTGCATTCAATGCAGCCGATGCCCGCCGTGGTGCACCCCTTGACCACCCAATCCTTGGTGGCCGCATCGGAATAGACTTCATGCAATTGCCAGACCGGGCATTTGCGCGGATCGCCCACGTCGGTGCGGCGCACGCGGGCCGGGTCGGTCGGCATGGTGCGCACTTTCTTGATGACGGAATCGCGGTCTTCGCGCAGTGCAATCGAATTGCCATAACTCTTGGACATCTTGCGGCCATCGAGACCCGGCAGGCGGGACGCCACCGTCAGCTTGGCCTGCGGCTCAACCAGGATCAGCTTGCGGCTGCCTTCGAGGTAACCAAACAGCCGTTCGCGGTCGATCATCGACAGGCTCTGGGCGTCATCGAGCATGGCCTTGGCCTGCTCCAGCGCCTCGCCCTTGCCATCTTGCTGGTATTCGGTGCGCAGCTCCAGATAGAGCTTGGCGCGCTTGCTGCCGAGCTTCTTGACCGCTTCCATCGCTTTTTCTTCGAAGCCTTTTTCCTTGCCGTACATGTGATTGAAGCGACGCGCGATCTCGCGCATCATTTCAATGTGCGGCACCTGGTCGTCGCCCACCGGCACCTGGCTGGCGCGGTAAATCAGCACGTCGGCCGCCTGCAGCAGCGGGTAACCGAGGAAGCCATAGGTGGCCAGGTCCTTGTTGCTCAGGTTCTCGATCTGATCCTTGTAGGTCGGCACGCGCTCGAGCCAGCCAAGCGGCGTGCACATCGACAGCAGCAGGTGCAGCTCGGCGTGTTCCGGCACCTTGGACTGGATGAACAGGGTTGCCTGCGAAGGATCGATGCCAGCTGCCAGCCAGTCGATCACCATGTCCCAGGTGCTGCGCTCGATGATCGAAGGATCGTCGTAGTGGGTCGTTAGGGCATGCCAGTCAGCCACGAAAAACAGGCAAGGCTGTTCGGACTGCATCTTGACCCAGTTTTTCAGGGCGCCATGATAGTGGCCAAGGTGCATGGTGCCCGTAGGGCGCATACCGGAAACGACACGATCGGGATACATAGATAGTCAGTTCAAAAAAGTGGAGTGAAAAAAGGACTGAGGATCAGTTCATACAGGTGGGCAACCGCCCCGGCCGCGAAGGCAAAGGCGCCATTGCTGGCGCGCGACTGCAGCAGAACGAGCAGGCCGAGCATGATCCACAGGCCGTAACGCTCGATGCTCGCGTAAGAACGTGCCAGTGCTTCGGGCAACAAACCAGCCACGATGCGACCGCCTGGCAAAGGGGGAATCGGAATCAGGTTAAACAGCAGCATGGCGGCGTTCAGATAGACGCCAATCAAACCCATCTTGATGACGTACTGGCCCTTTGCACCGGACTCTGCCAAGAGATGGATGAACACCATCCAGCACAGGCCCATGAAAAAATTGCTCACCAGGCCAGAGAGCGCCACCAACATGGCGTGTTTCTTCGGATTGCGCAGGCGCGCATAGTTGACCGGCACCGGTTTGCCATAGCCCAGCGGAACCAGACCCAGGGCAATCATTACGCCGGGCAGCACGATGGTGCCGAACAGGTCGATATAGCTCAGGGGATTGAGGGTCAGGCGGCCTTGCTCGGTGGCCGTCATGTCGCCAAAGTAGCGCGCCACGCGGCCGCGCGTGTACTCGTGCACGGCAATGGCCAGCAACACGGGAATGGCATAGGCTGCCACCAGCAGTATCAATTGCATATTCATGAGGGAGGATTCTATCAGAGCGGGGCCGCAGGTCCGGCGCAGTGCCTCACAGGCCGAAGGTGGCGGGATCGCCCCTGCCCTGGCGCACCAGCACCGGCTCGTCGCCAGTCAGATCGATGACGGTGGTCGGCTCCATGGCGCAGGCGCCGCCGTCAATGATCAGGTCCACCAGCTTCTCCAGCCGGTCGCGAATCTGCTCGGCGTCGTTGAGAATCTCGTCTTCGCCCGGCATGATCAGGGTTGTGCCCAGCAGGGGCTGCCCCAGTTCCTGCAGCAGCGCGTGCGCAATCGCGTTTTCCGGCACCCGCAGCCCGATGGTCTTGCGCGACGGATGAGACAGGCGGCGCGGCACTTCGCGCGTCGCTTCCAGGATCACCGTGAACGGTCCCGGCGTGGCCGCCTTGAGCCAGCGGAACTGACGATTGTCGACCCGCGCATAGGCGCCAATTTCCGACAGGTCGCGGCACAGCAGCGTCAAGTGGTGCTTCTCATCGATGCCACGAATACGGCGCAACTTTTCCACGGCCGCCTTGTCGTCCAGGTGGCACACCAGGGCATAGCAGGAGTCGGTCGGCAAGGCCACGATGCCCCCGCCATGGATGATCTGCGCAGCCTGTTTGATCAGGCGCGTTTGCGGGTTATCGGGATGGATCTGGAAAAATTGGCTCATGGCTCAGTGGCTGGGCCACGGGCGGCTATTAACATATGCATAAGATAAGGGGCAGCCGCCACAAACACAAGGGGCACGCTCAGTTGCTGCGCTTAGAACCAGTCGTGCCACACCGGCTTGACGCCACCAGGCAGCGGCGGCAAGGCCGCGAAATCAACGCGCGACTCCCCAGGCGCATGAAAGTCGGTGCCGCGCGAAGCAAGGAAACCGTAGCGCCGCGCCTGCTCGGCATAGATATCGTATTGCGCTTGCGTATGGCTGCCGGTCACCACTTCAATGGCCGTGCCACCGAGTTGCTTGAACTCGTCAAACAGCGCGCCCTCGCCCACGATGCCCAGCTTGTAGCGGCCCGGATGGGCAATAACGGCAATGCCGCCGGCGCCGCGTATCCAGCCGACTGCCTGCGTCAGGCTGGCCCAGCGGTGCGGCACATAGCCCGGCTTGCCTTCGACCAGGTACTTGCGAAACACTTCAGGAATATTGGCGCAGGCGCCGCATTCAACCAGGTAGCGCGCGAAATGGGTGCGCGACATCAGGTCCGGATTGTCCACATACTTGAGCGCGCCCTCGTAGGCACCGGGAATGCCCACCTTGGCCAGTTGGTCCGAAATTTCGCGTCCGCGCGCATCGCGCCCGCTGCGGGTCGCTTCCAGCCCGCCCACCAGTCCGGGATTGGTTTCATCAATCTGCAAACCGACGATGTGCACCGTTTCGCCAGCCCAGGTAATCGAGATTTCCACGCCGGGCACGAAGCGCATGCCCAGCCCGGTAGCGGCGGTGCGTGCGCGGGCCACGCCGCCCACTTCATCGTGATCGGTCAGGGCCCAGACATTGACACCGGCCTGGTGCGCATACTGGGCCAGGGCTGCCGGCGCCAGAACGCCGTCGGACACATTCGAGTGGCAATGCAAATCTACATTCATACTTGGTAACAGGGCCCAGTGCGGCAAGAGGTGGCGAAGGCCTCATTGTACGCTGAGCGCGCCAATTTCTCTTGACTCAGCTTTCGCTCAGGAAGGCTTCGAGCATCTGCGCCAGCGCTTCGGGCTGGTCATGGTGCAGCATATGGCCGGCGTCTTCCATCATGCGCGCGCTGACCTTGGCCAGGTGGCCAAGGCGGCGGTCGATCTCAATGCGCGCTTCCGGCTTCGGTCCCATCCATTGCCACATATTGGTGTCAGCCGCCTCCACCCACAGAACGGGCGCCGTGATCTGGGTCCAGCAAGCCAGCACTTCCTCGACCTGGTACAGCAGGGGCGAGGGCTTTTTGTGGGCAGGGTCGCCCAGGATTTCCCATTCGCCGTCCGCATTCTGCGCCGCCCAATGCTGGGACAGAAAGGCCGCGCGCGCGTCCGACAGGCGCGGATTGGTCTTTTGCAGCCGGGCTGCAACGGCCTCGCAGCTTGGATAGGGACGCAGCGTGGGCGGCTCGCGCAATTCCTGCAACCACTTGGCGTAGCGCTTGGGCGCCTGCGAGGGCGAAGTCGCGGGCAGGCCGAAGCCTTCCAGATTGATCAGGCGGCGCACGCGCTCTGGCCGCACGCCTGCGTACAGGCTCACCACATTGCCGCCCATGCTGTGACCGAGCAAATTGACCGCCTGGTCCGGGCTGTAATGGTCGAGGATGACGTCCAGGTCGGCCACATAGTCGGGGAACCAGTAGGTGTCCGACTGGGTACGCTCGGACAGGCCAAAGCCGCGCCAGTCTGGCGCGATGACGTGCCAGTCACCCTGCAGGCAATCGACCACGAACTGGAAAGAGGCCGCCACGTCCATCCAGCCATGCACCATGAAGATTTTTGGCGCGCCTTCCCGGCCCCAGTGGCGCACATGGGTGCGCAGGCCGCGCACGGTCAAAAATTCGGAACGGGAAGGGATCATGAAAGCCTCAAAAAATAAAAGAACGACCGTTCTAATTATACCGGACTGTTGAATTATTGCCGTCCGCCCCCATTTCCCAGCATCAGGCCACACTTTGGCAGCCCCGCCGTGGCAAGCGCGCGCGAGAGCGTAAAATAGCGCATTCCATTTCCTCCACACGAACATACCATGGCCATCTACCAGTTGGGCGAACACGCGCCCGAGATCGACGCATCGGCCTACGTGGCCGATTCCGCCACCCTGATCGGCAAGGTCACGCTGGAACAGGACGCCTCGGTGTGGTCGGGCGCCACCCTGCGCGGCGACAATGAGCGCATCACCATTGGCCAGGGCAGCAATGTGCAGGAGGGCACGGTCATGCACACCGACATGGGCTTTCCGCTGACAGTAGGGCGCAACGTCACCATCGGCCACCAGGCCATGCTGCATGGCTGCACCGTGGGCGATGGCAGCCTGATCGGCATCCAGGCCGTGATCCTGAACGGCGCCAAGATCGGCAAGGGTTGCCTGGTCGGCGCAGGCGCCCTGGTCACGGAAGGCAAGGAATTCCCGGACCACAGCCTGATCATCGGCGCCCCCGCCAAGGCCGTGCGCACCCTCGGGCCGGACGACATCAACCGCCTGGCGCTGAGCGCGGCGAGCTATGTGGCCCGTGGCCAGTTGTTCAAGACAGAATTAAAGAAGATCGGATAGGACCCATGAGCACAGATACCAACGACACCCTGCAAAAATTCATCTTCGACAATGCTGCCGTGCGCGGCGAATTCGTTGAAATCTCGGCCACCTGGCGCGAAATCCAGCAGCACCACAACTACCCGACGGCTGTGAAAACCGTGCTGGGCGAAATGGTGGCCGCTGCCGCCCTGCTCTCGGCCAACCTCAAATTCAATGGCGCCATCGTGATGCAAATCCATGGCGACGGACCGGTGCGCCTGCTGGTGGTCGAGTGCGACTCCGAGTTGCATCTGCGCGCGACCGCCAAGCTGCGCGAAGACGCCGTCATTGCCGACGATGCCAGCCTGACCGACTTGCTCAACCCGGGCGGCAAGGCCCGTTTCGTCATCACGCTGGACCCGAACGACAAGATGCCGGGCCAGCAACCCTACCAGGGCATCGTGCCGCTGGACGGCGAGGACATGGCCACCGTCATTGAAAACTACATGTTGCGCTCGGAGCAGCTTGACACGCGCCTGTGGCTGGCGGCCGACAGCGGTGTCTCGCGTGGCCTGCTGCTGCAAAAGCTGCCGCGCCACAGCGGCAAGGATGACCAGGTCGCCCAGCAAAGCGAAGCGGAAGACCTGGAAACCTGGAACCGCGCGGTCATGCTGGGCTCGACCTTGAAACAGGCAGAGCTGCTCTCGACCGACATCCAGACCCTGATGAACCGGCTGTTTTGGGAAGAGACTATCCGCGTGTTCGAACCGGCCCATCCGCAGTTTCGTTGTGGCTGCACGCGCGAGAAAGTGGGCAATATGCTCAAGATGCTGGGGCGGGCGGAAGTCGATGGTGCGCTTGATGAACTGGGCCAGTTGTCGATCAACTGCGACTTCTGCGGCAAGCACTACGCGTTTGACAAGGTCGATTGCGCCCAGCTGTTTGCAACGGCCGCGCCAGCGGACACCATGATCCCGGCCAGCGATGTCAAACACTGAGCTGCGCACGGCGCCGCGCGCCGACTTCCCGCATTTTCTGGCCATCCCCACGCGCTGGATGGACAATGATGTGTATGGCCATGTGAACAATGTCGTCTATTACTCCTACTTCGACACGGCGGTGAACCAGTTCCTGATCGAGCGTGGCGTGCTCGACATTCACAAGGGCGAGGTGGTCGGTTTTGTGGTGGATTCGGGCTGCGCCTACTTCAGCTCGATTGCGTTTCCAGACGTGATACATGCCGGCGTCCGCGTGGCCAAGCTTGGCAACTCCAGCGTGCGTTACGACATTGCCCTCTATCGCAACGATGATCCCCTGCCCTGCGCGGCCGGCCACTTCGTCCATGTCTACGTCGAGCGCAGCAGCCAGCGCTCGGTGCCGATACCGCCGGCGGTGCGCGATGCGCTGCAAGCCCTGCTGCTCCCAGCCTAGGGCAGCACGTAATCGCATTGATAGACATGCCCGCGTTCGGTGCGCTCGAACGTCATGGTGCCGGCAATACCGGTCAGTTCTCCGGTTCCTGAATCGGGAACAATTTGCACCGTCAACTCGCTCGTGTTGCCCCGCATCGAACCCCGATGCGCGATGACGAAACTGCCTGATCGCCCATCGAGACGACCGCTCACGCGCTCCATTGCCACGTAGGCGGCCGATCCCTTGGTATCGGTCATGGCGGTCAGCATCTCGCCCTTGCCGGTCCCGACCAGGTCGCCGGTGTACTGCTTATCAAGTATCATGCGCCCAGTTGCCGTCCGCCCCGACTTTTCTGCAGGGGCAGCTGGCGTGACGACCACTTCCATCGACCCACTGGCATGCCGTGGCGACTGCGCCGCCAATGCATGGGATTCGAATATCGTGGCAAAGCAAAAAACGCTGGCGGCCATTCGTTTGTAGTTCATCGCTCGCTTTCATTGGGCTGTTGAGAAAAGCCAGTGTGACGACAAGACAGGAAAAGAGATTGCACAAACCCGACACAGTGGCTGCCAATTTACTGGCCTCGCCGCGCAGCGCTCCCAAGGGCATTGTCGATCCAGTCGGCGCGGCGCAACGCATACGCCTGGCGACCTATCCGCCTTCAGCCACATTGCCAGCGTTCGTCGATTTTTTCTGGATCGTGGAATGGGATCTGAACGGATGTCCACCCGA
>JBJMVX010000217.1:0-17828 GCA_045810445.1 Massilia sp.
CTTCCGCGTCCGACAGCGACACTTTCAGTTGCTGCAGCATGGGGCTGTAATTGGCGCCTGGATCGTTACTGGCAGGACGGTTGCGTGCTTCTTCGCGTTTCTTTTCTTCCAACTGGGCCAGCAAGCGCTTGGCGCCGATGATGTCCGGGTGGGCGTCGGTGTACTGCATGCGCAGGGCATCGAGGTTTTTGGTGACAGCCTGGATGCGGCCGTCGAGTTCTGGATTGGCCATCAGCGATGGTTTGCCCGGCACGTCGCCGCCGCCAATCTGGCGCCGGATGGCGTTGCGGGCCTGGACGGCTTCGGCCAGTTCCAGCTTGGCCTGGTTCTGGCGGTCGCTCACTTCAGCCATGGTGGCGGAGAAATCGCTGGTGCCGCGCGGCAGCATGCCAATATTCTTGATCTTGAAGTCTTTCAGCTCGTTTTCAGCAGCGGTCAACTTTTCTTCGTAGGCCTTGATCTGGTCATCGATGAACTGCACGGCTTTTTCCGAATCCTGCTTCTTGCCGCCAAAGCTGCCTTCCACAAAAATGGTCAGCAGCGACTGCACCACGTCCTTGCCCAGTTTTGGGTTGGGATTGTTGTAGGTGATGGTGTAGATGTCGTCGCGCTCGGTACCGGTGATCTTGATCTTTTCAATCAGGTCATCGATCAGCTTTTCTTTTTCCTTGCTGTTCTTGGCCTTGACGTCGATGTCGACCATGCGCGTGACGCGCTCGACGTTCGGTCGGCTGATCAGGGTGCGGCGCATGAACATGACTTGCTGGTCCAGATTGGGCAGGGTGGTCATGCCCGAGAGCAGCGGCTTGAGCACGCTCTGGGTATCGACGTACACGCGCGAGGAGGCCTGGTAATCGTTGGGCAGCATGAACACCACGCCCCAGCCGATCAGTGCAACGGTCCAGGAAATGATGATGGCATACCAGCGGTATTTGCCGATGGCCTTTAAGAAGGTAAGAATTACGGCGGTCAGTTCTGCCATCTCGTCAGTCTCGTCATGGTGCAAGGTAGGAGCGCAAACGCCCGAAATCCAATACGCATAAACCTATCATCGCTTGGGCATGATGCAATTGCAATTGCATTCTGGAAAAGCATGGACGGCGGCGCATTGTGTGGTATCTGTTACAACAGCGCGCTGTTAAAAAAGGATGCACGGCCTGGCCAGGCATCCCGTTGTTTATTTAACAGCAGTTGTGGCGCATGATACAACAATTTTCATGCTCATCGATAATTCAAATGTATCGTCCCCGCGGTGCGCAACGCAGGGGTGTGCGCTGGGGCCTGTGCACCTAGCCGCACTTATTCAACATTGTATTGATGCTGACGCCAAAACGCTATATATAATATGAAAATAACAAAATTGACATTGCTGCCCCACCAGGAGAAGCCCCTGAACATCCCGCGTGCGATCCCCACCCCCGCCATCCTGGGGGCGCTGTTCTGTCTATTCTGTTGCGTCGCCACACAGGCGCGTGCGGCTGACTTGCCACAGACCATAGCTGCCGTGAAACCCTCGGTGGTGGGAATTGGTACTTTTCTCAAGACCCGCAGTCCTGCCATCCGTTTTACCGGCACCGGCTTCGTGGTGGGCGATGGGCTGAACGTGATCACGAATGCCCACGTGGTCGCCGCCGATCTGGACAGCGAGAAGCTCGAAGTGCTGGGCATTGTCATTGCTGCTGGGGGCGACCGGATTGAGTTTCGGCCTGCCACGCTCGCGGGTACCGATCGCGAGCATGATCTGGCCCACCTGGTCATTAGTGGCAAACCTTTGCCGGCGCTTCAGCTGAGCGATGGCCCGCTCTTGGCTGAAGGCAGCGAACTGGCCTTCACCGGCTATCCCCTGGGCATGGTGCTGGGCCTGCATCCGGTCAGTCACCGGGCTTTGCTCGCTGCCGTCACGCCGATCGTGATGCCCTCGCTAAACTCCGGCAAGCTGACCCCGAATGTGATCGCGCAGTTGCAACGGTCCAGTTTTCAGATTTATCAACTGGACGGCACGGCTTTTCCCGGCAATAGCGGCAGTCCGGTGTACGATCCCCAGACCGGGGTGGTGCAGGGGATCATCAATATGGTGTTCGTTAAGGGGCTGAAAGAAACTGCCATTACCAACCCCAGCGGGATCACTTATGCAGTGCCGGTCAGCTATGCGCGTGAGCTCATGCAACGGAATAAGGCTAGCCAGAAATAATCTCGCCTGCCATGCTGCCCGGGTAGAGCGCTTTGGATTACAATATGACATTAGTGCTATTAAAAAAACAATTGAGTAGTCAGTCACAACAGGCCAGGCGACTCTGCGGCCCTTGCCGCTGCCGCCACCACCAACGTCCCACAGAGGAAACCACGTGAACGCCAATACCACATCGATGAGCATGTCCAGCATTCTGAAACGCCTGGCCACTATCGCTTTTGCCCTCAGCGCCCTGAGCCTGACCGCTTGCGCCACCCGCGCTCCTGTCGTGGTCGACAATTCGGTCGCCCCGGTGCACGATTATCTGATCGGCCCAGGCGACAACATCAACATCATTGTCTGGCGCAATCCAGAAGTGTCGATGTCGGTGCCGGTGCGCCCTGACGGCAAGATCACCACCCCGCTGGTCGAAGACTTGCAGGCATCGGGCAAAACCTCCACCGACCTGGCGCGCGATATCGAAAAAGCGCTGGCCAAGTTCATCCAGCAACCGGTCGTCACGGTGATCGTGACCGGCTTTACCGGCATTTATGGCGAACAGATCCGCGTCATCGGCCAGGCGGCCCGTCCCCAGGCCCTGCCGTATCGCCGCGACATGTCGCTCATGGATGTCTTGATCGCGGTGGGCGGGGTCACGGAATTCGCCTCGGGTAACAACGCCAGCATCATCCGCAAGGTCGACGGCAAGCTGCAAAAAATGCCGGTGCGCCTGAACGACTTGATCAAGGAAGGCGATATTTCCGCCAATATGTCGATGCGCCCCGGTGATGTGCTTGTCATCCCAGAAAGCTTTTTCTAAGTTCCACGGAACGCGCGGTGTCGACGGACCTTACATGTCGGCACTGCTGTTTTCTTGGCAACTTGATGCGGATTCAAGAACATCGGTTTAAGTGCTTGATTCTAATCAAGGCAGGTACATACGATCTTGCCTTGGAATGTATTTTGCTTACTTAATGGAAAATAGTCGCCCTACCTGCGGGTAGAGAAGTGACGCCTTGCAGGCTGTTGCAGCTGCGCAATTTAGGAAGCAGACCATGGTTGACCACGAAAATCTAGACGGCAAGAGCGCGGCCCAGGATACCGCGCCCGCGCTTCCAGCGCTGACGCCGCGCGGCGCCTCGCGCCGTCGCATCGCCGGCCTCGGCGTGTCGGGCGTGGTGATGACCGTGGCCAGCACCAATGCCATGGCCTCGCTGGTGTGCAAATCGCCTTCGGGCGCCTTGTCGGGCAACCTGGCAAGCCAGCGTCCGACCACCGTGTGCAATGGCGTCTCGCCAGGCTACTGGAAGACCCACCAGGGCAGCTGGCCGAGCGAAGTGAAGACCAGTGACTTGTTCTCCAAGTTCTTCAATTGCACGAGCGCGCTTGGCAGCATGAACTGCAAGACCATCATCACCCCGCAAAAGCTCGACAAGGACAAGGTCGCCATGCACATCCTGGCCACCTACCTGAACGTGTGCAGCGGTCGTATCAACTTCCTGACCCGTCAGCAAGTGATCAATATGTGGGGTCAATACAACGCAACGGGCTACTACAAGCCGGCCGAAGGCGCCACGCCATGGAACGGTGCCCAGCTGGTCGCCTATCTGCAAAGCACCCAGAGCTGATGGCCTTGGCGTAAGACGTGCCCGGCACCATGTGGCGCATCACGCCGGGCCAATCCCTGCACTTTCGTCAATTCGGCGACGAATGCGTGCTCTATAACACCCTCTCGGGCGACACCCATTTACTGAGCGATGCTGCCATCCACGTGCTCAGCGTGCTGCAGCGCGGCGCCGCCTCGCGCGCTAACTTGTGCGCCTCGCTGGCTGCGGCGCTGGCCTGTCCACAGGACGCGGAACTGGATGCCGAATGCGAGGCCCTCCTGGCCACCCTGGCTGGCTATTTCCTCATACAATACGGCGCATGTTGACCGTTTCCTCGCTGACGCGCGCCGAACTGGGGCGCCGCCTCCGGGGCCCCGGCATCCATCTCCACACCGGCAGCTTTGTCACGACGCTGCGATCGGACATCACCCACGTGGCCGATGGGCTGGGCCTGCTGTACGCCGACTATCCCTTGCTGGAAAACCCAGGCTTTGTCGACTTCCACGTCAATTTGATGCAGTCGGGCGGTGTGCGCCGCGTGTTCGGGCGCCAGGTGCGGTTCGACCATGACGGCCACGCGCCGTTCAGACCGCTGCCGCTGGACCAGGCCTTTCCCATGTTCGAGTGGGCCATGAACTGGTGCGTGTCCAGCCGCGCCCACGATGTGCTGGTCATTCACGCGGCCGTGATCGAGCGCGATGGCTTCGCGGCCATCCTGCCCGCGCCGCCAGGATCGGGCAAGAGCACCTTGTGCGCGGCCCTGGTTCATCGCGGCTGGCGCTTGCTGTCGGACGAACTGACCTTGGTACGCCTGGACGATGCGCGCATCGTGCCGCTGCCGCGCCCGGTCAGTCTGAAAAACGCCTCGATAGATATCATCCGCGACTATGTGCCTGACGCGGTGTTTTCACGTTCGGTGCATGACACCAACAAGGGAACGGTGGCCCATGTGAAGCCGCCTCCGGGCAGCGTTGCGCGCGCCGGCGAGACCGCGCGCGCAGCCTGGATCGTCTTCCCTCAGTATGTCGCTGGCGCGGCACCGGAGCTGCTGCCGATGGCGCAGGGCCGCGCTTTCATGCAGGTGGCGGAGAACGCCTTCAACTACAGCCTCCTGGCCAAGGCCGGTTTCGATGCGCTGGGCCGATTGATTGCAGGCAGCCGCAGCTACCAGTTCAGCTACAGCGCGCTGGACGACGCCGTCGCGGTCTTCGAGCGCCTGGCCAGCGAAGGGCCGCCATGACACTGCCCCTCCTGATCACGGTGCTGCGTGCGCCAGAGAGCATGGCGACGCTGGACTTGGTGCAATGGCAGTTACTGATGCGCCAGGCGCTTGCTGCCAATCTGACTGCCAGCCTGTATTGCCTGGCGCGCGAGCATGGCTTGCTGGAGCAGGTGCCAGCTGCGCCGCGACGCCATCTGGCCTGGGCTGGTGTGCTGTTGGAACGCCATGCAGACGGGGTGCGCTGGGAAGTGGCGCGCATTGCAGCGGCGCTGGCCCCGCTGGGCGAGCGCCTGATTTTGCTCAAGGGGGCGGCCTATACGATGGCCGGCCTGAAGGCAGCGGACGGTCGCCTGTTTTCGGATATTGATATCCTGTTGCCGCGTGCAGCCATTCCCGAGGCAGAAGCGGCCTTGATGATGGCTGGCTGGATGTCGCATCACCATGATGAGTACGACCAGCGTTACTACCGTGTGTGGATGCACGAGATTCCGCCGCTGCAGCATATGCATCGGGGCAGCGTGATCGATGTGCACCATGCGATTTTGCCGCTGACGGCAGCTGCCAGGCCCGATCCGGCCTTGCTGCGCGCCAGTGCGCGTGCGCTGCCGGGGCAGGAGGGCATCGCGGTGCTGGCGCCTGAGGACATGGTGCTGCACAGTGCCACCCATTTGTTCTATGACGGCGAGTTCGACAAGGGACTGCGCGATTTGCTCGATCTGCACCGGCTGCTCAGTAGCTTCGGTGCCGATCCTGCATTTTGGGCGGCGCTGCCGGGGAGGGCGCGTCAGCTGGAGCTGGAGCGGCCACTGTTTTACGCCTTGCGCTATGCGGCGCGTTTGTTAGGAACCGAGGTGCCGCCCGCTGTCACGGCAGCGCTGGCCGATGCCGGGCCGGGTGCGTTGTTGCTGGCGGTGATGGATGTGCTATTCCTGCGTGCCTTGTTGCCGCTGCATGTCAGTTGCAAGACGCCCTTGACCGGGCTGGCGCATGGGTTGCTGTATATCCGGGGTAACTGGCTGCGCATGCCGCCCTTGCTGCTGGCACGGCATCTATTCCACAAGGCCTTCATTTCGCCGCCGGCGGCACCGCAGTAAGCCCGCCGCCCCATACCTCGCTGCCTGCCCCCACACCGTCGTCCTCTATACGTGTTCGGCGACCGTTCGTCGTTGACCGCGTTATGATTTCCAGGGACGCTTGGAAAACGGAGTGCACGCAGGCAGTGTCGTCCTCGAGGCTGAGAGCCTGATTCGCAGATTTGCCGTGTGCACTCCTCTTTATCTGCCAGAGTGCGAACAGTATCTGAGGCCTTGAGCCTGTGTAAGTAAGGATGCACGAGATAAAGTCCAAGCAGAATCTTGTTGACAGGAGGATGCGATGGAGTACGTCGGGATCGACATTGCAAAGCGAAAATTCGACTTGTTGTGGGTCTCTTCAAGCACCAACAAGCGGCGTAGCAAGGTATTTGACAATTCCCCGTCCGGATTCAGGGAAATGTTTACATGGCTGGCGAAACACGCCCTTGTGCCGGGAAATGCCCACTTGGCGATGGAAGCAACCAGTCAATATTACGAGAAGCTGGCCGAGGCGCTGTTTGACGCTGGATTTACGGTCAGCGTGGTCAATCCCTTGCAGGTAAAGCGCTTCGGCGAGGCCCTGATGATCCGGCAGAAGACCGACAAGGCCGATGCTGATCTGATCGCCCGTTTTTGTGCTCAATGCGAGCCCCGGCCTTGGGCGCCACCGCCCCTGCACGTACGGGAATTGCAGCGCCTGGTAGCCCGCTTGGATGCGGTACAAGATATGCTGGTACAAGAACAAAACCGCCGCTATGTTTCCCAAGGTGTGACGCTCGAATCGGTGGAACGCATGATTGCGTCTCTGGATGACGAGCAGAAATTGGTGAAATCGATGATCAAGGATCACATCGACCGCCACCCCGACCTGCATGACCAGCAGGAACTCCTGTGCAGCATACCGGGGGTGGCGGAACGCCTCAGCGCCTACTTCATGGCATGGCTTCCAGTCGATCGGTTCGACAATGTAAGAGAAGCGGTGGCTTTTATCGGACTTTCACCGCGCCACCGTGAATCAGGAGATTCGATTCGCGGAAAATCGAGGCTGTGCAAGCAGGGACATGCCAGGTTACGCAAGATGCTCTACATGCCAGCGATGGCAGCGATCCGCTGCAATGCAGCTGCACAAGCTATGGCGAAGCGGCTCCGCGAAAATGGAAAGCGCGGCAAAATCGTCATCGCGGCGGTGATGCGCAAACTGGTGCACTGGATGATTGGCGTTCTCAAGGCTGGGGCGAAATTCGATCCAAATCTTGCCCTTGCCAAGGCTTAGCAAACACAGTATCTGCGAACGCGGGGACCCATACTTCGTTCGCCTCTGCATGGGGCCAACGCATGCGTTGGCGCACGACCGCTTGCGGTCGTCCCCGCATTCGCGAGGACGACGGTGTTGGAGGCGCGAAGGTGATGTGGAGGGTATGCACGCATAAAAAAAGCCGCCCGACTTGCGCCGGGCGGCTTCTTGCAGTCCGAAGACTGATTACTTGCTGTTGCGGCGGCGACGCAGGCCAGCCAGACCTGCCAGGCCGAGGCCAAACAGTGCCAGCGATGCTGGTTCAGGAACGCGCGCGGTGATGATAGGGTCATTGATCAGACCAGCGAAGCACACGCCGGAAGTAACCATGGCCAGGGTGCAGTTCGGGTTACGACCTGGACCGTAGTTAGGACGCAGCGTGAAGTTGCCGCTCATGTCGTGACCGAAGTCTTGGCCATTGGTGTCCCAGTGGAAGGCATCGGTGCCGCCCACGACGTCCAGGAAGAAGCTGCCCTTGCCGGTCGTTGGCAGGGTCTGGCCATTGGCTTCCTGTACCAGGGTCGAGGTGGTTTCATCGATGCCGATGGTTTCAGGACGGTCCACTTGCTGGATGTCGCCGCCGAAGGTCAGCTTCAGGTAAGCTGGGCCCAGGGCGCTCAGCAGGCTGTACGAATCGAAACCGGTACGCAGACCTGGATTGGCGTTCTTGAACTGGTCAATAGCGGCAATCTTGGTTGGCGAGTAGTACAGGTCCAGGTGGATCTTGCCGTCAGCAACACCGCCGGTGGCGCCCACGTTGTAGATGTCGTAACCGACGCCTGCGTGCGGGATGATGGACAGGTCAGCGACGCCGTACAGCATGTAGTACAGGTAGCCGTCGGTGGCGCCAGCGGTCCACTTCGACAGGTTCGAGAACGACGAGATCGATTCCAGGTAGCCTACGCCCCAGGTCGTTTCGTTGGTGCCGGTGGTCAGACGCGTTTCGGTGGTAAGGCCGCCGAGTTTGATCTCGACGTCACCGGTCACCGTTGCCAGATTGTCGGCCATTGCGGCCATCGATGCCAGGCCCAGGGTGACTGCGACTGCGATTTTCTTGATATTCATTTTCACTCTCCGTTGTGTTAGAGGCGCTTTGTATTGTGTAGCGTTCACTCCATGTAAGCAAAGCCCGTGCCAGTGTTGATTTTTCTGTACGGTATTGAGAAAGCTCATAGTGCAGCACCGAGCAAACCATGTTTTTTGTACCATGCCGTATTGCAATAAACTCATGCACTGTAAGAAACATCGACAGCCATGGTTTAATGCGGAACGAATGATTGCTGTGCGTCAGTAAACGCGACCAAAAGTTGTTGAACGTCAATGGAGCTGGTCACTCTTCCTACAAGATTCCAAGAATTTGTCAGGGTAGTCCTACAGGGGCTAGGCTTCGCCGATAAGCTGGTGTAAGAAATGTCGACATTGCGTCATGAATACAACAATCGCCAAGCTCAGCAATTTCCTCTACCATGGTTCTTCGTGCCTCAGCACTGACCCAATAGCGGGCAGGCGCGCGCCGGGCACCTCACACAGGAGAGCCGCCATGAGTGCAGTATTCAATTACGATACCTTTGTCACCCGTAACACTGGCTACGTGGAGAGCAGCACCCAGGCGAAGATCCGTACCTGCCGCATCCTGATTGCCGGTTGCGGCCTGGGCGCGTCGACCGCCATTGCCATGGTGCGCATGGGCTTTCAGCATTTCGTGCTGATCGATGGCGACACGGTGGACGCCCACAACCTGAACCGCCAGTTCTACGATTTCGAAGACGTGGGCATGGCCAAGGTGGCGGCCCTGAAAAAGCACATCCTGCGCATCAACCCGCACGCCGAGGTCGAGGCGGTGCAGGCCAACCTGGACCAGGACAATGCGCTGGCGCTGGTGAGCAAGGTCGATATCGTGTTCGACACCATTGATTTTCTCGATCTGGGGGCGATTCTAGCCCTGCACAGCGCGGCGCTGGGCCAGGGCAAAGCGGTGTTTACCGCGCTATCGATGGGTTTTGGGGCGGGCGTGCTGTACTTCCCACCTGGCACCCGGCACTCGCTGCCGCAAATCATTCACAACGATATGGCCAAGGCCGAAGGGCAGGGCGACGCCAGTTACGCTGCCGTGTTCGGCAACATCATCGGTCGCATCGGGGCCCACCTCGACCGCCAGGTGGTCGAGCAAGTGGCCAAGGCCTTGACCATCATGGAAGATGGACGGCCCTGCCCGGCCTCGCAAATTTCAGCCGGCAGTTTCACGGTGGCGGCATTGGCCGTGTCGATGATGCACGACATGCTCGAAGGGCGAGAAGTACCGGAAGCGCCTTTCCTGGTGGCGCACAGCTTCCGCAATCACAGCACCAAGCTAATCGATATCAGTCAGTAGCGAGGACGGGTCGAGCGTGGCCGCAGTGCCTCGCACGGTCACCGTATGGCCGCGCGGGGCGGCGAACACCAGCGGCTTTTCGTCGAACCAGGCGCCTAGCGGCGGATTGTTTTGCGCCAGTCGCGGCATCAGTTCGCCCAGGTCCAGCACATAGGGCGTCACTTCGCCATAGTAGTCGGCCACCGGGCCGATGGCCTGGAACACAAAGCCCATTTTTTCCAGCGAATAGGCCAGAGAGCGTTCCATGGCGGCAAACCAGTAGCGGATGCCCTTGGCCCGGCTGTGACGGTACATCTCGCGGTACATGCCCAGCAAAAGCATGGGCGAATTGTTGCTGCGGCGTTCGACTTCCGGGCTGAAGGCGGGCGCTTCCTCGCGGCGCGGGGCAAAGCCGGGAATGCCGAGCACGCTGTCGGCGCGGCGTCGGCGGTGGGTGCGCTTGACCGCCAGACGCGAAATTTCCGCGCACTCGGCATGGGGCGGCATCTGGTAGTCGGGAAAGGTCTGGCAATGCAGGGCAAACGGGAAGCACTGGTGCGGACGCGGCGAAACCAGGCGCACCGTGCCGATCAGGGTTTCATCCATGGTGTAGGCGGCAAAATGCAGCGAGCGATCGTCGTAGTCGTCAAACTCCATGCCGTCAAAAGCGTCTTCCGGATTGAGGAAGGCGCGTTCTATGCAATACACGTCGTAACGCAGCTTGAACAGTTCGTTCGGCACTTCGCCAATCTTGTGGCCCTGGTAAGCGCGGAAAATCTGGCGGTTGACGTGGTCGACGGTTTCTTCGTGTGATCCGAATTCAGCCCGGGACAGCAAGGTGCGGTAGTCCAGGGCGGGAAAGACATATTCCATCAATACACTCTTTGTCCATTAGCGCGCTCCTCCTTTGCGGGAGGGGCGGCGAGCCAGCAGATTGCTGAACAGGGTTTTGAGCATTACCCCGAACGGAATCGGCTCGTCGTTGAACCATGCGGCCAGGAACTTGTTGTCCTTTTTGAGCCGCTCATTGAGGTCGTTCAAGTCCACCATATGGGGCGTGACCGGCCCGTAGTAATCGACCTGTGGGCCGATCGGCATGAACTTGAAACCCATTTTTTCCAGCGAGCGCGCAAGCGCCCTTTCCATCGCCGCGTACCAATAACGGATGCCATTGGCGCGGCTGTGGCGATACATTTCCCGGTACATCCCCAACAGCAGCAGGGGACTGTTGCCGCGCCGCTCGGGCGTGGCGGGCGGTTGAATACTGGCGGTCGTGCCCTTTTCCACAAAGTCCTTGGAAATGCCTTCCATCGAGTCGCCGCGGCGCCGGCGGAAGGTCTTGCGCACCACCAGGCGCGAGATTTCTGCCGCGTTCGCATGCGGGGGCAAGGTGAAATCGTCAAACACCTTGCAATGGCCTTCGAAGGGGTAGGGCTGGCCTTCGGGCGGCTGCACCAGGCGCACCGTGCCCACGATGTTGCGGTCCAGCGTGTAGGCGGCAAAGTGGATGGAGCAATCGTCGAAGTCGTCCGTTTCCAAGCCTTCCTGGAAATCGGTGGCCTCCAGGAATTCGCATTCGAGGCAATAGACTTCGTAGCGCAAGCGGTAGATTTCCTTCAGGATGAAGGATTCCATATTCCCACGTAGAACTTTAGAAAAGTCAAAGTAGGGAATCAGAATGTCGCGCTTGCCGAACAGCCGGGCCCATAACAGCATGATTATTTTCCAGTGCAACGAGTTGACGCCGATGCCGTACTTTTCGCCTCGAATGGTGCCATTCTGAAAAGAATAACCTAGTTCGAATTGAAAAGCACGGCAAACGGACTCAACCGTACACCGCCGGCATCATTGGGAATTGCTGCCGGAAACGGGAAATTTCCGGCAAAACAGCAACTTGCCGGAAAATCATGCTTTTAGCACTAATTGATTACAATTGCTTCAACAGTTCACGTGCTTCTGCGATCTGTGGGAAGTCCTTGCCACTGGCCAAGGCTTGCTCAAGTTGCTTCTTGGCCTTGACCTTGTCGCCGGACTTGTTCAAGCCAACGGCCAGATGGTAGTGGATATCACTGGCGTCGGGCGCACGGCTGCTGGCCTGTTCAAGATACGGCAGGGCACGTTTGACATCGCCTTTTTCAATCAGGATCCAGCCCAGGGTGTCGAGCACGGAAGGATTCTCCGGTGCCAGCTTGGCGGCCTGCTCCGCCGTCGGCAAGGCACGCGCATCTTTTTGTTGCTGGTAGGCCCAAGCCAGATTGTTGAGGGCCAGCAGATTGCTCGGGAATTTCTTGAGAACTACTTCCAGGTTGGCGATCGCTGCCGGGTATTGCTTCGCCAGCAGCTGGCTGTCGCTCAGCACCAGGCTTACGCTCGGGTCGCCCGGGACTTCTTTCAGGTATTGGGCGAGGCGGGCATCGGCTTCCTTGCCCTTGCCGGCCACGCGCATGGCCTGGGCCACCTTGATCACCAGTTGCGGCGACTTGGCCAGGGCATAGGCTTGTTCGTAAGCCTTCTGCGCCAGGTCAGGCTTTTTCTGGCTCATCTGGATATCGCCTTCGATCATCGCGCCCACGGGCGACTTCGGCTGGTCCTTCTGCAACTTCTTGGCCAGGGCCATGGCCTGGTCAGGCTGGTTCTTGCGCAGGAAGACTTCCGTCATGGCCAGTTGCGCTTGCAGATTGTTCGGCTCGAGCGCGAAGGCGCGCTTGATGTCTTCGGTGGCGGCAGTGTCGTTTTTCATCAACATGTGGACCGTTGCCAGGCGCAACTGGGCCTTGGCCGATTTCGGCACCACGGTCACCAGTTTGCTGAACGAATCGAGGGCGCCAGTGTTGTCGCCATTGGCCACCTGGGCCTGGCCGAGCTGGTCGATCAGGTCCGGGTTGGTCGGATTGGCGATCTGCAGCTTACGCACTAGGGTCAGGGCCTTGGCCTTGTCGCCGTGCCGCAAGTACATGGCGGCCAGGCGCATGCCGGGTTCTGCCACGTCCGGGTTTTCGGCAGCGGCTTTTTCCAGCCAGCTGATCGCTTCGGGCGTCTTGCCCTGCGACGCGGACAGTTCGGCCAGGGCCGTCATGGCGCCGATGTGCTTTTTGTCTACCTGCAGATAGGCTTGCAGGCGCTTGCTGGCGTCGTCGAATTTCTTTTCCGTCAGGTCCAGTTGGGCCAGGTTGGCCACCGGTGGGAAATAGTTGGCCTGCAAGGTGCTCGCGCGCACGAAGGCAGCGCGTGCCTTGGCCGGGTCGTTCAGGGCCAGGTAGACGCCGCCTTTCATGTTCTGCACCAGGGCGTTGTCAGGTTGCTGCTTCTCCAGCGCCAGCACGGCGGTCAGGGCCTTGTCGTACTGCTTCAAGCCCAGTGCCGTGCGCACCAGCGCCACGCCGGCCTGCTGCGATTTCGGGTCCAGGCTGGACGCCTTTTCCATTTCCGTGACAGCCTGCTCCTTGTTGCCTTGGCCAAGTTTGCTCAGGCCCAGCGAGGTGTGCAGCGAGGCGGCATTCGGTGCCAGTTCCGAGGCCTTCCCGAAGAATTCGGCAGCCTTGTCAAAGTCGCGTACCTGCATCGAGGATTCACCCGCCAGCGCCAGCAATTGCGGGTCTTCCGTGGCCTGTTTCAGCGCCGGGGCCAGGGTGGCTGCCGCTTCCGTTGGATGCGAGGCGCGCAGTTGGGCCGAGGCCAGCAGCTTGCGCGCGTACAGCGTGTCGGGGAATTTATCGAGGTATTTTTTCAGGTTCAGCTCGGCCTGTTCCAGTTGCCCCAGATTGAGCTGGATGGCGCCAGCGAGCAGTACGCTGGGCATGTGTTCAGGCATGGACTTGAGCACTTTCTGCACATTGTCCAGCGCGATTTCGTTCTTGCCCTGGGTGAAGTCGAGCAGGGCCTGCGTATAGACAATCAGCAGGCTGCCGGGATTGACCTTGCGTGCCGCTTCCAGGTCGGCTTTGGCCGCATCGAATTTGCCCAGGCCAATTTCCAGGTAAGCTTTTTCGATGTGGGCGCTGCGGTGGCCCGGATTGAGCGTGAGCACCTGGTCGTAAGCCACGATGGCGGCTTCGCTCTTGCCCTGGCGACCGGCCAGCATGCCCTTGTACATCCACACGTCGGCGTTTTTCGGATCCTTGGCCACCGCTTCGTCGGCATACTGATTGCCGCCTTCCATGTCCTTCTGGCTGAAGGCATAGCTGGCCAGGCCCATCAGCGCGGCGCTGTCGCCCGGCTTGGTCTTGAGCGCCGTTTCAAACGCTTCCTTGGCCTTGGCTGGATTGCCCATGCCGAGATAGGCATTGCCACGCGCGACCAGCAACACCGGGTCGCCACTGGCGCTAGCCGCTTCCGTCTCCTCGATCACCTTCTTGTATTCCCCCTGGGCCTGCAGGGCGTTGGCCAGACCCGGCAGCACCTTCGCTGGCGCTGTGCCCAGGCTGAGCGCCTTGCGGTATTCTTTCTCTGCCGAGACCGGGTCGCCGGTCTGGCTGTACAGGGTCGCCAGCTCCAGGCGCACCTGGGCGTCTTCCGGGCTTTTCTCGACCGCGTTTTTCATCTGGATCATGGCGGACTTGTTGTCGCCTTTTTGCTGATAGGCCTTGGCCTGGGTCACCAGGGTGGCTGCACTTTCCGAGCGGCCGCAGCCGCTCAAGCCGGCGCCCAGTAAAAAGGCGCCCGATACCAGGGCAGCGGTGATAGTCAGCTTGTGTGCGTTACGCGGCATGTCTCATCCTTGTGATGTCGGTCTGAATGGGGGTGCGGCCAATTGCGGCCGGCGATTTAGCATAGTGACATGGTTGTGGGCGAAAAAGCAACTTCTGCATGCGCTTCGGGTAGAAGGGCGCCGCTAGGGCGCCCCAGGTTTGCGCAGGCGGCTGAGCAATGCTTCCATGCTGTCGCTGACCGGCAAGCCGTGTTGGCGCAGCAATTGCAAATGCAGCACCAGGTTTTCCAGCACCAGCTTGGCCGATACCGCCAGCAAGGTCATCAAGCGATCTTCCGTGCTGAAGTTTTCCATTGCGGCAGCCATTTCGCACAGGTGCTGGGCCACCAGGCCACGCAGTTCGTGTTCGCCAAATGGCAGGTCGGCAAAGTCGATCGGGTCTTCCACTTCCACTTCCAGCATCAAGGCTGCAAGTTCCTCGGGACGTATCGGCATGCGCATCTTTCGCTCGTGGACACGATCCCATTCTAGAGCAGGTCGCAGGCGACAGCCATGCCAATCGCGTCTAGAATGAGGCTCCATGGCCCGCCTCGTGTTCACCCAACAACTTGCCCGCTTCACTGCCGTGCCGCAAGTCGACAGCGGCGCGACTGTGCTGCGCGTGGCGCTGGACGATGCCTTTGCTGCCAACCCGCGCTTGCGCGGCTACATCCTCGACGAGCAGGGCCATCTGCGCGAGAACGTGGTCATCTTTATTGATGGCCGCCGCTGTACCGAAAGGGTGCGTCTGGATGATGTCCTGGCGCCCACTTCCACCGTCCATGTTCTGCAAGCTTTGTCTGGAGGCTGATATGCAAGCGAGCGCTTTCCTGTCCACCCGCAAGGGCCTGTTCGAATTGCAGCATGGCGCTGGCGGCTGGGAAGTGGCAGCCCGTCATTTTCTGGGCGAGCCAGTCTCGATGGCCTTGTCCGATGCGCGCGACGGCAGCCTGTACGCGGCGCTCAATCTCGGCCACTTTGGCGTCAAGCTCCACCGGCGCGAGCGCGGCAGCGACAGCTGGACGGAGGTTGCCGCACCGGCCTATCCGCTCAAACCGGAATCCTCGACGGACACGGTGGAGTGGAAGAACAAGTTGATCTGGTCGCTGGAAACAGGCGGGCCGGACCAGCCTGGTGTGCTGTGGGCGGGTACCTTGCCGGGTGGACTGTTCAAGTCGCAGGACCATGGCGCGTCCTGGCAACTGGTGCAGGCCTTGTGGGATGTGCCCCAGCGTAGCCAGTGGTTTGGCGGCGGCTACGATGCGCCCGGCATCCACAGTATTTGCGTGGATCCACGCAATAGCGACCATGTGCTGGTGGCCGTGTCGTGCGGGGGCGTGTGGCGCACCGAAGACGGCGGCGCCAGTTGGCAGGTCTCGTCCACGGGAATGCGGGCCGACTACATGCCGCCTGAACTCAATGAAAATGAGGCGGTGCAAGATCCCCACCGCATCGTGCGCTGTGCTGCCAGTCCCGATGTATTGTGGTGCCAGCACCACAATGGCATGTGGCGCTCGGTCGACAATGGCCTTCACTGGCAGGAAATCACCGGGGTGCCGGTGTCGCATTTCGGCTTTGCCGTGGCGGCCCACCCGCAAGACGGCAACACCGCCTGGTTTGCGCCAGCCGAGGCGGACCAGCGCCGCATCCCCTGCGAAGCTGCCATGGCGGTCACCCGCAGCAGCGATGGCGGGCGCAGCTTCGATGTGCTGCGGGACGGCTTGCCGCAGCAGCAATGCTACGATCTGGTGTACCGCCACGGCCTGGCGGTGTCGGCCGATGGCCAGCATCTCTTGATGGCGTCCACCACCGGTGGCGTGTGGAGTTCGGACAATGGCGGCAGTAGTTGGCAGACCATGTCCACCACCATGCCGCCAGTTTATGCGGTGTGTTTTGGCGCTGAAAAGTGAGCCAGGAACATGCTGACAGCCGCCTCGACCAGCATGGCTTGGGTGGCGGCATCCAGGGCAGGTGCGCCCATGGCCACCTGCGGCCAGAAGGCGACTGCCTTGATCTGACCATGGAGCAGGGCGGCAGCGAACAGCGGGTCGCCCGCCTTGAGCTTGCCGTCGGCCTGGGCCGCGCGTATCCAGGTAGTTACCCCTTCCTCACGTTCTCCAATGCGGGCGATGATGCCCTGGGCGCGCTCGGGCGCGTGGATTGCTTCGGCAATGGCCACCCGCGCCAGGTCGAGGAAGTTGCGCTCGGCCAGCATGGCTACCTTCAGTTGCAGCAAGGTGGTCAATTGATCGCGCAGGGGCGCCGTGCTGCTGTAGGGCAGGTCCAAGCTGGCTGAACCTGCATGGAAGAGCTGCATGAGCGTTTCTGCAAATAACTCGTCCTTGCTGGGAAAGTGGTTGTAGACCGTGCGCTTGGAGACGCCAGCCAGGGCGGCGATCTTGTCCATGCTGGACGCTTCGAAACCGTGGGTACGAAACTGGTCGGCCGCGGCCGTGAGGATGGCGAGGCGTTTACGGTCAGTCAGGCGTTGGGGCTGGGTCATACCGATATTTTACACTGAACAGTTTACTTTTCTCAAAATTGAAACTACACTGTGTAGTGTACATTTCATCGGGAGTAGAAACCATGAGCACTTGCACGATTGCCGCCAAGGTCGCGCCAGAATTTGAGCCGAGCACCCAGTCGCCGCAATTTATTGACGGTAAATTTCGCAATCCTGCGCCCATGGTCAAGCGCACCTTGGGGGAAACCCTGGGCTTGGCGCTCAAAGTCGCTTTCGGCAAAAAACCCGATACCGTGCCTAGCGGGACGATCCCGGTGCAAGCACTCACTCGCGCGCAATTGCTTGCCGCGCCTGACCAGACCCTGTTCCGTCTCGGGCACTCGACCCTGCTCCTGAAGCTGCACAATGAATTCTTTTTGACCGATCCGGTGTTCTCGGAGCGTGCCTCGCCCGTGCAATGGGCCGGTCCGGCGCGCTTCCACCAGAGCCCCATCAGCATTGCCGAGCTGCCGCCGATCAAGGCCGTGGTCCTGTCTCATGACCATTACGACCATCTCGACCACGCTGCCATTTTGCAATTGGCTGGCAAAACGGAGTTGTTCATTACCCCGCTCGGCGTGGGTGACCGCCTCATTGCCTGGGGCATAGGCGCGGCCAAGGTACGCCAGCTGGACTGGTGGGAATCGACCGAAGTGCGCGGGGTCAAGCTGGTGGCTACTCCTGCCCAGCATTTTTCCGGCCGCGGCCTGTCGGACGGTAACAGCACGCTGTGGGCGTCCTGGGTGTTCCAGTACCAGGACTTGTCCGTGTTCTTTAGCGGCGACACCGGTTACTTCGATGGCTTCAAGGCCATCGGCGAGAAATATGGTCCGTTTGACGTGACCTTCCTCGAGACTGGCGCCTACGATCAGCTGTGGCCAGACGTCCATATGCAGCCCGAGGAAACCCTGCAGGCGTTCAA
>JBJMVX010000218.1:0-10335 GCA_045810445.1 Massilia sp.
CGCCCGATCAGCACAATGGCGCGCACATAGCGCGAGCAGGGTTCGGCCAGGGGCGAGAAATCCTGGCCCTTGCCATCGCCACCGGCGATCAGCACGATGCGCTGGGACTGGCCGCCAAAGGCTTTGCCCAGGCCATTCAGGGCAGCTACCTTGGCGCCCACATTGGTGCCCTTGCTGTCGTCGTAGTAATCGACGCCTTCGATGGCAGCGACCAGTTCCACGCGATGGGGCTCGCCTGCGTAGTCGCGCAGACCATGGAGCAGGGGCGCGAACGGCAAGCCAATCGCGCGGCACAGCGCCAGCGCGGCCAGGGCGTTTGACGCGTTGTGCAAACCGCGAATGCGCAAGGCGTCGGCTGGCATCAGGCGGTTGATCGTGCACGGCACCACTTCGGCCACTTCATTCTTCTTGCGTTTTTTCTCGCTGCCTTCACCGGCGACGGCCACGGTCAACCACAGCACGCCGCGCTCGTTGACCAGGCCAAAGCAGTCCGCCTGGGTTGGTTCGTCCGTGCCGAAGGTGATGTTATCTGCCGTTGGCGACGCCATCTGCATGACAACGGCGTCGTCGCGATTGAGCACGCGCACCGTGTCGGCGCCAAAGATGCGAGCCTTGTCGGCGGCGTAGGCGGTCATGCTGCCGTGCCAGTCCAGATGGTCCTGGCTCAGGTTAAGAACCGTCGCGGCATCGGCCTGCAGGCTGAAGGTGGTGTGCAACTGGAAGCTGGAGAGCTCCAGGATCCAGGCTTGCGGCAGGCTGTCGCTTTCCAACACTTCGCGCAGCACGTCCAGCGCCGCCGGGCTGATATTGCCTGCCACCCGGGTCGACAGGCCGGCACGCTGGCACAGCAATCCGGTCAGGCTGGTGACGGTGGTTTTGCCATTGGTGCCAGTGATCGCGATCAGCTTCGGTGCATAGCCGCGTTCTTCCTTGAGCGCGGCCAGGGCCTGGGCAAACAATTCAATCTCGCCCCACACGGGAATACTGGCAACCGCTGCGGCAGGCCCGATCTCGGCCAGTTCGCGCTCGGGCATCAGGCCCGGGCTGACGGCGACGAAATCGATGGTGTCCAGCAGCGCTTCATTCAGAGGACCGGCGACAAATTCGGCCTGGGGTACGCCAGCGCGCAAAGCGTCGAGACGCTGCGGTGCTTCACGCGTATCGGCAACGCGCACGCGCGCGCCGCAACGGGCGAGCCATTGCGCCATCGCGAGCCCGGATTCCCCGAGCCCCAATACCAGTGCGTGTTTGCCGTCGTAGTTCATCGCTTAGCGCAGCTTCAGGGTGGACAGGCCGACCAGCACCAGCATCATGGTGATGATCCAGAAACGCACAACCACCTGCGTCTCCTTCCAGCCTTTTTGTTCAAAATGGTGGTGCAGGGGTGCCATCAGGAAGACGCGCTTCCCTACCCCGGTTCGCTTCTTGGTTATTTTGAAGACCGTCACCTGGATAATGACCGACAGTGTCTCGGCCACGAAAATGCCGCCCATGATGAACAGCACAATCTCCTGGCGCACGATGACGGCGATGGTGCCCAGCGCGCCGCCTAGGGCCAGCGCGCCGACGTCGCCCATGAACATCTGGGCCGGGTGCGCGTTATACCAAAGGAAGGCCAAGCCTGCGCCCGCCATCGCGCCGCAGAAAATAAGCAGTTCGCCCGCGCCAGGGATATGCGGGATGAACAGGTATTTCGAATAGGTTGCGCTACCAGTCAGATAGGCGAACAGGCCAAGGGCCGAACCCACCATCACGGTTGGCATGATGGCCAGGCCATCGAGGCCGTCGGTGAAGTTGACGGCGTTGCTGGTGCCAACGATGACGCAGTAAGTAAGCGCGATGAAGCCCCACACACCAAGCGGATAGCTGATGGTTTTCACGAACGGCACGATCAAGTCGGCCTTTGGCGGCAGGTCCAGGGCAAAGCCCGACTGCACCCACGCAAAGAACAGGTCCCACACTTTCGCCGGCGTGGGCGCGGACACCGAAAACGCCAGGTAGAGCGACGCGATAATCCCGATCAGCGACATCCAGAAGTATTTTTCGCGCGAGCGCATGCCTTCCGGATCCTGGTATACCACCTTGCGGTAGTCGTCAGCCCAGCCAATGGCGCCGTAGCCCAGCGTGACCACCAGCACAGGCCAGATCAAGCGGTTCGACAGATCGGCCCACAGCAGGGTCGATACGCCAATGGCCAGCAGGATCAGGATGCCGCCCATGGTCGGTGTGCCGTGTTTTTTCAGGTGGGTCTGCGGGCCGTCCTGGCGCACCGCCTGGCCAACTTTCAGTGAGGTCAGCTTGCGGATGACCGCAGGACCGGCGAACAGGCCAATCAACACCGCCGTGATGGTGGCGAACACCGCACGGAAGGTGATGAAGTTAAAGATACGCAGGGGACCGAGGTCCTGCTGAAAATATTGTGCGAGCCAGAGCAGCATGTCAGTGGACTTCCTTGCCAGAGTTTTGTAAGCCGAGCAGGTGCTGGACTACCCGTTCCATCTTCATGAAACGCGAGCCCTTTACCAATACAGTTGCGTCAGATTTGCTGCCCAGCCTTGCGTCCAGTGCTGCCAATAATTCGTCAAACCGTTCAAAATGTTGTGCGCCACCGGCCACCATGTGGCGTGCCAGTTCGCCTGTCACCAGGACCTGGTCGATGCCGCGCGCAGCCGCGTAGGCGGCGATTTCTTCGTGAAACTGCTGTCCCTGGGTGCCGACTTCGCCCATGTCGCCCAACACCAGGATGCGCGGCGAGCGCGCCTGCGCCAGCACGTCGATGGCGGCGCGCACCGAATCGGGATTGGCGTTGTAGCTGTCGTCAATGACAACCGCGCCGCAGGCTGCGCCTTTGCGCTGCAGGCGGCCGCTGACCGGTGCGAAGGCCTGCAGGCCACGCTCGATCGCTTCGTCGGCAATGCCGGCAGCCACGCAGCAAGCGATGGCGGCGAGCGCATTGCGCACATTGTGCAGGCCCGCAGCAGCCAGGCGTACCGGGAACTGGCGCGCATCCATGCCGTCAATGCGCACGACCACCAGCAATTCGCTGCCAAAGTCGCTGGCGTGGTGGGTGCAGCTCACACTGCAAGCTGCATCAAGGCCAAAGGTGATCGTGCGGCGACCAGCGGCCAGGCCGTGCCAGAGCGCGGTGTAGACATCGTCGCCCGGGAATACGGCCACGCCATCTTGTGGCAGTGCGGCCAGCACGGCGCCGTTTTCCTGCGCCACCGCTTCGACCGTGTGCATGAATTCCTGGTGCTCGCGCTGGGCATTGTTGACCATGGCAATGCCAGGCGCTGCAATCGCGGCCAGGCGGGCGATTTCACCGGGATGGTTCATGCCCAATTCGATGACGGCCGCCTTGTGGGACGGTGTCAGGCGCATCAGGGTCAAGGGCACGCCGATTTCATTATTCAAGTTACCGCGCGTGGCCAGCCGCGCGTCTTCACCGAAGGCGGCTTCCAGGATGGCGGCGATCATTTCCTTGACCGTGGTCTTGCCATTGCTGCCAGTGACGCCGATGACAGGGATGACAAACTGGGCGCGCCAGCTATGGGCGATCTGGCCCAAAGCGGTCAGGGTGTTGGGCACCACCAGGGCAGGCAATGCATAGCCTTCCGGCAGCTGCTCCACCACCACGCCGGCAGCACCGGAAGCGGCCACCTGGTCGAGGAAGTCGTGGGCGTCGAAGGTTTCGCCGCGCAGGGCGACAAACAGCGCACCGGCACCGGCACTGCGACTGTCGGTGGACACGCTGTCGAAGGCGACGTTGTGGGTCATGCGCGCGCCGCTGACGGCGCGGGCCAATTGTGCCAGCGAGCCGCGCATCAGTTGGTCCTCATCATGGTGGCGCGCGCGGACAAAGCCAGCTGCGCGTGGTCGGCATCGGAGAAAGCCATCTTGCGGCCCTTGATTTCCTGGTAAGGCTCGTGGCCTTTTCCAGCCAGCAGAATCACATCGGCCTTGGCCGCGTGGCGCACAGCCGACAGGATGGCGGCGGCGCGGTCTTCGATCGCCTGGAAGGTCGACTCAGGATGGTCGGCCTTCATGCCGGCCACGATCTGGGCGATGATGGCCGCAGGTTCTTCGCTGCGCGGATTGTCACTGGTGACCAGTACATGGCGCGCGATCTGCGAGATGGCGCCCATTTGCGGACGTTTGCCCGGATCGCGATCGCCGCCGCAGCCAAACACGCACCACAATTGCCCGCCGCGTTCCTCGGCCACCTGGCGCAGCGTGGTCAGCGTTTTTTCCAGCGCGTCGGGCGTGTGCGCATAGTCGATGATGACCATGGGCGCGTCCTGACCGCCCACCTGCTGCATGCGGCCGGGCGCCGGAGTCAGCGCTTCGATGGCGTCGAGCGCATTGCGCAGCACCACGCCCTTGGCCATCAAGGCGCCCAGTACTGCCAGGGCATTGCTGATATTGAATTGGCCAACCAGCTGGGTCTTCACCACGCCTGCGCCGTAAGGCGAATCGAGGTGGAACTCGGTGCCCGCATGGCGGCTCTTGAATTGCGAGGCGCGCAGGATCGCCACGCCGGCGATGTCCGGCTGGGCCGCGGCATCAAGCAAGGTGTAGCCGATCAGGGCCACCTGGTGGCCTTGGCGCTTCTGAAGATGGTGGACCAGGCGCAGACCAGCCGGGTCGTCGAGATTGAGCACTGCCGTTTTTAATCCTGGCCACTCAAACAGCCGCTGTTTGGCTGCCTCGTAGCTTTCCATGTTGCCGTGATAGTCCAGATGATCGCGTGTCAGATTGGTAAACAGCGCGACATCGAAATGCATGCCCGACGTGCGTCCCTGGTCGAGCCCGATGGAGCTTACTTCAATTGCCAGCGCGGTGGCGCCCGCATCGCGCACCTCGGCCAGCTTTTGTGCCAGCAGCACGGCGTCGGGCGTGGTGTAGCCGGTGACGTCGTATTCGACCTCGGCGCGCGCCTTGAACAAGCCCACGCCCAGGGTGCCAATGACGGCAGCCGTTTCGCCCAGGCGAGACAGGGCCTGGCCGAGCCACACGGCGCACGACGTCTTGCCATTGGTGCCAGTCAGACCCGCCGTGAACATGGCCGCGTCGGGCATCTGGTTGACCGC
The DNA here is from genome assembly GCA_045810445.1 of Massilia sp. GTDB lineage: Bacteria > Pseudomonadota > Gammaproteobacteria > Burkholderiales > Burkholderiaceae_D > Telluria_A. The sequence continues at coordinate 5,091 of JBJMVX010000218.1, forward strand.
ATGCGCAATCGGACCGGCCTGTTTTTTCAGCTCTGGCAGCGCCAGGTGCGGCACACCCCAGGATTCGTTCCAGGCGAAGTCGCGCGCCTCATGGACCACGGCGGCAGCGCCCTGCTCCACAGCTTTTTCTATAAATGCGCGGCCGTCGCCTGCTTCGCCGGGATAGGCAAAAAATACATCACCGCGCGTGATGCGGCGCGAGTCGGATGCCAGCTTGCCACCTGGCGCATGCTGGGCGATCCACTGCACGATCTGGTTCAGGTCCGCCATCACATGGACTCCTCGAGTGGATGCTCGGGCTGGATGATGTTGACGATGGACGAATCGGGTTGCACATTGGCCGCGCGAAGAGCGCTGGTGGCCAGCGCCGCGAAGGTCGGCGCGGCGACGCTGCCGCCGGTGTGCGCGACTGTGCCCGGCTCGTCGATCATCACCGCGATCACGAAACGCGGATTGGACATGGGCGCGATGCCAACAAAATTGGCGATGTATTTGGTGTGCGAATAGTGGCCGTTGACCAGCTTTTGCGCGGTGCCGGTCTTGCCGCCCACGCGGTAGCCTGCCACCTGCGCCTGCGAGGCCGTGCCTTCCGGGCCAACCACGCTTTCAAGCATGACACGCATTTCGCGCGCCGTTTGCGGCGAGATGACGCGCTGGCCAGTCGGCGCTTCCGACACCTTCTGGAACGACAAGGGAATCACATCACCGTCGCGTGCAAAGATCATGTACGAACGGGCCAGCTGCAGCAGCGACACCGAGATACCCTGGCCGAACGCCATATTGGCCTGCTCGATCGGTCGCCATGCCTTGTAAGGACGCACGCGACCAGCGACAGCGCCAGGGAAGCCGAACTTCGGCTGCTGGCCAAAGCCGGACTTGGTAAACATCTCCCACATTTCCTGGGCTGGCATTGGCAGTGCAATCTTGGCCATGCCGACGTTGGACGACTTCTGGATGATCTGCGACACCGTCAACGCATCCTTGGGGTGGGTGTCGTGCACCGTCTTGTCGCCAATGACGATATAGCCAGGAGCCGTCTGGTACACGGTGCTCGGGCGCACGCGGTTGGTGTCCAGCGCCAGCGCCACGGTAAAGGGCTTGAGCGTGGAGCCAGGTTCAAACGTGTCGGTCATCACGCGATTGCGCAACTGGTCACCAGTGAGCGCGCGCCTGTCGTTGGGGTTGTAGGTCGGCCAGTTGGCCAGCGCCAGCACCTCGCCCGTGTGCACGTCCAGCACCACGGCGGCGCCGGCCTTGGCCTTGAATTTTTCTACCGCTGCCTTGACGTTTTCAAACGCGATGTACTGCAGCTTGCTGTCGACCGACAGCGTCAGGTCGCGCCCATTGTGCGGCTCCTGCGACAGGCCCACGTCTTCGACCACGCGACCAAGACCGTTCTTGATCACGCGCCGGCTTCCGGTGGTGCCCACCAGGGTGTTTTGCTGGGCCAGCTCCATGCTTTCCTGACCTTTGTCTTCCACACTGGTGAAGCCCACCAGGTGGGTCATCACTTCACCTTGCGGGTAGAAGCGCTTGTATTCAGGGCGCGTGTCGATGCCGTCGATCTTGAGCTTGGCGATCTGCTCGATGACGTTCATCTCGACCTGGCGTTTGAGGTAGACGAAGGTGCGGTCCGAATCGAGCTTCTTGCGCAGCTCGGCGTCACTCATCTCGAGCAAGGCAGCGAGCTTTTTCAGCGTTTCAGGCGGCGAATTGAGCACGTCTTCGGGAATCGCCCAGACGGCCTTGACCGGGAGCGAGGAAGCGAGCACCTGGCCATTGCGGTCCATGATCTTGCCGCGTGTGGCAGGTAATTCGATGGTGCGCTCGTAACGATTCCTGCCCTTATCTTCAAGGAATTTATTGTTCACTTTTTGCAGCCAGAAGGCGCGCACGGCCAGACCCACGAAAGCGGCAAACAGCACAAACAGCACAACGCGCGAACGCCAGGTCGGCAGGCTCACCTGCAAGACCGGGCTTTTCGAGAATGACACGCCCTTCGAGGCTGCCACCCGCGCTCCTGCTCCGCTGTTACTGCCGCGCTTCATGGTTGACCTTCCGTCAGGTATTGGGTGCGCGCCGGGGTCAGCGGCGCCATGTTCAGTTCGGTGCGCGCGATCTGTTCGATGCGCGCGTTCTTGCCCAGCGTCGATTGATCGATACGCAATTGGGCCCAATCAATGTCAAGCTGCTGGGCCTGGGCGTCGAGCTTGCCCAATTGCATAAACAGATTGCGCGCCTGGTATTGCGCGTTCACCAGCGACAGGGCACAGCCGACCACGGCTGCTGTCAGGACCAGGTTCAGCTTGCCGTTCATGCCGCCTTCCCTCGCAAGCGCTCGGCCACCCGCATCACGGCCGAACGGGCCCGTGGATTGGCCTCGACTTCGGCGTCTGACGGCTTGACCTTGGTAATCAGTTTCATCAAGGGCTGAGGCAGGTCGACCGCGCGAATCGGCAGGCGGCGGTCAGGCTGTTCGAGCTTGACCTTGCTGGCCAAAAATTGCTTGACCATGCGGTCTTCCAGCGAATGGAAGCTGATCACGGCCAGGCGCGCACCGGGCGCGAGCATGCTGTATGCCGCGCTTAAGCCTGCTTCCAGGTCTTCAAGCTCTTGATTGATGAAAATCCGGATAGCCTGAAAGGTACGAGTGGCCGGGTCCTTGCCCTTCTCGCGGGTTTTGACCGCGTGTGCCACGATATTGGCAAGCTGTCGTGTGCTTGAAATTGGTTCGACTGCCCGGCCAGCAACAATCGCCTTTGCAATCTGAAAAGCAAACCGTTCTTCCCCATAATCGCGTATCACCTTTTCGAGTTGTTGTTCAGGCACCTGGGCCAGCCATTGCGCCGCCGACATGCCACGCGTGGTATCCATGCGCATGTCGAGCGGACCGTCGTTGCGGAAACTGAAACCGCGCGCCGCATCGTCGACCTGGGGCGAGGAAATGCCCAGGTCCAGCAAAATGCCATCAACCTGGTCAACGCCCTGCTCTTGCAAGGCGCTGGCCATGGTGGCAAAGCTGTCATGCACGATGGAAAAACGCGCGTCCTTGACTTGTTCAGCAGTGGCAATGGCTTGCAGATCCTTGTCGAAGGCGATCAGGCGCCCCTCGGGACCGAGCTGCGACAGAATCAGCCGGCTGTGACCGCCGCGGCCGAAAGTGCCATCGATATAGACGCCATTGGCACGCGGGCCTTCCAGCGCCAGCGCGGCAACCGCTTCATCGAGCAGCACGGTCCGATGCACAAAGTCCGGCATCGCCTGGATGGTCATCGGCGCGCCCTAGAAGGAGAAATTGGAAAGGACATCGGGCATGCCGTTGGTGACGGCTTGCTGCTCGTTGTCGTTCAGTTTGGCGGCGTCCCAGATCTCGAAATGGGTGCCCATGCCAAGCAGCATGACGTCGCGCTGCAAGCCGACGGCTGCGCGCAACTCGGGGGAAATGAGGATGCGACCAGCGCCATCCATCTCGACATCGCAAGCGTTGCCGAGGAAAATGCGTTGCCAGGCGCGGGCCGACATGGGCCAGGCGGCAATTTGTTCACGGTGGGCTTCCCACACGGGACGGGGGAAAAACAGGAGGCAACCTTCAGGGTGTTTGGTCAACGTCAGGCGACCCTCGCACTGAACGGCAAGGGCGTCACGGTGCTTGGCAGGGATAGACATCCTGCCTTTTGCATCGAGATTGATTGCCGAAGCGCCTTGAAACACGTTGGTCCTAGCCTTTTGTATATTTTTGATGAAAGCGGTTTTGGGCGCCGGGAGCTAAAAATCTCCCACAAAACGACACTTTTTCACACTGTCGCCCACTTTAGATGAAGCAATTCCAGTGGTCAAGCGAATTCAAGCGTGCGAAATGTGAAATTTGCCAATGAAGTCAAGGACTTAGCGAACATCGTTGAAGCAACCTCAAGAGAAAAGAGGCCGATAATCAGGCACTTATCAGCTACATTGAATGTGCTACTTCATCTGTACACATGTGTTTTGCCCGTAAAACAATAATTAAACTATTTGCACGTCTGTGAGTTTATGCAACGTTAGTAGAACATTGTCGGGAAGGTAATGACTTGAAGTCGCGGCGAAAACCGCGCAGGGGAAGCGGCCGGCGGGGCGCCAGCGCGATCAGAGGCTAACTGTAGTGAAAACGCAGGCTTTTGCCTACTCTTTTGGGTCGATCCAGAAGCGCGAGCGGTCCACCGCCTGCTCCCAGCGCGCCATTTTGGCCAGGCGCTCCTCGGACGAGATCGACGGCTCGAAACGCCGTTCAAGTTGCCACAGAGCAGCAATTTCCTCGCGCGAATCCCAAAATCCCAGGGCCAGACCAGCCAGAAAGGCGGCGCCCAGGGCGGTCGTTTCCGTCACCTTGGGGCGCAGCACATCGATGCCGAGCAGGTCGGCCTGGAACTGCATGAGTAAGTCATTGCGCGCGGCGCCGCCGTCGGCCCGCAGCTCCAGCACCGGGAAAGTGGCGTCTTTCTGCATTGCCTGCAGCAATTCTGCGCTTTGGTAGGCGATCGCCTCGATGGCAGCGCGCGCGATATGGCCACGATTGCTGCCGCGCGTCATGCCCAGCAGGGTACCGCGGGCGTAGGGATCCCAGTGCGGCGCACCCAAACCCGCAAACGCCGGCACCAGGTACACCCCGCCATTGTCGGGCACGCTGGCGGCGAGGGCCTCGACGTCCGAGGACTTGGCGATGATGCCCAGGCCATCGCGCAACCACTGCACGGTGGCGCCGCCCATGAAGACACTGCCTTCGAGCAGATAATCCGTACTGCCATCGATGCGCCAGCCCACGGTTGAAAGCAGGCGGTTGGCCGAATGAGGCGCGTGGCGGCCAGCGTTCATCAACATGAAACAACCGGTGCCATAGGTATTCTTGACCATGCCGCGCTGGTGGCAAGCCTGGCCGAAGGTGGCTGCCTGCTGGTCACCCGCGATGCCGGCAATGGGGATCGGCTGGCCGAACCAGGCCGCGTCGGTGCTGCCCACCTCTTCCGCGCTGCCCACCACCTGCGGCAGCAGCGCATCGGGAATATTGAACAGGTCCAGCAGACTTTGATCCCAGCGCATCAGGCGCAGATTGAACAGCATCGTGCGCGAGGCATTGCTCATGTCGGTAACATGCTTGCCGCATAATTTGAAGACCAGCCAGCTGTCGATGGTGCCGAAGGCCAGCTCGCCTTTTTCGGCGCGCGCGCGGGCGCCAGGCACGTTCTCCAGCAACCAGGTCAGCTTGGAAGCG
>JBJMVX010000219.1:0-15997 GCA_045810445.1 Massilia sp.
ATGATCGTCAAGCATTCGGCCGACATTGGCGTTGAGCGACGCAAGATCAGTGACCAGGAGATTGTCGAGCGTCTCGTGTATTCGCTGGTGAATGAAGGCGCGCGCATCCTGGAAGAGGGCATTGCGATGCGCGCTTCCGATATCGACATGGTGTACCTGACTGGCTACGGCTTCCCGCTGTTCCGCGGCGGACCGATGTTCTATGCCGATACCGTTGGTCTGGCGAATGTGCTCATGGCCATGGACAAATACGCGCATGGCCGTCATGGTGATGCGTGGACGCCAGCGCCGTTGATGGTGAAACTCGCCGAAGCAGGCAAGGGTTTCAACAGCTAGGTCTGCAACCCAGCGCGCCAGCACTGTTCTTGCGAAACCCCGCGCTTGCGCGGGCCCCGTAGCGAGCCTAGCTCAGGGGATAAGTTTATCTCCGAGGTACTTCAACATGGGTCCTCGCTTGCGCAAGGACAGTGCGGCGGCGCGCGAGAATTCGTACCGGGGACACCATTCGCAGGTCCCTTTGTCGGAAAAATTGCTAAGTGGATAGCTTATTTTTGCCTGCGGGAATTGTCGTTGTTTTTGTGGAGGCTAGGACAAGCGCAAGTATGCTTTTTGCATGGAATATGCTCTAATGGTCGTGCAAATACGACAAGAGACGGTGCCATGAAAACCTCCAAAATTCTCGCCGCACTGGCGCTCGCCAGTGCCTTCGCCTCGGCCGCACAGGCCGGCACCATGGTCCAGGACTTCGATTCCAACTGGACCGTCGCCCCCTGGGACTACAACGGCGATATCGCAGCCCAAAACTGGCAATACCTGAACTACCTGCCATGGGACGGCACCCTCGGCACCCTCATTTCAGTGCAAATCAACACCACCATGAGTGGCACCCGCGATGCCGCCGACGCGCTGGGTTTTCGCTACGCCTTTTTCACAGGCTGGTCCCCCAATCAGTACCAATTTTCCGATGCCGATGCCATCGCCGCTGGTAGCACCAGCTTTTCCGCGGCGCGCAGCTTCGTGTCCGGCACCGATTTCGCCTTGAGTAATTTCCTGAGCTATATGTACCTGCCGCAGGCGAGCTACTATTTTGAAAGCCGCAGTGACACTGCCCATACCGTCAATGCGCGCACCGAGCTGGTCTACAACTACGAGACGGGCAGGCATGTGTCCGAACCCGCCACCGAGATTCTGATGCTGCTGGCATTGGGCGCCATGGCCATTGCCGTGCGCCGCAAGATGCCCGAATAAGCTGGCTTACTTCAACAGAATCGGCTTGCGATACTGGCCAAATGGTGGCTTGGGAAACTTCACGCCCGCGTAGCTGTTGGCAAAACAGGCCGCCTTCTCATTGTCCACATCGGTCGTGCTGCTCACGACTTTGCCGTTCGCATCGAGCACCAGGATGATGGTGATCGGATAGATCGACTTGCCGTGGCAATCGCCTTTTTCGTGCAGCTTCTGTTCGTTGTTGAAACGTAGCGACTCCGTTTCGTAACGCGAGGCTTTGGCGTTCGGGAACTGGGCGTTGAATTTGGCCATTTCACCGGCAAACGCCGGATTGGCAGGCGAGGGCGCCTCGGTCGGCTGCACCAGCGGCGGCGCTGGGGTGCTGCAAGCGGTAATGAGCGCCAGCGCGCACGCGGCGCTGGGCAAAAGCAGGGAACAACGCATGGCTTCTCCGTAAATGGCATCCTCTCCCACGCGTGCGGGAGATTGCGGATGCCATTGTAGCAATTAGTTCACCTAAGCAGAGTTTCCTTGCCGTAAGTGAACTAGGCGTCGGATTTCTTTAAAATCAGTCCTTCAAATGCTGGTCCAGCCAGGCGTTGACGGTGTGATGCCATTGCACCGAATTGGCAGGCTTGAGCACCCAGTGGTTCTCGTCCGGGAACACCACCAGCTTGCTCTCGATCCCTTTGCGCTGCAGCGCGCTAAAGGTGCCCAGACCTTGCGCGGTCGGGATGCGGAAGTCCAGGTCGCCTTGGATCACCAGCATCGGCGTTTTCCAGTTCTTGACATAGTTGACCGGGTTGAACTTTTCGTACAAGGCTGGCTTGTCGTAGTAGGTGCCGCCGTTTTCCCACTCGGTGAACCACATTTCTTCGGTGGCGTAGGCCATGCCGCGGTTGTCAAACACGCCGTCGTGGTTGACGATGCAGCGGAAACCATCGCTCCAGTTGCCTTCGATCCAGTTCATCATGAAGCCGCCGTAGGACGCGCCCAGCGCGCAGCTGCGCTCACGGTTCAGGTAGGGATATTTTTTGACGGCAGCAGCCAGGCCCAGTTTCAAGTCCTGCAGCGGCTTGCCGCCCCAGTCACCGCTGATCGAGTCGGTAAAGCCCTGGCCGTAGCCGGTCGAACCGTGGAAATCGATGAACACGGTCGCATAACCTGCGCCGGCATAGGTTTGTGGATTCCAGCGATAGCTCCACGAATTGCCAAAGCTGCCTTGCGGGCCACCGTGTACCAGGAAGGCGACCGGATACTTCTTGCCCGGCTCGGCGTTCCAAGGCTTCATCACGTGGCCATAGACGGTTTCGCCTTTCGCACCCTTGAACGAAAACTGCTCGTATTCGCCAAAGCGCACGTCCTTCAAGGCTTCTTCGTTCAGGTGGGTCAGTTGCACCGGCGCCGCCTTGTCGCCCAGGATACTGCGGTACAGCTGTGCTGGCCCGCCCAGGCTCGCTTGCGCCGTCACCAGCAGCTTGCCCACCACGTCAAAGGCGCTCACATAGCCTTTGTCGGTCAAGGGCGTGACCTTGCCGCTGGCCGCGTCGATGGAAAACAGGCGATGCTGGCCAATATCATCAGCGCTGGCCAGGATGGCACTGCCGTCCGGCGTCCAGCGGAAGTCGGCAATCGAGCGGTCCCAGTTGGCCGCGACCGTGTGTTTCTTGCCAGTGGCCACGTCCATGAACACCAGGTGGAAACGGTCGGCTTCAAAACCTGGACGCGTCATGGCCAGGTAGGCCAGGGTTTTGCCGTCAGGCGAATACGTCGGCTTGCTATCCCAGGCAGGATTGTCCGCAGTCAGGTTGCGCGGCGTACCGCCAGCGGCAGGCACCTGGAACAGGTCGAAATTGGTGGACCAGGCTTCGCTTTTGCCTGCCACGCGCAGGGAAAACACGATGGACTTGCCGTCCGGGCTGAAACGGTATTCGTCGCGGTCACCAAAAGGCTTTGATGGCACGTCGCCGTCCAGGGTGCCGGACAGGCTGACTGGCGCGGCGCTCACGCGGCCGCTGCTGTCGATCGGTGCCGAATACAGCACGGCGTTGCGGCCGTCGGCCCAGGTATCCCAATGGCGCACGAACAGGCGGTCGTAGACCTTGCCGGTGGCCTTGTCCTTGGCGATGGTGTCGCCGCGCGTTTTGCTGCAAGCGAGGTCCGGGCAATCGCGGAACACGCCCAGGCCCAGGGCGATGCGGTCATTCGCTGGGGAGAGGCGGAAGTTGTCGACGTCAACCGGCAGGTCGGTCACCTTGACCGGCTCGCCGCCGGCGATTGCCTGGCGCCACACCTGGGACGAGCCCGAACGGGAGGACAGGAAGTAGACATAGTCGCCATGTGCCGACCATTCAGGATCGGTGTTACTGCCTTCACCCGAGGTCAGGCGCACAGGCGCGGCAGCCGCATCGCGGGTGTCGAGCATCCACAACTGGGTATTGCCCTTGTTCTTGTCCATGTTGGTGCTGCGCACCGTGTAGATCAGATGGCTGGCGTCGGGCGAAATGGTCGGACTGCCGACCCGCTCCAGACGAACCAGATCCTCGATGGTGAAACCGCGCGGTGCAGCCAGCGCGGCATTGGCGGCGAGCGTGGCCGCTCCCAACAACAATAGACGTGAAATCATGGGTGTCCCTGTATTTATATGAAAAGGTGCCGACGGGCACCGCTTGTGGGCGACATCATACCAAGGGACGGTTGAGGGTGTCGACCTGACAAATGTCACCTCCAAGTCATGCCCTTTGATTCTTGTTGACCAGCTGGCAACCCCCTACACTGGGAACACCTCACTTACTGGAGCAATCATGAAACGATCGACAATGAACGCAGCACTGCTGGCCGCCGGCCTGAGCATGTCCATGGGCGCCATGGCAGCCACTACCCTGATCAAGGATGTGCGGGTATTTGACGGCGAGCGCATGCACGCGAAGCGTTCGGTCCTGATCGATGGCGCCAAGATCGTCAACGCCGATTTCCACGGCGCTCTGCCCGCCGGTACCAACGTGGTCAGCGGGGCCGGTCGGACCCTGGTGCCCGGTTTGATCGATGCCCATGTCCACACTTACCAGCACCGCGAACTGCCCCTGCTGTTTGGCGTGACGACGGAAATTGATATGTTCACCAGCGTGGCCTTGATGCAGGAGACCAGCCGCAAGATGGCCGAAGGCAGCAACAGCGGCCAGGCTGACATGTTCTCCGCTGGAACCTTGGCGACGGTGCCAGGCGGTCACGGGACCGAATACGGCATGGTGATTCCCACCTTGACCACCCCGGGTGAAGCCCAGGCCTTTGTCGATGCGCGTATTGCAGAGGGTTCGCGCTTCATCAAGATTGTGATGGAAGGCGGCACCGCCAAGGTCACATCCCCCACTCTCGATAACGACACGGTCACTGCCCTGATCAAGGCCGCCCACCTGCGCGGCAAGCTGGCAGTGGTGCACGTGAGCACCCTGGAAAGCGCGCGCACGGCGATTGAAGCGGGCGCCGACGGCCTGGTGCACCTGTTTGTTGGCCGCAGCATTGAACCGGACGCCATGGCTGGCCTGGTGCAACTGGCCAAGTCGCACCACGCTTTCGTGATCCCGACCTTCAGCGTGCTCGAAAGTATTGCAGGTGTGACTGCCGACGACGTGTTGGCCGACAAGTCCATGATGTCCCTGCTCGATCGTGCCGAGACTGCCACCATGCGCAAACCCTACGGCGTCAAACCCGATCCGGACCGACTCACCGTTCCCAAGGCGATGACCCTGGCCTTGTCGCGTGCGGGCGTGCCGATCCTGGCTGGTACGGACGCTGGCAATAACGGCACCGATCATGGCATTAGCTTGCACCACGAGTTGGCGTCCTTGGTGGCGTCCGGCTTGACGCCTTTGCAGGCCTTGAAGGCAGCCACCTCGGCACCTGCAAACGCCTTCAAGCTGGGCAACCGTGGCAGCATCCGCGCCGGCTACAAGGCCGATCTGCTGCTGGTAGAAGGCGACCCTTCTGCCGATATCACCAGCACGCGCCGGATTGTCGCGGTCTGGAAGGATGGCGTGGACGCCACCGGCCTTCGCGCCACGCAGCAAGCGCGTGTGGCCTCGGAAGCGGCACCGGCAAGCGAGCCGAGCGTGGCATTGCCGACGGACGGACGCATCAGCAAATTTAGCGCAGAAAAGCTGGCCAGCCCGTTCGGCTTTGGCTGGATGCCCTCGGTCGACAACTTCATGGGTGGTAAATCGTCCGTGAAACTGGCCGCACAGGCGCCAGATGCGAATGGGCAGCAGGCCCTCGATATCCAGGCCAGCGTGGAAACTGGCTTTGCCTACCCGTGGGCTGGTGTGGCCTTCCTGCCTGGCGCGAAGCCGATGGACCCGGCCAATCTGTCGGGTGCAAAAACCATACGCTTCAAGGTGCGCGGTGACGGCAACACCTACAGCCTGAGCATGATGGCCAAGGGCACGCAGATTCCGGTGAACGTGGCCTTCACGGCGCCTGCCGCGTGGACCGAGGTTGCCATCCCGTTTTCGCAGTTCAAAGGCATAGACGCAAGCATGGTCACCATGATAGCGTTCAACGCCGGGCCAAAAGTGGGCAACTATGCCTTCCAGCTGGTCGATGTGCGGCTGACGAACGACTAAACAGGAATCACGCAAATGAGCAGGAACATCAACCGTCTTCGCAGCATGCTGGCCCTGCCATGGGTGCCTGCGACCATGGGCAAGGCGCCTTACCTGTGGGCATTCTCGCTGGTGTTCCTGCTGACAAAATATGTGCACACGCCGCCAGGAGCGATCGAGCTGGCGGCGTTGGTCGCCACCATGCTGGTCTTTCTGCCGATGTATTTCGCCAGCTTCTGGGCGCCACCACGGCGGCTGCTCCTGATCATGGCAGCGACCTGTCTGTTGGGCGTGGCGTGGGCGCCGTTCAATTACAGCGCCTTCACCTTTTTTACCTTCGCTGGCGCGATGTGTGCGGGCATCCGCCAACCGCGACTGGCTTATTTTGCCCTTGTTGCAGTGCTGGGGCTGTTAGCCTTGACCAGCCGTGTGGCGGGCGGTGCTGCGGCCTCCTTTGCGCTGCCCGCCCTGGCGATTGCCATGACAGTCGGCCTGGCATCGATCATGGACGCTACGCTGCGCCGCTCACGCGAGCAACTGCTGCGCAAGCAGGAAGAGGTCGAGCATATGGCGACCATCGCCGAGCGTGAACGCATTTCGCGTGACCTGCACGACCTGCTTGGCCATACGCTCTCGCTCATCACGCTCAAGGCTGAGCTCGCAGGCAAGTTGGTCGCACGTGATCCTGCCGCTGCGGCTCAGGAAATCGGGGATATCGAGCGCTGCGCCCGCAATGCCTTGGCCGAAGTACGAGCCGCGGTGACCGGTTACCGGCTAACCGGGCTGCAACATGAACTGGCCAGTGCCAAGGCGAGCCTGGATGCGGCAGGGGTCAGCATGCAGGCGCTGGTCGAACCATTTGCGATTCCTGCTTCGGCGGAAAACGTGATGGCGCTGGCCTTGCGTGAAGCGGTGACCAATATCATTCGTCATGCCGGCGCATCGCGCTGCGAAGTATCGCTGGGCCTGGAGGGCGGCATGATCGTCTTGCGTATTGCCGACAATGGCAGGCGCAATGACGGGGGCGGACAGCTCAAGCAAGGCAACGGGCTGACCGGGATGAAAGAGCGCGTGGATAGCTTGGGGGGACAACTGGCGATGCGCGTCAGTGAAGGACTGACCTTGGAACTGCGTTTGCCACTGGGAGCGGGAGCATGAAAAAAATCAGAATAGTGATCGCCGAAGACCAGGCCTTGCTGCTGGGGGCGATGGCGGCCTTGTTGCGCTTTGAAGAAGACCTGGATGTGGTCGGGATGGCGCGCAACGGCCAGGAAGCGATGACGCTGTGCACGTCGCTAGTTCCCGATATTGTGTTGACCGATATTGAAATGCCGCTCATGACGGGCCTGGAGTTGGCTGGCGCGCTCAGCGAGGCTGGCTCGCCGGTGCGGGTCATGATTGTGACGACCTTTGCGCGTGCAGGCTATCTGCGGCGTGCTCTGGGAGCTGGCGTACGCGGCTATCTGCTCAAGGATGCGCCGGCCGAGCAACTGGCAGCGGCCATCCGCACCGTGCACGCAGGCGGACGGGCGATTGCACCGGAACTGGCGCTGGAGAGCTGGAGCGGGGGTGAGGATCCCTTGTCCGAACGCGAGCGTCAGGTGTTGCGGTTGGCGGGCGAGGGCAAGAGCAGCGGCGAGATAGCGAAGTTGGTGTTTTTGTCCGAAGGGACGGTGCGCAACTACCTGTCCGAGGCGATCAGCAAGCTCAATGCGGGGAATCGGGTGGAGGCGTTTCGGCTGGCGCGTGAGGCTGGGTGGTTGTGAGGCCGGCTATTTGAAAGAATTCACACCGCCCCAAGCAAGTTGTTAGCCCGTCGTCCTCACAAAAGTAGGGACGACGGTTTTCGCGTCATGTCCGCGCACAATCTGACTTACTAGTTAGCCCGTCGTCCTCACGAAAGTGGGGACCCATACCGACTTGAGCTCTGCATGGATCCCCACCTTCGTGGGGACGACGGGCCGCGTTCTGGCCGGGGAAACGAAAAATGCCGCCATCACTGGCGGCATTTCATTTCGCAAAACCTGCTTCAGTCAGCAGCGTAGATATCGTTGTCCTTGGTTTCCTTGACGAACAGCGCGCCAATCACGACGGTAATCGCGGCAATGATGACCGGATACCACAGACCGTAATAAATATCTCCCTTGAGTGCCACCAGCGCAAACGCCGTGGTCGGCAGCAGCCCGCCGAACCAGCCGTTACCGATATGGTAGGGCAGGGACATGGACGTATAGCGTATGCGGGTCGGGAACATTTCCACCAGCATGGCGGCAATCGGGCCATACACCATGGTCACATACAGCACCAGGATGAACAGCAGCGCGACAACCATAACCTTGTTGATCTGGTCTGGATCGGCCTTGGCTGGATAGCCTGCTTCTTTGATCGCTGCGCCGACTTCCTTCTTCAGCGCCGCTTCCTTGGTCTTGCTGTCCGCATCAAAATTCAAGCCATCGGCCGTCATCACCGCGTTGAACGAGGTGATTTCCTTGCTGCCGATTTTGACCTTGGCCAGCGCGCCAGCCGGTGCATCTTCGGTCGTGTAGCTGACCGAGCCAGCCGTCAGCAAGCCAGTGGCGATATCGCAGGACGACGGGAATTTTTCGGTGCCGGTCAGCTTGAATTGGAAGTGGCAGGTCGCAGGATCGGCCACCACCGTCACTGGCGAATTGGTCAAGGCGGCTTCCAGCGCAGGATTGGCGTAATGAGTCAGTCCCTTAAAGATCGGGAAGAAAGTCAGCGCGGCGATCAGGCAGCCGCCCAGGATGATCCATTTGCGGCCGATCTTGTCCGACAGGCTGCCGAATACGATGAAGAACGGCGTGGCCAAGAGCAGGGCGCCGGCCACCATCAGGTTGGCGGTTAGCAGGTCCACTTTCAAGGTCTGGGTCAGGAAGAACAGGGCGTAGAACTGGCCGGTGTACCACACCACTGCCTGGCCCATGGTCAGGCCAATCAGCGCCAGCAGCACGATCTTGGCGTTTTTAGGTTTCAGGAAGGACTCGGTCAGCGGCGCTTTCGAGGTTTTGCCTTCTGCTTTCATTTTGGCGAAGGCTGGCGACTCATTCATCGACAGACGAATCCAGACCGACACGCCCAACAGCAGCACGGACACCAGGAAAGGCACGCGCCAGCCCCAGTTAGCAAATTCCTCTTCGCCCAGCGCAAAGCGAGTGCCGGTAATGACGGCCAGCGATAGGAACAGGCCCATGGTCGCGGTGGTCTGGATCCACGAGGTGAAGAAGCCGCGCTTGCCTTGCGGTGCGTGTTCCGCCACGTAGGTCGCGGCGCCACCATACTCGCCACCCAGCGCCAGGCCCTGCAAAATGCGCAGGGTGACCAGGATGATGGGCGCGGCAAGGCCAATTGTCTTGTAAGCCGGCAGCAGGCCGACCACGAAGGTCGAGGAACCCATGATCAGGATGGTGACCAGGAAGGTGTATTTGCGACCGATCATGTCACCGAGGCGGCCAAACACCAGCGCGCCGAAGGGACGCACGATGAAGCCGGCCGCAAAGGCCAGCAGCGCGAAGATGAAGGTGGTGGTAGGGTCGCCAACGAAGAACTGTTTGGCGATGATGGCCGCAAGCGAGCCATATAAATAGAAATCGTACCATTCGAAAACGGTGCCCAGCGATGAGGCGAAGATGACCTTCTTCTCTTCCTTGGTGAGGCCCTGCGTGGTAGGTAGACCCTTGCGGATGTCCCCCGAAGTGCCGGATGATATAGCCATGTTTGTCTCCGTATATTGTAGTTTGCTAGCTTTGGCGGATTAGCCGATTCAATTCAGCTGCACGGAGTGTGGGCTGTGAACCTTACGTCATCCTTGCTTGAAACTTACGCGAAACTGACAAATCGGCAACGCGAAAAGCCGCGCAATAAATTTGCGAACGACCGTACTAAAATGTGCTATTCTCGTATCGATCAACACAGCGCCACGCGCTCATACCATCACATCAGGAGACACAAATGATAGACGCCGTCATCGTATCGACCGCCCGCACCGGTCTGGCCAAATCGTGGAAGGGTGCCTTCAATATGACCCATGGCGCGACCCTCGGCGGCCACGCCCTGCAGGCGGCCATTGCCCGCGCAAACATTGAGGCGGGCGAGATTGAAGACGTCATCATGGGTTGCGCCAATCCTGAAGGCGCCACCGGTGCGAACATCGCGCGCCAGATCGCCCTGCGCGGCGGCTGCCCGGTGACCACCGCTGGCATGACCGTCAACCGTTTTTGCTCCTCCGGCCTGCAGACCATTGCCATGGCAGCCCAGCGCATCATCGCTGGCGAAGGCGAGGTGTACGCGGCAGGCGGCGTCGAATCGATCTCCTGCGTACAGCAGGAAATGAATACCCATATGCTGGCTGACCCTTGGCTCAAGGAGCACAAGCCGGAAATCTACTGGCCCATGCTGCAAACGGCAGAAACCGTGGCCAAGCGTTACAACATTGGCCGCGACCGCCAGGATGAATATGGCGTGCAAAGCCAGCAGCGCGCAGCCAACGCCCAGGCGGCCGGCAAGTTTGACGCTGAAATCGTGCCAATGACCACCGTGATGGGCATCGCGGACAAGGAATCGGGCCTGCTCACCACGCGCGAAGTGACCATTTCAGCCGACGAAGGCATTCGCGCCGACACGACGCTCGAAGGCGTGTCGAAGATCCGTCCAGCCATTCCTGGCGGCGTGATCAGCGCTGGCAATGCCAGCCAGTTTTCCGATGGCGCCTCGGTGGCTGTGTTGATGAGCAGCCGCATGGCGCAGGTGCGTGGCCTGCAACCGCTGGGTATCTTCCGTGGCTTCGCGGTAGCCGGCTGTGAGCCTGACGAGATGGGCATCGGTCCCGTGTTCGCCATTCCAAAACTGCTGAAAAAAGCCGGCTTGACCGTGCATGATATTGGCCTGTGGGAATTGAACGAAGCGTTTGCCGTGCAGGTGCTCTATTGCGCGGACAGCCTGGGCATTCCGATGGATCGCCTGAACGTCAATGGCGGCGCGATTGCCGTTGGCCATCCTTATGGTGTGTCGGGCGCGCGTCTGGTCGGCCACGCCCTGATTGAGGGCAAGCGCCGCGGCGTCAAATATGTCGTTGCCACCATGTGCATCGGCGGTGGTCAGGGCGCAGCCGGTCTGTTCGAAGTCGTTTAAACCCGGTCGGGGCGCCGCTGCGGCGGCGTCCGGCCTTCGTCGGGACTCCCCATGCAATCGAAAATTCTGTCGCGCCGCGACATCGACTTCCTGCTGTACCAATGGCTGGACGTCGAATCCCTGACGGCGCGGCCTCGCTTCGCCGATCACAGCCGTGAAACCTTCAATGCGGCGCTCGACACGGCCGAACAGATCGCCACTGACCTGTTTGCCCCGCACAACAAGAAGAACGACAACCACGAGCCGCATTTCGACGGCGAAAAAGTCACCATCATTCCTGAGGTGAAGGTGGCTCTGGATGCGTTTTCCGCCGCCGGCCTGATGGCCTCGGGCCAGGATTATGAGTACGAGGGCATGCAATTGCCCTGCGTGGTGGACAAGGCTTTGTCGGCCTATTTCACCTCGGCCAATATTGCCACCTCGGCCTACATTTTCCTCACTGTTGGCAATGCCAACACCTTGCTTAAGTGCGCCACCCCGCGCCAGATCGACCGTTTCGTGCGCCCACTGCTGGCCGGACGCTTCTTCGGCACCATGTGCTTGTCCGAGCCGCAGGCCGGGTCCAGCCTGTCGGACATCACCACGCGCGCCGAACCCGATCCGGTCGCCGGTCCCGAAGGTGAACGCCAGTATCGGCTGACCGGCAACAAGATGTGGATTTCCGCCGGTGAGCATGACCTGGCGGGCAATATCGTGCACCTGGTGCTGGCCAAGATTCCCGGCCCCGATGGTCGCCTCATCCCTGGCGTCAAGGGCATTTCCCTGTTCATTGTGCCCAAATACCTGGTCGCTGAAGATGGCGCCATCGGTCAGCGCAACGACGTTGTGCTCGCTGGCCTGAACCACAAGATGGGCAGCCGCGGCACGACAAATTGCCTGCTTAACTTTGGCGAAGGGCGCCACAAGCCCGACGGCAAGGCTGGCGCGATCGGCTACCTGGTCGGTGAGCCGCACCAGGGCTTGATGAATATGTTCCACATGATGAACGAAGCGCGCATCGGCGTGGGCATGTGCGCCGCCGTGCTGGGCGTGACGGGCTACCTGCATGCGCTCGACTATGCGCGCAACCGCCCGCAAGGACGCCATCCTGCCGAGAAAGATCCGGTCAAGCCGCAGGTGGCCATCATCGAACACACCGATGTACGGCGCATGCTGTTGGCCCAGAAGGCCTATGCCGAGGGCGCAATGGCGCTGGTGATGTACTCGGCACGCCTGGTGGACGAGTTCAATACGGCGCCCGATCCGGAAGCGCGTACCCGCGCTGGCCAGTTGCTCGATTTCCTGACCCCGATTACCAAATCGTGGCCATCGCAGTGGTGCGTGGAAGCGAACAGCCTGGCGATCCAGGTGCACGGCGGCTATGGCTACACCCGCGAATACAATGTGGAACAGTTCTACCGCGACAATCGCCTCAATGCCATCCATGAGGGCACGCACGGCATCCATGGCCTGGACCTGCTGGGACGCAAAGTGTCGATGCAAAACGGCGCGCTGTTCAAGGCCATTAGCGCTGAAGTGGCCGCTGGCATTGCCAAGGTGCGCGCGGCTGGCGTATCGGCCGAACTGAACGATTTTGCAGATCGACTGGAAACCCAGTGGCAAGCCATCGCGCCTGTCACGGCGGCCCTGTACGCGGCGGGCGACATGAACAAGACCCTGGCCAATGCCAGCCTGTACCTGGAAGCGGTGGGACACACCATCGTTGCCTGGCTGTGGCTCGAGCAAGCGCTGACGGCAGCCTTGGCCATGGACGGCGCCACGGCGGATGACCAGGATTTCTATCGCGGCAAGCTGCAAGCCTGCCGTTATTTCTACCATTGGGAATTGCCCAAGGTTCAGCCTCAGCTGGACTTGCTGGCAAGTATAGACACCACCACGCTGGACATGCAGGACGCGTGGTTTTAAAGGACAGCTATGATCAAACACATCGTCATGTGGAAGCTGAAGGACTTTGCCGAAGGCGCGGACCGTGCGACCAATGCGCTGAAAATGAAGGAAAAACTCGAGTCGTGCGCCAAGCTGTCCCCAGGCACGCTCAAGTTTGAGGTCGCGCTGGCCCAGCCTGGCCTGGAAGCGACCTACGACGTGATTTTGTACTCCGAATTTGCCAGCAAGGAAGCGCTGGCCGAATACGCAGCCCATCCCACCCACAAGGCCATCGTGCCGTTCATCGGCGCCGTGCGCGATGAGCGCCAGTGCATGGACTACGCCATCTGAACCAATAAGGAAAGACTATGCGCACTACCCAAGAATTGTTTTCACTGGCCGGCAAAACGGCCCTGGTCACCGGCGGCTCGCGCGGGCTGGGCTTGCAGATGGCTGAAGCGCTGGGCGAGCAGGGCGCCACGCTGGTGCTGTCCTCGCGCAAGCAGTCCGACCTGGACGAGGCAGTTGCCCATCTAAAGTCGCGCGGCATTGCAGCGACCGCCATTGCAGCGGACCTGTCCGACGAAACCCAGATCGGCCCGCTGGTCGATGAAGCACTCAAGCGCCTGGGCCACATCGATATCCTGATCAACAACGCTGGCGCGAGCTGGGGTGCGCCAGCGGAAGACTATCCGATTGAAGCGTGGGACAAAGTGATGAACCTGAATATCCGCAGCATCTTCCTGGTGTCGCAGGCGGTCGGCAAGTTGTCCATGATTCCACGCAAGTACGGCCGCATCATCAACATCGCCTCCATCGCTGGGCTGGCCGGTAACCCGCCAGGCACCATGAAAACGGTGGCTTACAACACGTCCAAGGGCGCGGTGATCAACTTTACGCGCACCCTGGCTGGTGAATGGGGCCGTTACGGCATCACGGTCAATGCCATTGCACCGGGCTTTTTCCCATCCAAGATGACCAAGGGCGTGCTTGAGAGCATAGGCGAAGAAGCGCTGGCGAAAGGCTCGCCGCTGGGTCGCATCGGCGACGATGAAGACTTGAAAGGCGTGGCCCTGTTGTTTGCGTCGGATGCTGGGAAACACATCACGGGCCAGACCTTGGCCGTGGACGGCGGCGTGTCGGCGGTTTAAGCATGACGACGTTTCAACGTATTGTGCTGGCCACGCGCCCACGCGGCGCAGTGGTGCCGGAAAATTTCCGCATTGAAGAGGCAGAAATGCCTGTGCCAGACGATGGCCAGGTGCTGGTGCGTAACCACTATCTGTCGCTGGACCCCTACATGCGCGGGCGCATGAGCGAAGCGAAAAGCTACGCCCAGGCGCAGACGCTGGACGAGACCATGATCGGTGGCACGGCAGGCGAAGTGATCGCCTCGCGCCATCCGCGTTTTGCAGTCGGCGACAAGGTCGTCGGCATGCTTGGCTGGGCAGAGATGGGCGTGGCCGATGGGGCCATGCTGCGCAAGGTCGATGCCGAACGCGCGCCACTGTCCAGCTATCTGGGCATCCTGGGCATGCCAGGCATGACGGCCTGGTACGGCCTGAACCAGATTATTGCTCCGAAAGCCGGCAACACGATCCTGGTATCGGCGGCCAGTGGCGCTGTTGGTAGTGCGGTTGGCCAATTGGCCAAATTGCAGGGCTGCCGCGTTATTGGCATCGCAGGTGGACCGGAAAAATGCGCCTACGTGGTCGATGTGCTGGGCTTTGATGCCTGCGTCGATTACAAGGCAGGCAATCTGGCAGCCGACCTGGCCGCCGCAGCGCCAGACGGCATTGACGGCGTGTTTGAAAATGTGGGCGGCGCCGGCTTTGACGCGGCATTGCCACTGATGAACGCCTTCGGGCGCGTCGCCTTGTGTGGCTTGATTGCCGGCTACAACGGCGACGACATGGCCATGCGCAATATGCGCTTCATGCTCACCAGCCGCCTTACCGTGCGCGGCTTTATTGTCACCGAACACATGGAATTCTGGCCGCAGGGTCTAGGCGAGCTGGCTACTTTGCTGGCCGATGGAAAACTGCGCTACCGCGAGTCAGTGGCGCAAGGATTGGCAGCTGCACCTGACGCATTCATCGGCCTGCTTCAGGGCCGCAACTTTGGCAAACAACTGGTAAAACTGATCCCATGAAAAATTTCCACGATAAAGTCGCCGTCATCACTGGCGGCGCGAGCGGCCTGGGCCGTGAATTCGCCACCACTGCTGCCGGTTTGGGCATGAAGTTGGTCCTGGCCGACGTGCAGCAAGATGCGCTGGACAAGGCCGTTGCCGAACTGCAGGCAGAGGGCGCGCAAGTGCTGGGCATGATCTGCGACGTGCGCAAGGGCGAGCAAGTGCAGGCGCTGGCGGACGCGACGATGGAGAAATTTGGCGCAGTCCACCTGCTGTTTAACAACGCCGGCGTGGGTTCGGGCGGCCTGATCTGGGAAAATTCAGTGGCCGACTGGGAATGGGTGCTGGGCGTGAACGTGTGGGGCGTGGTGCACGGCGTGCGCATCTTTACCAAGCTGATGCTTGAGTGCGCGAAGAAGGATGCCGCCTACGAAGGCCACATCGTCAACACCGCCTCGATGGCCGGTCTGCTCAACGCACCCACCATGGGCGTGTACAACGTGTCCAAGCATGCTGTGGTGTCACTGTCGGAAACGCTGTACCACGATTTGCAGCTGGTTGATGCGCCTATTGGCGCTTCGGTGCTGTGCCCATATTTTGTGCCGACCGGGATCAGCCAGTCGCACCGCAACCGTCCGGCCGACGTGGCCATGACGAGCGGCGTGACGGCCAGCCAGAAGGTGGCACAGGCCATGACGGTGAAGGCAGTGGAGTCAGGCAAGGTGTCCGCAGCCGATGTATCACGCCTGACGTTTGACGCCATCCGCGACGGACAGTTCTATATTTATTCGCATCCTGGTGCGCTGGCAAGTGTGGCCGAGCGCATGAACGAGATCGTTCACCAGATTAACCCGGGCGATCCGTACAAGGCCACGCCGCAAGTGCGCGAGATGCTGCGCGAAAAAATGAAGGCTGCGCAGTAACTCAGGCTTGCAGCACGCGCTCGTGCAGTTCGGCGGGCGCGTCGTTGTACAGCTTGACGACGGTGGAGGTGCGGGTGCCGTAGCCGGTCGTTTCGATGCAC
>JBJMVX010000220.1:0-24630 GCA_045810445.1 Massilia sp.
ACCAGCGGCTGGACGTCGGACCACCCGAACCTGGTGCATGCCGATGCGGTGCTGGCGTTCTCGGTGCGCGACACCGGTGTCGGTATCGCTTCCGACAAGCTGCAGCTCATTTTCGAAGCCTTCCAGCAAGCCGACGGCTCCACCGCCCGCAAGTACGGCGGCACCGGTCTTGGCCTGTCGATTTCGCGCGAACTGGCGCGCCTCCTGGGCGGCGAAATCCGGGTCGAATCGGTGGTCAATGCCGGTTCCACCTTCACCCTCTTCCTGCCCTACAACCGTGCCGGCTTCATCAACTACGACCAGGCACGCCAGCCGCAGCCTGCGCGCATGGCGCCGCCTCCTGCGCAAGTTGTGTACACCAGCGCGCCGCAATACGGTATGGAGGCGCAAGCGGCCGACGTGGACAGCAGCGGCCAGCAGCAACTGATCGAATATTCATCCATCCTTGACGACCGCGGCCTGATCGCGCCGGGTGACCCTTCGGTGCTGGTCATCGAAGACGATGAGAGCTTCGCGCTGGAGGTGGTGGAATACGCCCGCGAAAAAAACTTCAAGGCCATCGTCACCAATAAGGGCGATTCGGCCCTGTCGCTGGCGCGCGATTATCTGCCGTCGGCCATCATCCTTGACATCGATCTGCCCGACATCGATGGCTTCACGGTCCTGGACCGCCTCAAACGCGATCCGAGCACGCGCCACATTCCGGTGCACGTGATGTCCAACCTGCGCGAACGCGAACGTGCGCTGCGCCAGGGCGCCATTTCCTACATCAACAAGCCAGTCAGCCGCGAGGCGCTGCAGGAAGAATTCACCCGCATCCAGAAATTCCTCTTGGGCGGCAAGCGCAGCCTGTTGGTGGTCGACGACGAGAAGATGCAGCGCGATTCCATCGTTTCCCTCATTGGCGACGCGGACCTGCGCATCGTGGCCGTGGAGACCGGCCAGGCCGCGCTCGACGCATTGAAGGCTTCGCACTTCGATTGCATGGTGCTGGACCTGACGCTGCCCGACATCAGCGGCTTCGATCTGCTGGACCAGATCGGCAAGGATCCATCCCTGCGCGACCTGCCGATCGTGATCTACACGGCCAAGGAATTGTCACGCAAGGAAGTGACCAAGCTGAAACGCTATGCCAAGACCATCGTCATCAAGGACGCCCGTTCACCGGAGCGCCTGCTCGATGAAACCGCCCTCTTCCTGCACCGCTCGCACGCCTCGCTGCCTGAATTGCAGCGCAAGATGCTCGAGGAGATCCATGCCGCCGATGGTGGCCTGGCCGGGCGCAAGGTACTCATTGTCGACGATGACCTGCGCAATATTTTTGCCCTGTCTTCGCTACTGGAACGCCAGCAGATGCAGGTGTCGTTTGCCGAAAATGGACGCGACGGCATTGAAGTGCTGGAAAAGGATCCGACTATCGAAATCGTCCTGATGGACATCATGATGCCGGAGATGGACGGCTACGACACCATGCGCGCCATCCGCCGCATTCCAAAGTTTAAGTCTCTGCCCATCATTACCTTGACCGCCAAGGCGATGAAAGGTGACCGTGACAAGTGTATCGCTGCCGGTGCGTCGGACTACATCACCAAACCGGTCGATGTGGCCCAGTTGCTGTCGCTGATGCGGGTTTGGCTGCATTGAACGGCATGGCGCAGGTGGATACGGCGCTGGCGACCGAGGAACTGGAAATCGATCTGCTGCTCGAAGCGGTGTTCCAGCGCTTTGGCTTTGATTTCCGGGCCTACCAGCGCGCCGGCGTGCAGCGCAAGCTCCATGCGCTGATGGACACTCGCAAGCTGGCGACCGTGTCGCAGCTGCAGGACCGTGTGCTGCACGATCCGCACGCCCTGGCAGCCCTGCTGCGCGCCTTGAGCGTGCAGCCAGCCTACCTGTTCGATGATCCGCAGCAGGCGCGCCTGCTGCGCTCCGTGCTGGCCGCTTGCCTGCGCGCCTCGGCCCTGCCACGCGTATGGCTGGCCGAATGTGCCGGTGTCGAGGAAGCCTGGTCGCTGGTCATTCTGCTGGCGGACGAACAGCTAGACGCCCGTACCGAGGTATTTGCCACGCTGGCCAATGAAGAAATGCTGGCGCAAGTTGACGACGCCAGCATTCCCATCGAGCGCATGGCCGAGTACCAGGAGAACTATCTGAAAAGTGGCGGCACGGCGAATCTGGCCGACTACTTCGACATCCATGGCAAGCGCGCCGTGCTCAAGGCCCACCTGCGCAAGCGCATTACCTGGGCCCAGTACAACCTGGTCACGGACGCCTCGTTCAATGAGTTTCAGCTCATCCTGTGCCGCAGCGCGCTGGCCGATTTCGGGCCTGTCCTGCGCCAGAAAACCCTCAAGCTGTTCCACGACAGCCTGGCGCTGTTTGGCGTACTGGGGTTGGAGCGTGAACTCGATCGCAGCGACGCCCTGCAGGCCAACTACGTGCCCCTGTTTGCGCAGCAGCCCTGGTACAAGCGCGTCGTGTAGCGAACAGTGTGGCGCCTATTTGACGGCCGCCGAGGGCCGCTCGGCCATCCGGTCACGCCAGGCCTGCAGATGCACCAAGCCGTCATTGCCAGGCTTGTACTTCATCAGGCCACGGGCAAACTCCAGGGCGCAGAACGCGGTAATGTCGGCCACGGTGAACCGATCCCCGGCCAGATAGGCCTGCTTTGACAGAAGCGTATCGAACCATGCCGCGTTCTCGCGCATCTTGATGCCCTGGGTTGCGCCAAACTCCGGGTATTGTGGCTGTTCCAGATTGGCCAGCGCAGGATGGGAGTGACGTACGCAGTTGGCGATCCCTAGAAGCAGATGCATCTCTGCCCGCCGGTCGGCCATTTCAATGAAGGCCCGCTCTTCCGCATCCACTCCCATCAGGTTCGGTGTCGGGTACAAGCCTTCCAGATAGGTGCAAATGGCCCGCGATTCGGCCAGCACGCGCCCGTCGTCCAGCTCCAGCGCCGGGGTGCGGGCCATGGGATTTTTGGCGCGGAATCCATCGCTCTTGTGTTCATTGGCCGCCAGGTCGATATGCACGCTGTCGATGCCTGTGATGCCTTTTTCGGCAATGAACATGGCAACACGGCGCGGATTTGGGGCGTAACTGCTGACGTAAAGCTTCATGGTGCCTCCCTTAATGTTTGAACGTCTTGCTATCCGCGCGACTGGCCGGTTTCCAGCATGCCGCGCACGCGGTCGGCAAATTTTTGCGCTTCCGCCTCGTTGGCTTTTTCGAGATCGCGTTCGGACGCGGGCATCAGGATGCCCTTCTTGACGGCGGGTCGCTCGCCGATGGCTGCCATCCAGCGCTGCAAATGCGGCAGGCCTTCCACCGACACGCCCGACCATTTGTGCGTGCGCACCCAGGCCCAGTTTGCGATGTCGGCGATGGAATAGTCGCCAGCCAAAAATTCCTGCTCCTTCAGGCGGCTGTCCAGAACCGTGAAAAGGCGCCGACTCTCGCCGTGGTAGCGGTCTATCGCCGGCTGGATTTTTTCGGGAAAATAGCGATAGAACACGTTCGCCTGGCCCATCATGGGGCCAATGCCGCCCATCTGGAACATCAGCCATTGCATCACCAGCGAGCGACCCTTCGCATCCTGGGGCATCAGCTGTCCGTACTTCTCGGCCAGATAAACGAGGATGGCGCCGGACTCGAAGACGGCAAAATTGTCCGCTTCACGGTCCACAATCGCAGGGATGCGGCCGTTCGGATTGAGCGCCAGGAACCATGCTTCTTTCTGCGTGCCCTTTTGCAGCTCCAGGGTATGCAGTTCATAAGGCAGCGCCATTTCTTCCAGCGCTATCGACACTTTGTGGCCATTCGGGGTGGCGGCGGAGTACAAGTCGATCATGGCGATCCTTTGCTAACAAAGCGGGAGAGTCAAATCATAGCCCATTTCCCCCGCTCTGCCGCGCGTGTGCGAGAATCGCCGCATGAGCCGATTTCAACCGCTGCCACTGCCCCTGCGCGCCCAATTGTTTCAGCACCTCGCTGCCATGGAGAAGGCCGGCATTCCAGCCGACCGTTCCTTTGCCTTGCTGGACCTCGGTTCCGCTGCGCGCGAACGCGTGGTGGCCTTCCAGCGTCTTTACAGTCGTGGTGTGGAACCGGCGACTGCGGGCTTGAACAGCGGCTTGTTTACGCTGTTCGAAGGCCGCTTGTTACGCGCCGCATTTGCCGCCGGCAGTCCCTGGTCCACCTATCAGCGGCTCGCCATCAGCCATGCCACGCGCGCAGCCCAGATGGCGGCACTACGCGCCCGCCTGGTGCTGCCTGGCCTGACGCTGCTCATTGGTTTGCTGGTGGGTCCCCTGCCCAAACTGGTCACTGGCGAGCTCAGTCTGGGTGGCTACGCCTGGAAAACCATCGGCCCCATGCTAACGCTAACCGTGATCGGCATGCTGGCCGCGCGCGTGCATATCTGGTTCACGTCCGGCGCCCCGGCGCCATGGCGCCCTGCACTCGAACAGGGCTTGCTGGCACTGCCCCTGTTTGGCCGTCTGCATTTGCGCCGCAACGCTCGCGACTTTTGCGAAAGCCTGGCCATGCTGCTGCAGGCCGGTGTGGCGGTCTTCGAAGCGCTGCCCATTGCCGTGGCCACGGTCGACAATCATCAGGTACGCGCCGACCTGGCGACCATCCTGCCGATGGTGAAATCGGGAGCCACGCTGGCCCAAGGTGTCGCGGCGCTGCAGTTGGTGGATACGACGCAGCTGTTCGCCTTCGTGCACACGGGCGAAGAGAGCGGCTCCCTGTCCGACATGCTGCTGCGCCACGCGGATGCCGAATCGGAATCGCTGGCATTGGCCCAGGCGGAAATCATCAATTGGCTGCCGCGCCTCATCTATGCATGCGTGGCCATCTGGATGATCGTGCAATTGCTGGGCAAACCGCCTGGCGCGCCGCAGATTAATCTGTCCATGGCACAATCGCTCCTATGAAAAAAGCCCACATTATTGTTCTCGCGGCATTCGTGGCCGGCTGCGCCACCCAGTTGGCGCCGCCGCCCGCGCCTGCCCCCGTTCCTGTCCCGGTCGACGCTCCGACCAATTGGTATCAGCAGGCGGAAAAGGCTGGCCAGAATATTTACCGCATCGACGCCGCCCAATCCTTGATCACGGTAGTAGTGCGACGCGGTGGCGCCCTTGCGCGCCTCGGTCATGACCATGTGGTGGCCAGCCACACGCTGGAAGGCTTCGTCGCACCGGACGCAGGCCGCGCCGATTTCCAGTTCCGCCTCGATCAAATGAGTGTCGATGAGGGACCACTGCGCACGGCGGCTGGACTCGACACGCAGCCCTCGGCCGACGCCATTGCCGGCACACGCGTCAATATGCTGACCAAGGTATTGGACGCCGATCGCTTTCCAGTGGTTCTGCTGCACGTAGAGCGCAGCGATGCACCCGACACGCTGCGCCTGACTGTCACCCTGCATGGTGTGGCGCGCAGCTATCAGGTACCGACAAGGATTGTCCGCACCGGCGACTCGCTCACCGCCACTGGCGACTTGCGCTTGCTGCAGACCGACTTCGGTATCGTCCCCATGTCCGTGATGGGTGGCGCCATGAGCGTGCTCGATCCGATGGAACTGCACTTTTCCATCGTCGCACGGGCGGGCAAGGACGGCGCGAGCCGACCGAAAAACTAGATCGGCGCTTGCTGCGCGATCCAGGCATCGAGCCGGGTCGCGCTATCGGGCGGGACGTGCAGTCCCAGCTTGGTCCGGCGCCACAGCATGTCGGCGGCCGTGCGCGCCCATTCACGGCGCATCAAATAACGCGCTTCGACTTCATGCAGTTGCGGGACAATCTCCGCGCCCAAATCGGCCATGGACGCGCAACCGGCCAGCATGGTCTCGGTGCGCGTGCCGTAAGTGCGTGCATAGCGCTGTACCAGGGTAGCGGGGAGCCAGGGATGGCGGCGGCCAAGGTCGGCGCTCCATTGTTCAAATTCGAGCACGCCACGCTTGGTCGGCTGCTCGCCAAACAGGTCGCCGCCAGGCAGGCAGGCATGTGCAGTCCAGGTGGGCGTGTCATTGCCCAGGGTAGGCGCAATCCAGTCAACCGCTTCCTCGGCTAATTTGCGAAAGGTGGTGATCTTGCCGCCAAAAACACTGAGCAAGGGTGCGCCGTCGGTGTCGTGGTCAAGCCGGAAGTCGCGCGTCGCGGCCGATGCACTCGAGGCGCTGTCCTGCACCAGCGGGCGCACGCCCGCATAGCTCCACACCACATCGGCGGGGCTGATGGGATGGGCGAAATAGCGGTTGGCCAGCTCGCACAGATAGCCGACTTCCTCAGCACTGATAGCCACCTGGTCCAGGTCACCCTTGAATTCGAGATCGGTGGTGCCAATGAGCGTGAACGCGCTTTCGTAGGGAATCGCGAACACAATGCGCCCATCGGGGTGCTGGAAAATATAAGCGTTGGTGTGTTCGAACAGGCGCGGCACGACAATATGGCTGCCTTTGATCAGGTGCACCGACTGGTGCGCGGCCACGCTGGTGGCGTCGTGTAAAAACTGCGAAACCCAGGGGCCGGCGGCATTGACCAGGCAGCGTGCCTTGACTGTGAGCCGCGTGCCATCGGCGCAGACAAGGACGGCATGCCAGTGGCTGCTATCGCGCTTGACGCTCTCGCAGCGAGTACGGGTCAGCACGCGTGCGCCGTGTTCGCAGGCGTCAATCGCTGCCAGCACGACCAGTCGGGCATCGTCGACCCAGCCATCGGAATAGACGAAGCCACGTTTGAAGACGCTTTTCAAGCCGCGTCCAGCAGCATGCTGGTGAAGATTGACGCCTTCCGAGCCAGGCAAAAATTCACGCCGGGCCAGGCGGTCATACAGGAAAAGGCCCATGCGTATCATCCATGCCGGACGCTGGCCCGCATCATGGGGCATCACAAATCGTAAAGGCCACATGATGTGGGGCGCACTGCGCAACAGCACTTCCCGTTCGATCAAGGCCTTGCGCACCAGGCCAAACGCGAAGTACTCAAGATAGCGCAGACCGCCGTGAATCAATTTGCTTGAGGCCGACGAAGTGTGTCCCGCCAGGTCGTCCTTCTCGCACAACACCACGGACAGGCCGCGGCCGGCCGCATCGCGGGCGATGCCAGCCCCGTTGATGCCCCCGCCAACCACCAGCACATCGCATTCGATCATATCCATGTGGGCGATTGTGACCTAGAACTGGCAGAGCGTTCAACTATTTCGGCGAAGGCCTCGCGCTACCGCAAATTTACACCCCGTCGTCCTCGCGAAAGCGGCGGTGCGACGGGTTGAGTGCCAGTTCGTAGACGGTGTCATGCGGGAATCGCTTCGGCCACCCGGCACACGACGGGGTTGGCCGGGTCGGCGCTCCATTCGTACCAACCGCCATCGTAGACCGCAATGCGCTCCCACCCCATCAGCCAGGCATAGAAGAAGGCAAGCGATGCGCGCCAGCCGGTGCCGCAGTAGAAGCCGACATCCAGGCCCTCGTGGATGCCGTTGGCGCGCCACATGCGGGCGATATCGGCGGCCGGCAGCATGCAACCATCGGCTCGCTGGTAAGCGCTCATGCTGTTGACATCGCCCTCGCGCCCCGCATGGCCCCAGCGTGCGCCGGCGATGTCCCCGCAGGCTGCAATGTAATGGTAGCCGGAGGTCGCGCCAGAATATTCGCTCCAGGTGCGGATGCTGGCCAGGGCCGCGTCGCTGCGTCCGGACAGCGCGGCCGCCTGCGCCAGGTCGAGCATGAATTCGGGGCGCTCTGGCACCGTGATGCCAAAGTCTTGGACTGCCTTGACGGCGCGCCCGGGACCGCTCTCGCAAGGCAGCGCAGCGGCGCGCCAGGCGTCGAAACCGCCATCGAGCAGGCGCACGTCCTCCACGCCAGCGTACAACATCAGGTGGGCCGCACGGGCTGCTGCAAGCTGGCTGCGCCCGTACAGGATGACCGTGCTGTCATGCCGGATTCCCAGTGCCAGCAAGGCCGCCAGCAAGGCTGCATCGGCGACCTTGTTATATAGGGGCGGCGCTTCGAACTGCGAGAGCTCGAGGTAGGCGGCGCCAGGAATATGCTGCAGCTCAAAGTGCAGATGCTGACCGAAACCTACATCGAACAGCAAGGCATCGGTGCTCGCAAGCATAGCCGGCAAGGCTTGGGCCGATACCAGCTGGCGCGGACGCGCGAGGTCGGTGCGGGTGGGTGTTGGAAAGGATGTCAAAGCGTCCACGCAGTTACAGAAATGGAAAAACAACCGGCTATTTTATACGGTCCGGACCCGCGCACGGTAAATACTGCACACCGGTGACAAAGCCGATAATCTGGCATATACTGTACAAACATACAGTGCTATAGCAACCATCATGAACGATTACGTTACCACCTCCTATGTGTCCACCTTTTCGGGCAACCGTTTTTATCCATTGGTGCCACGCATCGACCGCGTGAGCATCGAAGACATCGCCCACGGCCTGGCTTACCAATGCCGCTTCAATGGCCAGACGCGCGAGTTTTACTCAGTTGCCCAGCACAGTCTCATCGTCGCAGGACTGGTTCCTCCGGCATTGCGTCTGGAGGCCCTCCTGCACGACGCGGCGGAAGCCTATCTGGGCGACATGGTCAAGCCGCTCAAAGTGCTGCTGCCCGAATTCGCGTCCCTGGAAGACCGTGTCAGCACGCTCATCGCCAAGGCCTTTCAACTGGATTTTTCCAACTACGCGCCCATCAAGCGCGCAGACCTCATTGCCCTGGCCACTGAAAAACGCGACCTGATGCCGCATTCGACAGAACGGTGGGCCTATCTGGACGGTATCGCGCCCCTGCCCGATCCCATCGTCAGCATGAGCCCCGGCCAGGCCAAGCAAGCATTTCTTGCCTGCTTTGCGCAACTGGCTGCGCTACGCCAAGGTGAGCCTGTCCATTTGACCGACAAGGTGCACGCCGAGTAAATACAACTGTGACGTCGTCATCACCTTGGGTTCACGAGGGCTTCCCGCTAAGTGCCGGATTTTTCGACCTTTTTTTTGATATCCACAAATACTGTGGATAACATTGTGGATAAGCTCGTCCGACTGCCCCGGAAGCCCTGTATTGAAGCCATCTTCGACAAAATGCACATTCCGCGAGCAAAAGTTTTCCTCAATAAAATCAAGCACTTGAAAATTGACCCCGTGGACGTGTCTGACAAGCATTAGGTAAATTCCTACAAGATTCGATAACAGGGGATAAGTCAGTTTTTTGCTTTGACAAAGCGCGCGCGCTGTCTTAGTGTTGTTCCATGCCAGAAAACGACCTTGCCCCCAACGACCAACACGTCCACTACATTGACGAGGACGACACTACCAGCCTTCCTGTCGCCCCAGCCGGCTTGACGCCGTGGCGCATCCTGATCGTCGACGATGATGTTGACGTCCACGTGGTCACCAAATTTGCACTTAGCAACACCAACTTCCAGGGCCGTCCGCTGAGCTTTCTGCACGCTTACAGTGCACGCGAAGCGCGCCAGATCTTGAACGAGACGCCCGACATCGCCCTGATCCTGCTGGACGTAATCATGGAGACGCCGGAAGCGGGCCTGCAATTGGCGCGCCAGGTCCGCGGCGAACTGCACAATGAACTGGTGCGCATCGTCCTGCGTACCGGCCAGCCTGGCCAGGCCCTCGAGCACAGCATCATCGTCGACTACGACATCAATGATTTCTGGTGCAAGGCCGACCTGACCACCCGCAAATTGTTCACCACCGTGATTTCATCGCTGCGTGCCTACGCAACCATGACGGCAGCGGCGGCAGAGCGCGCCTTGCTGACAGCCGAACTGGCCAGTGCCCAGCAACTGAAGGCGGTCGTCAATCAACATGCGCTGGTGCTGACCATGGACGCGCGCGGGCGCATAGTTGACGCCAACGAAGGGATCTGCGAGATGGCCGGCGCCGCGCGCGAGGCCCTGGTGGGGCGCGATCTGCATGCCTTGCATCCAGGCCCATTTCCCGAACCGATCAGCAGCGCCATCCTCGATGGGCTACAACGGGACAGTGGCTGGGCTGGCGATATTCGCACCACGGGGCCCGAGGGCGCCACCCTGAAATTGCGCTGCGCTGCGCTCGCCTTCAAGGACAGCGCGGGCGTGCCCTATCAGTATGTGGCTGTCGCGACTGTGCTTGACGCGCCTTAAAGCGCCCTACTTCCAGGCCTGGCGCGCGCGGTCGCGCACCAGCATGCGCACGCTGTCGGGCATCGGCTTTTTGACCTGCACGGTTTCAGCGGTGGTCCACACGCATTCTTCGTAGAGCTTCAACATGGCCGGACTGATAAAACGTGTGCGCGCCGCATACACGTGACGGTCGCCCATCTGCGCCTGCTGCTTGATGAAGAAGCGGTTCGGCACCACCAGATGCAACTGCTCCTTGGCGCGCGTCATGGCCACGTACAGGAGGCGCCGCTCCTCCTCGATATCGTCCGCATTCCCGGTACTCATATCGGAGGGAATGCAGCCATCGACAACATTGAGCACATGCACCGACTTCCATTCCTGGCCCTTGGCCGAATGGATGGTCGATAAAATCAGATAGTCTTCGTCCAGGTGAGGCGGACCTGCGCGGTCGCTGGTCGCTTCCGGCGGGTCGAGCGTGATCTCGGCCAGGAAGCTCTCGCGCGAGCCGTAGCCCACCGCCAGCCTCGCCAATTGTTCCACGTCGGCCGCGCGCACCGTCGCGTCGTCATGCATGCGCTCGAGGTGCGGCAGATACCATTGCTTGACCAGTTCAATGTCGGCCGGCCAGCGCAGACCTGGCGCCTTTAATGCCTGGTACAGCGCGACGAATGGCTGCCAGTCGGCGCTGGCCTTGGGCGGGGCGGCAAAATCGGCCACGGCGCACACCGCATCGGGCGCCACGCTGACAGCGTCAAGCAAACGCGTGGCAGTCGCCGCACCGATGCCCGGTATCAGTTGGGCGACACGAAAGCCGGCCACACGGCCATTGGGATTCTGGGCGAAACGCAGCACGGCCAGCACGTCCTTGATATGCGAGGCTTCCAGAAACTTGAGCCCACCAAATTTGACGAAGGGAACGTTGCGGCGCATCAGTTCGAGCTCCAGTGCCGCGCTATGGCTGGCTGCGCGAAACAGCACGGCCTGCGCGATCAGGGCGGTGCCTGCCTCACGCTGTGCAAGTACCTGGTTGCACACCCAGCGTGCCTGTTCGGCTTCGTCGGGTATCAACACCAGTTGCGGCAAGGCGCTCGAGGCCTTGTCGGTCCACAATGTTTTGGCATGCCGTTCCAGCGCCGCTGCAATGAGGGCGTTGGAAGCGTCCAGGATCGGCTGGGTGGAGCGGTAATTGCGTTCGAGCGTGACCAGGCGCGCCGGCCGCGAAAACTGCTTGGGAAAATCGAGGATATTGCGCACCGTCGCGCCACGGAAGGAATAGATGGATTGGGCATCGTCACCCACCACCATCACGCCTTCACCACCGGGCTTCATGCCGGTGAGGATAGCCGCCTGCAGACGGTTGGTGTCCTGGTATTCGTCGACCAGCACATGGTCGAATTGCGCACCGAGCTCCGGCCCCAGTTCCGGATCGGTCGCCATCTCTGACCAGAACAGCAGCAGGTCGTCATAATCGAGCACGTTCTGCTCCTGCTTGGCGTCGACATAGGCGCCAAACAGGCTTTTCAGTTCAGCCTCCCATTCGCTACACCAGGGGAAGGTGCTCTGCAAGACCAGCCCCAGGGGTTCCTGACTGTTGACCACGCGCGAATAAATCGACAGGCAGGTGCCTTTCAGCGGAAAGCGCTTCTGAGTCTGGGTCAGGCCAATCTCGTGACGCACCATCCCCATCAGGTCTTCGGAATCGCCGCGGTCATGAATGGTGAAGGCCTCATCCAGGCCGATGCGCCCGGCGTAGTCACGCAGCAGGCGCGCGCCTATGCTGTGGAAGGTGCCTGCCCATGGCAAGGCGGTGGGCGCTTCGCTGCCGCGCAGGGCCAACACGCGCTGGAGTACGGCGCCGGCGCGGCGTGTCATTTCGTTGGCGGCGCGGCGCGAAAAGGTCAACAGCAAAATGCGCTGGGGATCGGCGCCGGAGAGTATCAGTCGGGCTACGCGGTGTGCCAGGGTACTGGTCTTGCCCGAGCCGGCACCGGCGACAACCAGCAGCGGGCGCAGCGCGTCCGCCGGCAGGCCAATGTCGTGTTCGACGGCCTCACGCTGCGCTTCATTGAGGCTGGCGAAGGGATCGTCCTGGACAGGCGGTGCGGCAAGGGAACTCATGGCGATCATTCAATCTGAAAATGCTACAACTGTACATTTACACAGTGGTCAAAGGCAAGTAAAATACCGTGAACGCCGCAAAATGGCGCACTGCAAAATCTCTGCTGCGGCAGCAGAATCTTGTCTCGTGAATATTTTTCACGCGCTAAGTGGCCGTTTTTTAAGGGCTTTTTCAGATATCCACAATCGCTGTGGATATCTTTGTGGATAAGCGCCCCTTGACAGCAGGGAAGCCAGCAACGATGCGGGTTTCAACAAAATGCCCGTTCAAAAGGCAAAAATTTCACCCTTTAAAATCAAGGACTTGCAAAGTCAATGGTCGGGGTCGAAAAAAATATTAGGAAATATCCTACACGTTCTTTTTGTGCATAACTCGCGTGCGGAATGGCTTCCACCAAGTCTTTTTTTGATGTGTTTTTTGCATGCTATGCCAGCCGCATAGGAAACAGGCACCCGCTCACCTGCCTCGCGCGAAGCCATGGAGTCTTGTGTATTGACCAACAGGCGCGAACCAGCGCGCAAGGCGTTCAGTGGTGGGAGGAACTGCGCCGCCGATTTGGCTCAAGGAGCACACGCTCGATGACTTCGGGGTCGATATCATGGGCTTTCAAGTATTCAATGGCAGACATGGTGTTACTGCTTTCCTGGACCGAGATGCCATGGTTGACGATGTCGCGGCGGTGCATGTCCTGGCGCTGGTAATCAGCGACCGCTACAGCCTGGTCACTGCGCAGTGATGGATGAAGTTCAGTCATTTGTACGTCCTTACAAGGCTTCAATACTGGCCAACAGGGAACACAAAATATGCATAGGGAGTATCCAACAATTGTGTTCAAAGTCAATGTCAGGCTTCCATCTTCTGAGGATTTAGTTTTGGTTCATTGCTCGCCAGAATGCAAAGCCCGAGAGCAAGCTTGACAGCCTGGTGAAAGCTGGGATCGGCGATAATATCTTGCATGAATTCTCATCCGCCTGCGGCAGCGCGCCCTGCTTCGCTCACCGATCTGTTCGTGTCATTCACCTGGCTGGCTCTGCAGGGCTTTGGCGGTGTCCTGGCCATCGTTCAACGTGAACTGGTCGAGCGCAAACAATGGCTGACCCAGGACGAGTTTATGGAAGATTGGGCCGTCGCTCAGGTCATGCCTGGCCCCAACGTCGTCAACCTGTCGATGATGATAGGCGGCCGTTACTTTGGCTTGCCAGGCGCGATGGCCGCATTGGCTGGCATGCTGACCGTGCCTCTATTAATTGTCCTGCTGCTGGCCGTGCTGCATGCCCATGTGGGCAACCATCCCGGGGTGGCCGGCGCCTTTCGTGGCATGGCGGCGGTCTCGGCAGGCATGTTTGGCGCTGCGGGCCTGAAGATGGCCGTGGCCCTGACCCGCAATCCCATGCCGGTGAGCTGGTGCGTGGCGCTCGGCGCAGCCGGCTTTGTGCTCGTGGCATTACTGCGCGTGCCGCTGATCGCTGTCCTGCTTGGGCTGGGCGGGATCGGCTGCGTACTCTGTTACCTCAGGTTGAAGCCGTGAACGCGCCCCATCTGGTACTGGGCTGGAACGATTGGCTGGGTCTGTTTGGCCATTTCCTGATGCTCTCGCTCATGTCCATCGGGGGCGCCATTTCTACCTCGTCGGAAATGCAGCGCTATCTGGTCGAGAAGCAGCATTGGTTATCCCAGGTTCAGTTTAACGAATCGATCGCACTGGCCCAAGCCGCACCCGGACCCAATGTCCTGTTCGTGGCCCTCATGGGTTGGAACGTTGGCATGAACACCGGCAGCATGGCCGCCGCCCTGCTTGGCGTCGCGGCCACCATGCTCGGCATTCTGATTCCGTCGACCATCTTGACCTACGCTGCTGCACAATGGGGGCACCGCAACCGCGAACTGCGTGCCGTGCGTGCATTCAAGCTGGGTATGGCGCCCGTGGTGGTGGCCCTGATACTGTCGACCAGCTGGATCCTGGGCAGCGCCGGCGGCAATGCCGCGCGCGACTGGCCATTGTGGCTGCTGGCCTTGGTCAGTTGCCTGATCATCTGGCGCACCCGCCTGCACATGCTGTGGGTGCTGGCGGCAGGCGCGCTGCTGGGCTGGTTTCAATTTGTATAGGAGCGATATCCAACGATGAGCAATGGTGAATTTTCAGGGAACCCGCGCACCGAATGGCTGTCTGAGAATGGTGACGAGCGCAATATGCGCGTGCTTGAGCTGTTCTGGTACACCGATCCGGACGGGCGGCGCTGGGAAGCGCCGGCAAACACGGTCATTAATGGTGCGAGCATCCCGCGCACCTTGTGGTCGTCTGTAGGCAGTCCCTACACGGGCGCGTATCGGCGCGCCGCGCTGGTCCATGACGCTGCTGTGGGCAAGGAAAGCGTGTTGCGTGCGGACGCTGACCGCATGTTTTATTTTGCCTGCCTGTGCGGCGGATGCTCCGTGCTGCAGGCGAAGTTACTGTATGCCGGTGTACGCGTAGGCGCCTGGGCCACCGCCCATCGCGACCCGACGATTGAAACGACTGGCAAGGCGTTTGCGCCGCTCGATGGCGCAAGTGACGGCGCGCGTTTACCGGGCCAGCAGACAGCGCAGGAGTTGGAGCTGCGCGCGCGTTACACGCTCATTGCACAACAGCTAATGAGCAGCAACGACGACTTCGCCAACACCGAACAACTCGTCAGCCACAACCTCGCCACAGGGCTAGCACAGCGCTAGCCGGGGGTGCCGCAAGAACGGAACTGACGCCAGCGCGTGAACGCCGCGTGGGGCTGGCACTTGTGGCGCGCTCCCGCCCGCCGCGCGCCTTCCCCTCTTTACGCACCCACAACCCCGTCGTCCTCGCGAAAGCGGGGACCCATACTGCATTGAGCTCTGCATGGATCCCCGCTTTCGCGAGGACGACATGTGCCGGGACGAGGACGGCGCGCACGGTGACGAGTACGACGTGTGCGGGGACGAGAACGACGTGTGCGGGGACGAGGACGGCGTGTGCGGGGACGGGGACGACGTGTGCGGGGTCGAAGACGGCGTGTGCAGGACCGGTGTCGAAGACGGTGTGTGCGGGACCGGTGTCGAAGACGGCGTGTGCGCGGACGGGCTCGGCGTGCGTGCGACCCGATCAGCTCATTGCGGCTATTCTCACGCCAAGATACGGACAGCATTGGCACAAGCGCAAGGGAGAAGGCATACTGGCACTTCCGCCACATCGGCCTCTCATTTCGGAACCTGTCCCATGCTCGAACTGCTCAGCGAGCACGCCTGCTTCGGCGGTGTGCAGCGCTTCTATCGCCACCAATCGTCCAGCATCGGCCTGCCGATGCGCTTCTCTGTGTTCATTCCGCCGGCCCCTGCTGAGCCCACCTATCCGGCCGTGTTCTATTTGGCCGGCCTGACCTGCAACGAAGAGACCTTCATGACCAAGGCCGGCGCCCAGCGCGCGGCAGCGCGCGAAGGCCTCATGCTCATCGCCCCTGACACCAGCCCGCGCGGCGCCAACATTCCCGGCGAAGCGGACGCCTGGGACCTGGGCGTCGGCGCCGGCTTTTACGTCGACGCCACCGAAGCGCCGTGGAGCAAGCACTACCGCATGTTCAGCTACATCGCGGAACTGCACGCGCTGGTGGTCGCCCAGTTGAACGCCGATGCAAATCGCATTGGCATTTTTGGCCATTCCATGGGTGGCCACGGCGCCCTGATGCTTGCGCTGCGCCGGCCCGATCTGTTCCGCTCCGTGTCTGCCTTCGCCCCCATTGCCGCGCCTGCCAACTGCCCCTGGGGCGAAAAGGCTTTTGGCGCCTACCTCGGTTCGGCGCGCGCGACATGGCTGCGCTACGATGCCAGCGCGCTCATGTCCGAGCAACACACGCCTTTCCCTCAAGGCATACTGATAGACCAGGGCTTGGCCGACAAGTTCCTCGCCGACCAATTGCATCCCGAGCGATTCGAAGCCGCCTGCGTGCAGGCACAGCAGCCGCTGGAATTGCGCCGCCACGCGGGCTACGACCACGGTTACTACTTCATTGCCAGCTTCATGGAAGAGCACCTGCGCTTCCATCGCCGCAATCTCGGCTAAAGCCTGCGGCCAAACGCCGTCAGACCGTCTGACGGCGCCTTCATTCGCTGCCCCTGCAGCTGTCCTGCGCTGCCTCAATCGCAGCCCGCACGCCCTGCGCGGCTGCTTGATATCCTGCGCCACCCATCCTATAAAGGGAGACTGAAGTCGCCCACATCGGGCGTCCAACCATGCTGGAGGAACCATGAATATCATTCGACGTCATCCCACAAGCTTGTCGACCTACCGTCCGCGCGCCATGGACGAACAGTTCGGTCGCTTGGTAGAAAACATGTTTGAAGACATGCTGGCTCCGTTTACCCAAGGCGCCGCCATGTCACCCTGGCTCGCTGATGGTCCACTCAGCCCGCGCATGAACGTGAGCGAAACCGAACAGGCGTTCGAAGTGCAGGCAGACATGCCCGGCGTCGCAAAAGAAGATGTCAAGGTCGCCATCGATCACCAGCGCGTCACCATCGAAGGCGAATCTCGGCGCCAGAGCGAACAGCGCGAGGGCGAGAACCAGTTGTACACGGAGCGCAGCGCGTGCAAATACATGCGTAGTTTCACCCTCCCCACCGACGTGGACGAGAGCCAGGCGCAGGCCCGGATGGAAAACGGTGTCCTGTCGCTGACCCTGCCAAAAAAACAGGGCAGCAGCGCAACGCGCATCGCCATCCAGTAAAAAGGGGCTAACGAGTTTGCTGGCTCGCGTGGGCAGGCGCTGCCCTGCCCTCGCTGCCGAGGTGGATCGACTGCAGTGTCTGCTGCGGCCGCCGCAAAGTATCGCTGCCACCAAATGGTATCAAGCGTTTCCACAAACGAGAGAAGCCGCAAAGCATGCCCTGCCCGAATTTAACTTAAAGTAACAATTAACACCAACTATAGGTTGCGCCTTGCTAGAATGGAGCGTCATGCCAACCACGGTGCCCGCCATGCGTCTTGGTCAATTTATCGTCGAGCAACAGCATCTGATCCTGCGCAGCCTTGCATCCAAGGGCGAGGGGGACGGGCGCTTGCGCACTGAGCACATGGCCCTGCTTGCAGACCTTGCCGGCAGCTTGCACACGCCGCCCAAGGACGCCGGCGACGCCGCTGCCGCGCTCGGCGAAGCCTGCCTGAAGGCCGCCCTGTCCACAACGGATGTGCTGGCCGAATACACCAGCCTGCGCCGCGCCGTCACCACTTGCTGGCAGCGCGCCGACAGCGTGGACCAGATTGATGCCCTAAGTCAGGTGCTGGACTTCGATCGCGTGCTCGACGCAGCGCTGGGGACATCGCTGGCGCGCTATGCGGCCCTGGCGCTACAGGCCCAGCATCTGTTCCTCGCCATCCTGGGACATGATTTGCGCAATCCGCTCAATACCACCGTCGTCGCATCAAGCTACCTGATGCGGCTTCCCCAGCTGTCACCGGGCGATGCCCAGGTTGTGGCACGGATCCACCGCAGCGGACTACGCATGGGAGGCCTGATCAACGACCTGATCGATTACAGCCGTACCCACCTCGATTCCGCCTTGCCGCTGGCGCCTACCAAGGCCAATATGGGGTCCATTTGTCGTGGCGTGGTCGACGAATTACGGGTGACCAATCCCGACCGCATGATCTACTACGATGCCGGCTCGGATCTAGACGGCATCTGGGACGAGGGTCGCATCGCCCAGGTGTTTTCCAATTTGCTTGGCAATGCGGTGCAGCATGGCCGTGCCAGCAAACCCATCACCATGCACGTCGATTCCAGTGGCAGTCATGTCAGCATCCGTATCCACAATGAGGGCCAGGCCATTGCAGCTGAGCTCTTGCCGACCATCTTTGATCCGCTGGTGCGCCTTGCCGCCTCGCGCGCACCGCAACAGGCCAGCGACAACAGCCTAGGGCTGGGCTTGTACATTGCCCGCGCCGTTGTCGTGGCCCATGGTGGCGACATCGATGTCAGTTCCAGCGACGCCCAGGGGACAACTTTCAGCGTGCGTATCCCGCGCCTGCCGCCGCCCGGGCGCGCTCAGCGCAGCGGCTAGCTCAGCTTGTCGCGGGAAATGCCTGGCGTGCAAACAGGTCGGCGCTGCGATTGCCGCCCAGCGTATCGACCAGCTGGCGCAGCGCTTCATCTTCAATGAAGCTGGCCGAGGAATGTGCGGTCAGGATGGGCGCGGGATCCATCGAGCGGGCCACCGCCCACCCTTGCACGTAATCGACGCCAATGTCGGCCAGGGTGCGGACCGTGGCCGTGTCTTCGGCCCATTCGGCAATGGTTTTCATGCCCAGGTTGACCGCCAGGCTGACGATGGCTTCCACGATGGCCACATTGGCGGGATGGGCATTGATGTTGACGATGAAATTGCCATCGATTTTCAATACATCGGCCGGCAACTCCTTCAGATAGGAAAACGAGGTATAGCCAGCACCGAAATCATCGAGCGCCACTTTCACGCCAAAGCTGCGCACCTGGTCAATGAAACGGCGCGTGTTGTCCAGGTCGTGCAAGGCCACGCTTTCCGTCACCTCCATGCACAGCCGATTGGCCACATGCACGTGGCGCTTGAGGATGGCAATGGTGTCCTGCACGAAACGCTCATCATTGAGCGAGGCCCCTGAGAGGTTCATGCAAATGAATTGGGTCTTGTCGAGCTGGGCAATGTGCTTGTCGATCCAGGCCAGCGTGGTGCCCAGGACCCAGCGGTCGATGACACCCGCACGGCCACTTTTTTCAGCCGCCGCAATGATGGGCGCGGCGCCGGTGATGCTGCCGTCGGGTTCGCGCATGCGCAGCAAGACTTCAAAATTGAGGGTCTCGTGCGGTGCCTTGAGCGACATGATGGGCTGCATTTCCAGAAACATGCCCGCGGTCGCCTCCGTACTGGACAGGCGCGCGACCAGGCTCAGTTCCGCCTCGCGCTCGAGGAAGGCAGCGGCGTCGCGCTCGTACACGACCAGCGCATCACTGTGACCTGATTTTGCTTCGCGGCAGGCGCGGTCGGCCGCCGAAATGGCATCCTTCATGGCCATGCCCTCGGCCACTTCAATCAGGCCAATCGAGCAGCGGACCGTGAAGGCTTTGTCGCCCACCCGATAGGGCGTGTTGCCGATACGCTCGACGATGCCGCGGCAAATGAGCGAAGCGAGCGGGATCGTCGTTTCCGGCATCACGATGACAAATTCGTCGCCCCCTACCCGTCCAATCTGTTGGCCACCGGCCAACACGCCACCGATGCGTTCGCACACCTGCTTGAGCACTTCATCCCCCGCGTTGTGGCCAAACAGATCGTTGATCAGTTTGAAGCGGTCCAGGTCCAGATAGGCCAGCGCCAGCGGGTGCCCGCGCGTGGGCGACTCGCTCGCTTCATGAAAACTGCGTTCGATGCCACGCCGGTTGAAGACCTTGGTGAGCGGGTCATTGTTGGCCATGAAGCGCAATTGCTCGGTCGCCTTGTCCTGCTCGGTGATGTCCTGTAGCACGCCTTCAATCTTGCCACGCGCCAGGGTCGCACGCACAAGGAAATGGCGACTGTCGTCCCGATTGCGAATCTTCAGCTCGCCATCGGCGCGGGCGTGGACCAACTCGTGCAACTGGGTCCACACCCCATCGGCGAAAAACTGGCGCCACTGCGTGTGGCCAGCCGTAATTTCCGTCGGTCCCAGCATCTTGACCAAGGCTGGATTCGAGCTCAGGAAGCGCCCCTGCAAGTCGAGCGTGAACAGGCCAACCGGCATGGCCTCGTAAGCATGTTCCAGTTCGGCCTGGGCGGCGATGCGCCGTGCGGTTTCCAGGCGCATCTGCTCGGCCACTGCCAGGGCTGCCAGCAGGCTCGATGCGAGGGCGCCAGTGACGCTGTTCACGGCTCCGATAAATTCACGCATGCCAATGGCAGCGGCAATGACTTCGGACAGGCCAGAGAGAAAGGTGGCCGCAAACGAGGCCGCAAACCAGAAGGCCACCCGGGTATTTGAACTGAGCATGACGCTGACCAGGGCCGTCATCATCAACACCAGGC
The DNA here is from genome assembly GCA_045810445.1 of Massilia sp. Lineage (GTDB taxonomy): Bacteria > Pseudomonadota > Gammaproteobacteria > Burkholderiales > Burkholderiaceae_D > Telluria_A. The sequence continues at coordinate 20,293 of JBJMVX010000220.1, forward strand.
CACTGGCCACCACCACCCACATCAGCGGCAAGTACACATTGTAGGGAAGCACGATCGCGCACGCCAGTAGCGGCAGGCATAACCACTGTGCGATGCGCAACGGCCACAGGTAGCGGTTCGAGCGCAGGTCATTGGCAAACAGGGTGCGAAACAGGGTCAGGCAGGAAATGGCGTACAGGGCAATGGTAATCGCGCGACTGGGCAACAACCACGCTTCCGGCACCACCTGGCCCAGCCACTGGACATCCCAGCCTGCCGATAGCGCGCCCACACGCAGGTTCAGCACCAGCCAGCCGGCAAAGAGCACATACAGCGGCTGGCGATTGATCAGGGCGGTGGTCAGGACAAACAGGGTCAACACGATCATGCCGCCATCGAGCAGTCCGGAACGGCGGTGATACTGGCGAATCGACAAGGCCATCTGCTCGGGTTGCCACTGCAGGGCAGACAGGCGCGCTGGCCCGGCAAAGGTGGCCCGGCATAGCACGGCGGCGGGCGTGTAGGCCACCTGCAAGGCAAAGCCGGCCTTGGCCAGGGACAGCTCGCCATGGGCAGCCGAGCGGGTGGCGTCGCCAAGCAACTTCATGGACGGCAGGTCCCAGCAGCTCACCTGCACTGCATGGCGCGACGGCAATTCGACCACGGCAGCTTCATCGTGCTCGCCGCGCGTGGTGAAACGGAACCAGACAGGGGCGTCATGCAGGCCGTTATTAAACTCTGTGACGGCGGGAGCGCCACTCAGTTGCGCCATCAGTTCGGGATAGGAGGGCAAGGCGCCGTTTTGCCGCACCACTTTCAGGTCCAGTTGCTTGGCGCCACTGGCCGTGTATTGGTTGGTCCAGGTCAGCAGTGCAATGACGGACACCACGGCGATGGCCAAGGGCACCAGATAGAAGGACAATACGCGCAAGATCGCATCGAGCGCACGGTGCGCACGCACCAACAGGGGGGCATGCAAGATGGCCTGCTGCAGCGACATAGGTGCTACTCCAGACTGCCGGGGAGACTTACTGCCATTGTATGCTCATTAAAGCGTGGAACATTCCCCTAGCATACAGTCCGCGAAACATGCTGTCACATAAAGATTATCAAGCTGACACAAATTCAAAACTCGGACCCACTGCCTGACGCCGCACGCTGATCTGGCGCGGCACCGCAGGCAGGCGGGCATTGCGCAAGCTGATGTCAATGTCCGGGTGGCGCGTATGGCGGAAGAAGGCCAGCAGAGGATGCTGGGCAGCCGTCCAGCGCGCCTCGCCGCTGGCAATCTCGAAGGCCATGACCCGGTGTGGAATATTTCCCACATGTTGAATTGGAATGGCCTGTTTGTCGGCAAATACGTCGCTGAATAACAACTGCTCGTACTGGCGATCCACTGGACGGCGGGCCGTCACCACCGCCTGTTCAATTTGCTGTTGCTCGCAATATTCAAAGCAGGCCTTAACCAGCGCGGTCTTGACCACGCGACCTATGCGTCCCTCCTCCACGCCCAGCCGGCTCACCTCCACCATGCGCTTGGCCTGCAGCCACAAGGGCAAGGCAACCGAGGACTCCACGTCCAGCGGGCGGTGCAGATTGGTCTGGATGCGGGCGCTGCCCACGGGCGAACCATCGAGCTTCGATTCGGCCAGCAGGATGACGGCATCGTCGTCATAGTCGCTCGCCTCCGGTTCCCTGAGCGTGGCGGCAAACTCGGGGATGTGGCGGGCATAGGCGGCGTGGCGGATGCGCACCGCCTTCCACAAGTCGGCATCGCCCTGCACCCGTCGTATCGTGAACGGCAGCCGCTCGATGGGATGGGCACCGGCGCGTGCCTGCGCCTCTTCCTGCTCGCGGCCAGCCAGGTTCGACATCAAACGCTGGGTGAGGATGGTGGGAAGAGTGGTTTCCATGGCGCTGCTCCTTGGGATCGAAATGGGCGGACTGTCCGCAACTCAATTATCTATCCGCACGGAAACTTTAAAGCTGTGAGGAAACACATTTTTACCGTTCTGTTTCTGTAAAGCACCACTTCTGGCAGCAGTCTTGTTTCGCTGCTGCCGGGCGCAGGCGCTATACTGCCCACTTTGCTTGAAAGAGACGCGATGCCTACCCTGCCACCCTGCCCTGTTTGCAATTCAGAATTCACCTATGAAGACGGGAGCAATCTGGTGTGCCCCGAATGTGCCCACGAATGGCAGGCCGAGGCTGTGGGCGCAGTCGAGGCGGCGCGGGTCTACAAGGATGCTGCGGGCAATATCCTGCAGGATGGCGACACCGTCACGGTCATCAAGGACTTGAAGCTCAAGGGGGGCGGCGGCACCGTCAAGATGGGCACCAAGGTCAAGAACATCCGTCTGGTCGACAGCGACCACGATATCGATTGCAAGATCGATGGCTTCGGTGCGATGAGCCTGAAAACGGAGTTTGTCAGGAAGGTCTAAAGGCGCCGGCGCGCATCAATCGAGATCGACGTCCAGGTTCAGATCGAACCCGTCGAATGTGTCGAGCACCTCGAAGCTTGTGTCCATGACGTCAAGCGCGCCGTATTCGGTGTCGTAGGGTTCCACCTTGCGGTTCAGATACCATCCAGTCGCAAACAGGACCACTGCAATGACCCACCATCCTGGCGCCAGCCAGTCGCGCCAGCATGCCATGCCGATTCCAATGGCAAAGAGGTAGCAGATGTAACCGCTCCGATCAATGAGCCACATCGTCGGCATTGGTCGCGAGCGACCGAACAAGGCTTAACATCAGGAATTCCAAAGAGCAACTAAATTGCTTGCAATGGTAACATCTCAGCGCTGCGCCAGGACAAACTGCGTTTCCAGCAAAATGCGCTTGATCTCTGGAACGCAAGAACCGCAATTGCCGCCCGCCTTCACACATTGGGTCACCGCCGCTACGGTGTCCAGCGCATGCGTGCGCACCGCATCGCAGATCGTATTGCGGCCCACCCCAAAACACGAACAGACGATCGGTCCCGTGTCGGCGCGCACGCCTGCCGCCTGCCCGGCCAGCATGCCCGCGCGTTCGCTCGCACTCAGGGCCTCGCCTGCAAAAAGGCTGGCCAGCCATGCGCGCGCAGGCAAGTCCGGACGGGGCGAGAGAAAAATACACTGTTCGATACGGTCGTTGACGACGTGGACAGCGCGGTACACGCCTTCGCTGCGGTCTTCGTAGTCGACCCAGTCGGCCTCTGGATCGCTAACGCCCAAGAGCGCCCGCGCCCAGGCGCTGCGATCCCTGATAACGTTTCGGCCCGCCATTTCATAACGCGCAAAGCCGCTCCCCTGCACCCGCGTCCAATGCGCCACGCTATCGAGATTGAGGTCGACGCGGCTGAGAACAAACGCGTGCCAGCTCACGCCAAACGGCGCAATGCTCACTGGCGTATGCTTGAATTCCGGCTCGCCCGACACGGGATCGACCGCCGGATTGACCAGGGTTCCCACCCGCGCATCCGAGGCATTCTGAGCGCTCCAGTGTATTGGCACAAACACCTCGCCGCGCGCGATGCCGCCACCTTGCGTGACACGTGCCACCATCGCGCCAAAGGCGCTCGACAGGCGCGCCAGCTCACCTTCGCGCACACCAAATTTGAGCGCGTCCTGGGGATGCATGTCGATGAAGGATTCGGCAGTGTGCTCGGCCAGGCGCGCAGTCCTGCCCGTGCGCGTCATGGTGTGCCACTGATCGCGCACGCGGCCAGTGTTGAGAATCAAGGGAAACTGGCCATCGGGCATATGGGCCGGAGCGCGCACCGCCGTTGCGACAAAGCGCGCCCTGCTATCGGTATGTGCGAAGCGGCCATCGGTAAACAGGCGCGCGCTGCCCTCGCCCTCGACTGCCACCGGCCACTGCTGCGGTTCCATCTGGTCATACTGGCGCGCCGTCTGCCCTGCCAGCCCGGCCAGGTTGAACACACGACTGCCCTCATTGCGGTATGCCGACAAGCGCGCGTGTTCGTCGAACACCTGGGCGGCGCTGCCAAACTCGAAACCGTCAAAACCCATCCTGCGCGCGACATCGGCAATGATGCGCCAATCGGCACGCGCCTCGCCGGGTGCCGGCAGAAATGCCCGCTGGCGTGTAATGCGGCGCTCGGAATTGGTAACCGTGCCGTCTTTTTCACCCCAGCCCAGGGCCGGCAGCAGCACATCGGCGAAGGCATTGGTATCGGTATTGGTGACGACGTCCGAGACGATCACCAGCGCGCACTTTTCCAGCGCACGCTGCACCTGGTTCGCATCGGGCATGCTGACCATGGGATTGGTGGCCATGATCCACACCGCCTTGACCTTGCCTTCTTCAATCGCCTGGAACAGGTCGACCGCCTTCAAACCTGGTGTCGCGGGT
>JBJMVX010000221.1:0-9573 GCA_045810445.1 Massilia sp.
ACCCTGCACCACGCCATTCTTGACCACGTCGCGGCGATTGGTGCGCACGCCCTCTTCATCGAAGGGTGCCGAGCCCACCGCACCCACCACATGCGGGTCTTCCAGCACTTGAATATGCTTGGGGAAAATTTCCTTGCCCAGCGAATCGAGCAAGAAGGTCGACTTGCGGTACAGCGCGCCACCCGAAGTCGCTTGCACAAAGGAACCCAGCAAACCGGCTGCCAGCGGCGCTTCAAACAGCACCGGGCAGGTGCGCGTATCGAGCTTGCGCGCGTTCAGACGCGCCAGCGCGCGCTCGGCGGCGTAGCGCCCTACGGCTTCCGGCGCGGCCATTTGCTTGGCATTGCGCACCGAGGTGTACCAGTCGTCGCGCTGCATCTTGGCGCCCTTGCCGGCAATGGGTGCCACCGACAGGGTATGGCGCGAAAACGGATAACCCCCAATGAAGCCGCGCGTATTGGCCGAGACGAAGTGCGACTGTTGCGCATGCACGCTGGCGCCTTCACTATTGGTGACACGCGGATCGACCGCAAACGCAGCCGCTTCGGCGCGCTGGGCCAGGGCCACCGCTTCTTCGGTGGTGATCAGCCAGGGATGGCACAGCTTCAAGTCGCGCGGCGCCATTTCCAGCATGTCGGCGTCGGCCAGGCCGGCGCAATCGTCTTCGGCCGTGAAGCGGGCGATGTTGTAGGCGGCGTCCACCGTGGCGCGCAGGGCCGCTGGGGAAAAATCGGAGGTGCTGGCATTGCCGCGCTTTTGGCCGAGGTAGACCGTCACCCCCATGCCCTTGTCCTTGTTTTGCTCGATGGTCTCGATTTTGCCGCGCCTGACCGACACGGACAGCCCACTGCCCTCGCTGATTTCGACGGCCGCATCGGTGCCGCCAGCCTCTTTGGCGAAGGCCAGAACGTCGCGCGCCAGCTGCCTGAGCTGATCCTGGGTGTGGATGAAGACGGATTCGGTCATGGGGTGTTTTCTTCGGCTGTCCGGTTAAAAGGGTATGATAGCAGTCGTTTACAGTTTTTACCGGCCGGTTTCACACTTGCCGGCTCCCTATCATGCCAAATCCAAACCGCGGTGCCTGCGGGTTCCAGTCCTCCGAGTTCGAACAAGAATACGAGCGCCCTTCCAAGTCGGAACTCAAGCGCCAGATGAGCGAATTGCAAAAACTCGGCGAAGAGCTGGTCAACGAGGCGCGCGACCGCGTCAAGCGCGTGCCCATGCCCGAAGACGTGCGCGACGCCATCCTGATGTGCCAGACCATCACCAACCACGAAGGCCGCCGCCGCCAGATGCAATTCGTGGGCAAGAAGATGCGCACCCTCGATGAAGCCGAAGTGGCCATCATCCAGCAGACCATCGACAGCTGGAAAGGCATGTCCAAGGCCGATACCGCCGCCCTGCACGCGCTCGAGCGCCGCCGCGACAAGCTGCTGGCCGACGACAAGGCACTGACCGTGCTGCTGGCCGAGCACACCGAACTCGATGGCCAGCACCTGCGCACCCTGATCCGCAATGCCCGCAAGGAGCAGGCCGAGAACAAGCCGCCCAAAGCCTACCGCGAGATTTTCCAGATCCTCAAGGACCTGGCCAAGAAGAACAAGGCTGCCGCGCCAGCCGATGCGCATGACGATGCCGACCTTGACGCCGACGATGCCGAGCACGACGACGAGTAATCCCGCTGAACTGGTGATCGGCCTGGTGTCCGTGTCCGACCGCGCCAGCGGCGGCGTGTACCAGGACCTGGGCCTGCCCGCCCTGGCCGACTGGCTGGGCACGGCCATCAGTACCCCGTTTCGCATCGAACAACGCCTCATTCCCGACGAACGCGCCCAGATCGAAGCGACCCTGATCGAACTGGTGGACCAGGCGCGCTGCCATCTGGTGCTCACGACCGGCGGCACGGGCCCCTCGCGGCGCGATGTGACGCCCGAAGCGACGCTTGCCGTCGGCTCCAAGGAAATGCCCGGCTTTGGCGAGCAGATGCGCCAGATCAGCCTGCAGTTCGTGCCAACGGCCATCCTCTCGCGCCAGACTGCGGTGATACGCGAAATTGCGGACCACGCAGCCCTGATCATGAATTTGCCGGGCCAGCCGAAAGCCATCAAGGAGACCCTGGAAGGCTTGAAGGATGCCGATGGCAAGCAGCTCGTTGGCGGCATCTTTGCCGCCGTCCCGTATTGCGTGGACCTGATCGGCGGTCCCTACATGGAAACCCACGCTGGTGTCTGCAAGGCGTTCCGGCCCAAGTCGGCGCTGCGCCCCCAGCCTACTGTCTGACGAACTATGACCCCACTTCTCGAAAACATTGAAATTGAAACCGCGCCCAATCCAACGGCCGCGATCATCTGGATGCACGGCCTGGGCGCCGACGGCAACGACTTCGTCCCGCTTGTCAAAGAGCTGGACCTGGCAGGCCTGGGTGGGATCCGTTTCGTATTCCCACACGCGAATACAATGCCGGTGACGATCAACGGCGGCTACGTGATGCGCGCCTGGTACGACATCGTCGGCACCGACCTGGTACGGCGCGAAGACGAAGCGGGCCTGCGCGCCTCGCAGCTGCAGGTCGAGGCGCTGATCGCACGCGAAAAGGCGCGCGGCATTCCGGCCAACCGCATCATTCTGGCCGGCTTTTCGCAAGGCTGCGCGATGACGCTGCAAACCGGCTTGCGCCATCCTGAAACCTTGGCTGGCCTCATGTGCCTGTCCGGCTATGTGCCCCTGTCGGCCAAGGTGCCCACCGAGCGCAGCGCCGCCAGCCTGGCCACCCCGATCCTCATGGTCCATGGCCTGCACGACGGTGTCATTCCGGTAGCGCGTGCCGAGCAGTCGCGCGACCTGCTCAAATCCATGGGCTACCGCATCGAGTGGCACGAATACGTGATGCAGCATTCCCTGTGCCAGGAAGAGATCGACCATATCGGCGCCTGGCTGAAAAAAGTGCTCGCGTAAGCAGCATCCCCGCAGTTCCCCTTCACGAAAGCAGTACATGAAAAAAACCGGCATGGCAAAGAGCGACGCCAAAAAATTGATGGGCAAGATGGTCGCTCCTGGTGCAGCCGGTTTCGGCGGCGCCGATGCGGGCGCGGTCGACCGCCGTGAACAGCGCGAGCGTGAACGCGCGCTCGGCCTGGTACCGTTTGCCGTCAAGCTCAACGCCGACCTGGTCAAGCAGCTGCAGGCGCTGGCCACCGAACGCAATGGCGACCTCAATGGCGTCGTTGCCGAGCTGCTGGCCAAGGGCCTGGCCGCTTAGTGTTTGCCCCCCAGTCGTGAAGACCATCGTCCTTGGCGGTTACGGGAACTTCGGGGCCCGGATTTGCCGCGCCCTGGCCGCCTCGCCTGGGATCGAACTGGTCATCGCCGGGCGTGACCTGGCCAAGGCCAACGCGCTGGCGGCATACTGCCAGGCCAGTGCTGCCGTCATCGACATCCAGGATCCCCATTTAGCCGACGTGCTGCGTTCATTGGGCGCAGGCCTGGTAATCCATACCGCCGGCCCGTTTCAAGAGCAGGGGTACCGGGTGGCCGAGGCGGTGGCAGCGGCGGGCGCCCACTACATCGACCTGGCCGATGGACGCCGGTTTGTGTGCGACTTTCCGGCGGCGCTGGACCAGGCGTACAAGGCTGCCGGCACCCTCGCGATCAGCGGCGCTTCCACCGTGCCGGCCCTGTCGGCGGCGGTGGTTGACTTTCTAACGGCGGGCTGGCGCAGCATCAACGACATCGCGTTTTGCATCGCACCTGCGCAGACTGCACCGCGCGGCGTGGCAACCATGGCAGCGGTCCTCAGTTACTGCGGCGGACCAATCGAGGTATGGCAGGGCGGGCGCTGGGTAACGCAATTCGGTTGGGCCGCGCCGCAAATGGAGCGTTTCGCGCGCTTGCGACCGCGCCTGGCATCGCTGTGCGACATTCCCGATCTGGAGCTGTTCCCCGCGCGCTATCCCGGCGTGCAATCGGTGCGCTTTTGCGCGGCGCTGGAGATCGGCCTGGCCCAACGCGGCCTCGCGGCACTGGCCTGGCTGCGACGCAAAAACATCGTCCGCCATCCGGAGCGGTTGGCAGACATACTCAACCGCTCGGCCGACCTGCTCGATCCGTTCGGCACTGCGCTAGGTGGCATGGTGGTGCGAGTGGCTGGCATTGACGCCCATGGCGCCGCCATTGAACGCGCCTGGCACATTGCGGCCGATGACGATCATGGTCCGGAAATTCCGTGCATGGCAGCGATTTTGCTGGCACGCCGGTTGGCAAATGGCCAGTTGAATGGCAGTGGTGCACGCACCAGTGCCGGGCAGTTGACGCTGGCCGACTTCGAACCGGAATTTGCGCGTTGGAAGATGGTGACGGACCTTGAGCCATAAACGCATCGAATTTCCCATGCCCGCACCATGCGAAGTGGTGTTCGACATTTTTCATTACCAGATATGGCGCTCGCGCTGGGATAGCCTGGTCAACGCCACCCACATCGTCGGCGGGGCGCCCTGTCCGTATGTGGGCGCGGTGAATCAGGTCGCCACTGGCGGCATGTTGCGCGGCTTGTCGATGCAGACGGAATTTATCAGCTACAAACGGCCGCGCATTGCGGCAGCGCGCATGCTTGGACGATCATTCCCGTTCACGAAATGGGCGGCGTCGATGAAGCATGAAGCAATCGATGCGGACAAATCGCTTATGATCTACACATACACGATAGAGACTGGACCGGCGCTGCTGCGCTGGATCATGGAACCTGTCGTGAGCCGCATCTTCGAGCGGCAAACGCGCCGGCGCTTTGCCTGCATGCGCGACTTTCTCGCGCAGCACCGGGGCGAGGTCGAAGCATGGCAGCGCAGTTACCACGGCACGGACGAACACCAACTGAAAGGGTAAGAAAATGGCCAAGAAAGAAGAACTCGACGAAGAAACGATGGCGCTGATTAACTGGTGCATCGAGGTGGAGAAGTTCCTGGTGGCCGGCGGCGCGACCGTGAAGCAGGCGCAGGACCATATCGAAGAACAGGTGGAGTGGTTCACCGACCAATTCTATGATGGCTTGACGCCCGAGGAAGCGGCGAAAGAAGCGCTGGCCTAAGAGTGTCAACGTAGACTGAGATCGTCAGACGATGGCTGATCGAGGGCGGCGAACGCCCATCGCGGTCGCTGGGAGTTCGGTCGCACGTTGGAGTGACCCACGCGTACTAACCACGACAGCCAGTGCTTTTCGCTGCAGCCTTACCTTCCGCAATCTGCGCGGCGTTTGGAATTGGCTGATCGCTTTCATCGCATGAGGTTCGGGGCAGCATCGCGATGAGACTTGCGGCTACCAAAAACACAATGAGAGGCAATTTCACCAACAAGTGGAAGCGCGTCACCCAGACCAAGTAAGTCACCGCGACCGGTACGCTCAACAGCCCCATGAGGAAAATTGCAGTCCCCATTGAAGGCGGAACCACGCGATACAAGCAAAACAAGGACAGCGGCAATGCGGTAATCGATGAGGCTAACGTGAGCCACCAAGTGAAACGGGTAGACGGGCGAGGTAATTGCATATATTTTTAGTGTTGGACCTTAGCTGGCCTTGCAGACGTCCAGTTAGCGAAGGAACTCAGGTGTCATAGTCACCACTGCCCCATGGTTCAAAGAAAGCCATGTAGTTCCCTGGCTGCGCTTCAACAGCCCAAGGATCATCCACTTCCTCTGGTTCGCGAAGCACGAGACCAAAGGTTGTGCCGAAGCGCTCAACTGAGAATGGCGCAATTTCAATGCGCTGAAAAGAAATTTCACCCAGTTCTCTCAGGCGCTGCGCATACAGGGCTTGTCGAGCGTTCTTGTCCATCGTTGCTCTTGGACCCAAGCTATCTATTTTTGCTTCAATCAGCAGACCGTGCTCATCGAAGAGATACAACGCGACGAATTCGCAGCCAGCGCTTCCGCTTCCTGCCGGCTCAAATGGCAGGGTAAGAAAGAACTGGCGCCCGTCGCTTGTGCGACCAATGTGTTCGGCATGGTAGTCGTCATGATCAATCGCAATAAGGCTTGGTGGTTTACTGACCATATATAAGTGATTACTGCCTGATAAGAAAATTAAATTAATGGCTCTTGGTAGCTTCACCCCGTCGGTCCGCTCCTGTATGAGCGTGTTGCGGTCACCGCTTCAATCCACACCATTTGGCCGACATTGGCACTACTGCTAGCCTAGCTTTTTACTGATTGATGGCGGCGCGATATATTTTTTGCCAAGTGCTGCCTTGGCATTTTCTTGGGTTAGATGTTTGAAGTAAGGGCTGCCAGAACCTTCAGACATGAAAAAAAAGTATTCCCCATGAGCGTTGCGGGCAAAACGGTGAACACGACGTAGGGTAGTAGTGTTGCTCCCACTGTCGTAGATACCTTCTTGACGGTCATCCACTATTTCGGCAGTGCGACCGTCAAAGCATAGTTCAGGAGGCCCGTTGTCGACGACCAGCATCCGGAATTCATCTTCTATCCGCGGCAAGATACTCAGATCGTTCCCCCTCATAGTCCGCCGAATATTGCGCACCGTGATCGAAACGAAAAATGCAAGAAAAAGGAAAAGCCATACTCTGTCCATGGTGGTGCCTGTTAAACTGGTTGTCGCGTAAAACCGTCTCGCTCTTCAAGCAAATCGCCGGTAGATCCTCCATCAATATATCGATTGGCCGCGAATGGCCGATCTCTGCCAATTCTACGCGACGGCAGGCCAGCCCCATCGTCGGGCTCTTGCTTACCTTGCCTTCGCGCTCTTGGGGACAAGGTCACTGGCCTCGTTGTCGGTGATAAAAAGCGAGTCGAGAGGCTCTCGCTGCACCAGTCCGGCCGTCCGCAACAGGATATGTAGCATTGCTGCCACCAGGACGTAGCTGTAGCCGATTACAAGGCTGTAGGCACCGGTGATGATCCATACCCCAAAAAAGTCGGGCGCCATTGCCCTTGTCCACCCTTGGTGCAAACCACTGTACATCGCGAAACCGAGAACGGCCACGCCACACGACAGCGCCATCAGGAACGGCGAAAACCACCACCACCTCTCAAATGTGCTCAGGGGGACCTTGAAGCTGACGAACAGCAGAACCAGCAGCGTCAGAAGCAAGGGAGCGCCGCCGATTACCGTCGACCACAGGAGAAAAGAGATGAAAGCAGGAGCGTACCCTGTCAGCATCAACAGCAGCGCGATTAGGCCAGCGACCAGCGGGAGGAGCAGCGCCGCACGTAGGTAGGTAATTCTATTCACGCTGTATCGAAACCATCGACGAGTTTAATTGACACGGGTGGTCTAAACGCAGGGATGGACGCTGGTCGATCCTGTTGTCCAATGTTGGCCGCATCAGGTCTTTGGTGTATCGAGCTTCGCCAGCGACTGCCTGGCCTTGTCGAACGAAGGATCGAGCGCCAGCGACTGCACATAGCTCGCGCGCGCCTTGGCCTTGTCGCCCAGCTGCTCGTAAGCCACACCTTTACGCCACCAGGCAGCAGCGGGAGGCGGCAACTGGACTGCGGCGTCGAAGCGCAGGTAGCGGTCAAGCAGTGCGATCGCCTCGGTTGTTTCAAAGCCGCCATCGATGCGGGTCCTTGCAGCCTGGTACACCGACGGTGCGTGATTTGCATTGCGGTCATACAGCTTGGCGGCGCCGCGCAGGTCGCCGCGCATCACCAGATCGAGCGCCAGCATCATGTCGGAATCGGCCTGCACGGCCAGTTGCGCCGGTTTGCCGTAGAGGCGTGCCTCGATTTTTTCGGCAACGTCGCTCGCGCCCATGCCCACGTTGGAAAGAACAATGACCGTATAGCCGCTGCCCTGATAGCGGCGGAACACCGCATTGATGCCGGGCGCGCCGCCATTATGGCCGATGACGGTGTCGCCGAAAGCGCTCTTGCGCTCCCAGCCGAAGGCATATTCCTTGTCCGGTCCCACAGGGGTCCACATGGTCGCCTTGCTCGCTTCGGACAACAGCGCCGTTCCCTTGAGCGCCTGATCGTAGCGCAGCATATCGCGCGTGGTCGTGCGCATGCCGCCGTCGGACGACGGCGGTGGTACGGAGTCCACGTTGGAACTTATACTGCCGTCGCCGTTGCGGGTGTAGCCGATAGAACGGTTAGGAAGTGGCTCGTCTTCGAGGGTGAGCGAACTGTCAGTCATGCCGGCAGGCTTAAAAATATGATCGCGCAGGTAGTCGCGGTAGGACTGCCCGCTGACTTTTTCGACGACGGCGCCGAGCAGCACCATGCCCGAATTCGAATACTGGAAACGGCTGCCCGCCGCAAAGCTGGGCGCTTGGTCGTAAATCATGGGCAGGAAGGCGTCAATGGTGCGCAGCTTGCCCATGTTCGCGGCGAAGTCCTTGTGCACCATGTAGTTGCCGGTGCCGGCGGAGTGGTTCAGCAAGTGGGCGATGGTGATCGTGTCCTTCTCCGCGTACGGAATATCGGGTAGGAAGCGGGAGATCGGGTCGCTCAGTTTGAGCTTGCCCGCTTCGGCCAGCTGCAAGATGGACACGGCGGTAAAGGTCTTGCCGATAGAGCCGATGTTAAAGCGCGTGTTGGCGCGGTTTGGCACTTTGGTCTCGCGATTGGCCAAGCCCACGGCCGCTTCGTAGACGGTCTTGCCGTCATGCGCCACCAGCACCGTGCCGGCGAATATGCCGACCTTTCCGTAGCTTTGTACGATGGCATCGAGGTCGCGCTCGATATTGTCCGCCTTTGCAGCGGTACCGACCATCAAGAGACAGGCAAGTAAAACTCGAAACATGTTGTTCTCCGTTATTTCGACGTGGACGAGGACAACGTCGAGCCACCGCTTCTGGCTGCGTGCAGCCGATCTGTGCAGCCAAGCAGTATCACTAGGCATCAAAGCCGAGTGCACGAGCTAATTTGTGCCTGTTGAAATACAGGTATGCACTCATGGCAATTGCGGCAGGGATCAATATAAATAGTGCCTGTTCCTGGCTGAGGTCAAATGCATATTTCGCCAGCCCGGCAAAGACAGCGCCCCAAAATACGGATGCGCAGATGATCGTGGAGGTTAGCGCCACCCACTTTCTGACGCGTTCAAACGTTCTACGAAGAGGCGATTGGAACTCATATCTTTGCAATTTTGGCTCCTTCGTGCTTTGCCATGTTGATGTGACTGCTTTTGGCCGACCTCTGTCGATTGTACGCGACAGTGAACCGCTCGTTGCCCTTCCCCCCTTCTTCGACCTTGGCCGGCTCGCTGGCCACCTCGCATGTCGCATGCAGCAGCTACCAAGCGCGCGAAAAGTTTTGGTCCACACCTCTCGCTGCACAACTGCGCTATATATGCATTCAAAGTTGCTATTGCATGGCAATCTTTAATGCTATTCTAATTCCACTTCGTTGCCTCATTGATGAAGTTTCCGTATCCGATACGCCCACAAAATATCAAAAACCGCGTGCCACACTCAGAGGAAAAAATGGAAAAGAAATGGATTGTCATAGCGTCTTTGCTGGTTCTGACAGCGACAGGAGCTATCGCCAGCCCGGCGCCAACAGGGGAGCTCGATCGCGCAACCCAATTGGAGGTCGTCGATACCCTGATCGCCAAGCTAA
>JBJMVX010000222.1:0-8891 GCA_045810445.1 Massilia sp.
AGATTCCACTATAGGGCACTCTGATGCCGTCGCCACGCGAGGATCCACCTCATTTGAACATTCCCACATCACCGCCTCCCTGCTCACCGAATTAGGTGGAGGGCGTCCATTACATTCTCGCTTTCGCAAGGACAGTGAGTGGGAGAGGCGGCCTTGCATGGTTTTGGACGAAAAAAAACCCGCCGCAGCGGGTTTCTTGATGGTGCTGGACTGGCTTATTGGAAAGCCTGAATCCCCGTCTGCGCGCGGCCCAGGATCAGGGCGTGGATATCATGCGTGCCTTCGTAGGTGTTCACCACTTCCAGATTCACCATGTGACGGATCACGCCAAACTCGTCCGAGATGCCGTTACCACCCAGCATATCGCGCGCTACGCGGGCGATATCCAGCGACTTGCCGCAGGAATTGCGCTTCATCATGGACGTGATTTCCACGGCCGCCGTGCCGGCATCCTTCATGCGACCCAGTTGCAGACAGCCTTGCAGGCCCAGCGTGATTTCGGTTTGCATGTCCGCCAGCTTCTTTTGCACCAGCTGGTTGGCAGCTAAGGGACGGCCGAACTGATGACGGTCCATGGTGTACTGGCGCGCCGTGTGCCAGCACGCTTCGGCCGCGCCCAGCGCGCCCCAGGCAATACCATAGCGAGCCGAATTGAGGCAGGTGAAAGGACCTTTCAAACCGCGCACATCCGGGAAGGCGTTTTCTTCCGGGCAGAACACATTGTCCATCACGATTTCACCCGTCACCGAAGCGCGCAGGCCGAACTTGCCGTGGATGGCAGGGGCCGACAGACCCGCCATGCCTTTTTCCAGCACGAAGCCGCGAATCGCGCCTTCATCATCCTTGGCCCAGACCACGAACACGTCAGCCACCGGCGAATTGGTGATCCACATCTTGGCGCCCGAGAGCGAATAGCCGCCCGGTACTTTCTTGGCGCGGGTGATCATCGAGCCAGGATCCGAACCGTGGTTCGGCTCGGTCAGGCCGAAGCAGCCTATCCATTCGCCGGTCGCCAATTTCGGCAGGTATTTCTGACGCTGCTCTTCGGTGCCGAACTCGTAGATGGGCACCATCACCAGCGAGGACTGCACGCTCATCATCGAACGGTAGCCGGAGTCCACGCGCTCAACTTCACGCGCGATCAGGCCATAGGCCACGTAGTTCAGGCCAGGACCGCCGTACTGTTCCGGAATGGTCGGGCCCAGCAGACCCAGTTCGCCCATTTCGCGGAAGATCGACACGTCCATCTTTTCGTGACGGAAGGCTTCCAGGATGCGCGGCGCCAGCTTGTCCTGGCTGTAGGCAGCGGCAGCATCGCGCACCATGCGCTCTTCATCGCTCAGCTGATTGTTCAGCAGCAGTGGATCATCCCAGTGGAATTGGGCTTTGCGGGCATCGGTACGGGTCATGGCAGTTCCTGTCTCTGTATTGACGAATTATAGGGGAAAGCTGGGGGCAAGTTGTATAGACTACTTGCTAAAACCTACATTTTACCGCGTTTGGGTGCTCCCGAATTGCCCGCCGTGAAAAATGAGCGAGGCTTGCGGGTGGTAGGCGCATTCTTCGACTTCACCGACGAAGATCACGTGGTCGCCCTCGGGATAGCGGCTGCGGTTGTGGCATTCAAACCAGGCCGACACCCCTTTGAGAATGGGTTGGCCAGTGCGCGAGAGCTCGTACTCGACGCCGTCAAAGGGCTTGTCGGTGCGGCGCGAGAACAGCTTGGCCAGATGGGCTTGCTCGGCACTGAGCACATTGATCACATAGTGCGAGTTGCCGCTGAAAATGGGCAGGCTGTTGGCGCCATTGCCCAGGCTCCACAGCACCAGGGGCGGGGCCAGCGACACCGAATTGAAGGAACTGGCCGTCAAGCCTCGATAGCTGCCATCGGCCAGCCGGGTGGTAATGACGGTGACGCCCGTGGCAAATTGCGCCAGCGCCTGCCGGAATTGGTCCGCGTCGATGAGCTGCCCAAGCGCGCGGGGGGAACTTGTGTTCATTGTGTGCCTGTCTATTTCCGCCATTATGCCAAATTTCACGGCGCCAAGGGGCCAGGGATGGTGTCGCCGCACACTTTGCGTTACAGTGGCTTTATCACTAGCAAGACTGTTGAGGTGGCTTATGTCTGAACAATCTGCAAGCTGCGTCGCCTTCCTCGGAGGAGGCTGTTTCTGGTGCCTGGAAGCGGTCTACCTGGAAGTGCGCGGCGTGACCCGGGTCGAATCGGGCTATATGGGTGGCCACCTGCTCGCACCCAGTTACGAGGCTGTGTGCAGCGGTGAGAGCGGCCATGCGGAAGTGGTGCGCCTGGAATTTGATCCTGCCATCATCAGTTACCACGACTTGCTCGAAGTATTTTTCACCATCCATGACCCTACCACCTTGAATCGCCAGGGCAATGACGTCGGCAGCCAATACCGTTCGGTGATTTTCTACGACAGCCATGAGCAGGAAGCCACCGCGCGCCAGGTGATCGCGGAAATGGCCAATGTCTGGGACGGGCCGATCGTCACCCAGCTGCAGCCGGCTGCCACCTGGTACCGGGCTGAAGATCATCACCAGGATTATTTCCGCCAGCATCCTTTGCAAGGTTACTGCGCGTTTGTGGTCGCACCGAAAGTGGTCAAGTTCCGTAAGACTTTTACCGACAGGTTAAAATAGCGACCGGCGGACGGTGCCATGCGCAGCGTCCTCATTTTTGCAACAGGATCGGACACCGGCAATGAAGGTAGTGATCGTCGATGACACGCATATCAACCTGGTGTTGATGTCGCGCTTGATGGAAAAGCTCGAAGACGTGACGACCGTGGCATTCCAGTCGGCGGCGGAAGCCTTGGCCTGGTGCCGCGAGCATCCCTACGACCTGTTGATCCTCGATTACATGATGCCCGACATTAACGGGCTTGAATTCATCAGCGCGCTCGGCCCTGACCCGCGCGCCCGCCCGCCGGTCCTGATGGTCACGGCCAGCCACGACGTGGAAATCCGCCACCGGGCCCTGGAAAACGGCGCCAACGATTTCCTGATCAAGCCCATCGACAAGGTCGAGTTCCTGGCGCGCACCCGCAATATGCTGGAACTGCGGCGCGCCACCTTGGCCCTGCAAAGCCGCGCCAGCTGGCTGGCCAGCGAAGTGAGCAAGGCGACTGCCGAATTGCGTGCGCGCGAGCAGGAAACCATCTTGCTGCTGTGCCGTGCTTCCGAATACCGCGACCCGGAAACCGGCGCCCACATCCAGCGCATGGCGCATTACTCTTGCCTCATTGCCGCTGAACTGGGCATGTCCAACGCCGAGCAGGAACACATCCTCAATGCCGCGCCCATGCACGACATTGGCAAGGTCGGCACCCCCGACCATATCCTGCTCAAACCGGGCCGCCTGAATCCCGAGGAAATGGAAGTCATGCGCCAACACGCGCTGATCGGCTACAACATCCTCAAAAGCAGCGAAGCCAAGATGCTGCAGTTGGCGGCCGAAATCGCCTATTCCCATCACGAACGCTTTGACGGCACCGGCTACCCGAATGGTTTGAAAGGTGAAGAGATTCCCCTGGCCGGGCGCATCGTGGCGGTGGCCGATGTGTTTGACGCCCTGACCAATGTGCGGCCCTACAAAACCGCCTGGTCGCTTGAAGCCGCGCGCGCCTTCCTGATCGACAATAGCGGCAGCCATTTCGATCCTGCCTGCGTGGACGCCCTGCTGCGACGCTGGCCGGCGGTGCTGGAAATTCGCAACCGCAACGACGACGCCCCCAACCGGGACGCGGCTTAGCCGCTCGCATGCGCCACAAGCAATTGGTGCGCCAGGTGCGCCGGGCCTTCGGTGTCACCAGCGAGAAAGAGTTGCTCGGTTTGCTGGTCAACATTGCCCAACGCGGCGACAAGGCCCTCGCTGACGGCCTGGCCGAACTGCTGGAATCGACCCATCGCAATTACGAACAATATGACCGCGACGTGCAGGTGCGCACCCGCATGCTGGAAATCAGTTCCGAGGAACTACTGAGCGCCAATGCCCAGTTGCGCGAAGAAGCGGCCCGCCAGCGCGAAGTGCTGCGCTCGCTCCAGGCCAGTGTCCAGCGCCTGACCTTCGATGCGGCCGCTGCCACCAGCGCCGCTGCCACGCCGGCGTCCGCGCCCGACGCCGACCACGACCTGCTGGGGCTGACCCACGCGCTCGAACAATTGGTGCAGCAGCGCGAGGCAGCCACCGAGCTGACCGAGCAGATTCTCGACCAGTTGCCCATCCCGGTATTTCTGAAGGACAGGGAAGGGCGCTTCGTGCGTTTCAACCGCCAGTTCCGCGCCTTCCACCAGCTCTCGGGCGAGCAATTGCTGGGCGCAAAAATCGAAGACTTCACGCCGCCAGCCTGGGCCAACAGCACCTCGCAGGAAGACGAACTGGCCTGGCGCACCGGTCAGATGGTGAGCAATGAACGCCGGGTGCCGGAATGCGATCCGCCGCTGGACCTGGTGCTCAATCGCATCGTCATCAATAGCGGTGGCCAAGCCTATCTGCTCGGCTTTTCCATCGACGTGAGTGAACAGCGCGCCGCGCGCGACGCCATGCAGCGCGCGGTGGAATCGGCCCAGGCTGCCAGCCGCGCCAAGAGCGAATTCCTGGCCAATATGAGCCACGAAATCCGCACACCCATGAACGGGATCCTGGGCATGACGGAACTGGTACTCGAGTCGCCCCTGCAGCCCGAACAGCGCGATGATATTTCCCTGGTCAAGGCCTCGGCCGATGCCTTGCTTACCATCGTCAACGACATCCTGGATTTTTCGAAGATCGAGGCGGGCAAGCTGGACCTGGAAGAAGTGCCCTTTGACTTGCGCACCCTGGTGCACGACACGGTGCGCTCGATGGCGCTGCGGGCCCAGCAAAAAGGCTTGCTGCTCCAGTGCGACGTGCCGCCGCGCCTGGCGCGCAGCATGAAGGGCGACCCGGGCCGTTTGCGCCAGGTGCTGATCAACCTGCTGGGCAATGCCATCAAATTCACCCAGCAAGGCAGTGTCACGCTCACGCTCGAGATCGGGCAGGAAACCGAAGATGGTTGCGCGATTTCCTTTGCCGTGAGCGACACCGGCATTGGCATTCCGCTGGAAAAGCAAAAGCTGATCTTCGAGGCTTTTTCCCAGGTGGATGGTTCGACCACGCGCCAGTTTGGCGGCACCGGCCTGGGGCTGACCATCTGCCGCCGCCTGATCATCCTGATGCAGGGTGACATCGAGGTGCACAGCGAACCGGGCAAGGGCAGCACCTTCCGTTTCAGCATTCCCTTGCGCCATGCGGCCAGCGGCGTGCTGGCGCAGGACAGCGAGCTGGCCGCGGTCCCTCTTGCGCCCGAACCGCTGCTGGCGCTGCCGACGCAACTGGAACTGGCCGAGCACGGGGCAGATAACGCGAGCGGACTGCGCATCCTGCTGGCCGAAGACAATCCGGTTAACCAGCGCCTGGCGCTGCGGCTGCTGGAAAAACTCGGCCATCGCATCGTGCTGGTCGACAACGGCATCGATGCGCTCGAGCGCGCCACCCACAGCAATTTCGACCTGATCCTCATGGATGTGCAGATGCCTGGCCTGGACGGCTTGACGGCCACCCGGCGCATCCGCCAGTGGGAAGTGGACCATGGTGGCCATGTGCCCATCATTGCCATGACCGCGCGTGCCATGCAGGGTGATCGCGAGCGCTGCCTGGAAGCGGGCATGGATGACTATATGTCCAAGCCCATCGACAGCGAGCGCCTGCGCCAGTTGGTGAGCCGCTTTCACGTCGAACAGGCCGGGCCCGTGCTGGCTTGGCGCGGCGCCTTGCTGCGCCTGGACGGCGACACGGGACTGCTGTTGGAACTGGCCGAACTGTTCATTGACGACGGGCCGCAACTGATGCAGACCCTCTACACGGCGCTCGACCAGGACGATTTGCCGGCCTCGCAGCGCGCCGTGCACAGCCTGCAGGGCGTGCTGGTGAACTTTGGCGCCCAGCGCGCCATTGCCCAGGCCGAGCGCCTCTCGGCCAGCTTGCACGAGCCGGCCCAGGCGAGCCAGTGGCGCGCCCAGGCCAACGAGCTCGGTGCCGCCATCGATGAAGTCTATACGGCCCTGCACGCGCTCATCGCCGCCGGACCGGACGCCATGGCAGCCTAGTGCGCATACATGTAGCGGCGTGACCAGGGAATCGCTTCCGGATCACGCCCGGCCTTGCGGCATACGATCTGGTACAGACTGATCCAGTCATTGGCAAAGGCGTAGCTGCAGCCGGCCAGGTACACATGCCAGATCCTGAATTTTTTCGGGTCGGTCAACAGCTTGATCTGCTCGGCATTGGCTTCGAAATTATCGGTCCACAGGGCGCAGGTGCGCGCGTAGTGGCGCCGCAGGTTTTCCACGTCCAGTGCTTCCAGTCCGCCCTCCTGCATGGCGCGCAGTACCGTGCCCAGATGGGCCAGCTCGCCATCGGGAAACACATAGCGTTCAATGAATTCGCCGCTGCCATAGGGCGCGGATTTGGCATTGACGTCGGTGGTGGTCAAGCCGTGGTTCATGGCCAGGCCATCGTCGGCCAGCAGTGCGCGCATGCAGGCGAAATAGGCTGGCAGGTGGCGTACGCCCACGTGCTCGAACATGCCCACGCTGGTGATGCGGTCAAAGCTGCCGGAAACGTCGCGATAGTCCTGCAAACGCAACTCGACCAAATGGCCTACGCCGGCCCGCGCTACCTGTTCGCGCCCCAGTTGCAGCTGCTTGTCCGACAGCGTGATGCCCACGCAGCGCGCGCCATAGCGCTGGGCCGCGCGAATGACCAGGGCGCCCCAGCCGCAGCCGATGTCGAGCAGGCGCTGGCCGGGTTGCAGCTGGATTTTGGTGAGGATGTGGTCGATTTTCTTTTGCTGGGCTGTGGCCAGCGATTCGTCGCCGTTTTCGAAATAGGCGCAGGAATACACCAGGGCCGGGTCCAGCCAGGCTTGATAGAAGTCGTTTGACACATCGTAGTGATAGGACACGGCAGCGGCGTCGCTGGCGCGCGTGTGGCCGCCCTTGCCAAAAGCGCCCAGGGTGCGCGTCCATGCATTGCGCGGCACCTGGTGGTTGGCCAGGGCCCCGACCACGGCGATCATGTCCCTGGCGCGCCCGCGCACTTCAATGGCGCCTTCGACGTAGGCGCTACCCAGGTTGTACAGGGAGGGCGAGAGCAGATAGCGCAGGGCTCCGGGATTGGGCACGCGGATGGTCACGCGCGGCGCCTCGCTGGAAAAATCGAGGCGCTGGCCATTCCACAGTTCCACCCGCAGTGGCAGCGCCAGCGTATTGCGGATGCCTGCACTCCAGGCGTTGAGACGACGTTGAGCAAACATACCCACCTCCTGCATGACAGTGCGCAGGCAGCAGGTCTGACTGCGCTAAGGTTGCAACCGCTCCCTGCGCCAACTGCCATCGGCTTGCAGCTGGTACACAATGCGGTCGTGAAAACGGGACCGGCGCCCTTGCCAGAATTCCAGGCGTTCCGGGATCAGCCGGAAGCCGCCCCAGTGTTCGGGGCGCGGCGGCGTCTCGCCAAGCTGCCGCGCCACGGCATCGTAGTTCTGTTCCAGCGCACTGCGGTTGGCGATCGGCATGCTTTGCGCCGATGCAATCGCAGCCAGCCGGCTCTTGAGCGGGCGACTGTGGAAATAGGTATCGCTCTCGTCGGTCGAGGTACGTTCGACTCTACCTTCGATGCGGATCTGGCGTTCTAGTTCCGGCCAAAAGAACAGCAGGGCGGCATGCGGATTGTCATGCAACTGTCGACCTTTCTGGCTGTCATAATTGGTGTACCAGGTAAAGCCGCGCGCATCGAATTGCTTGATCAGCACAATGCGCGAGCTGGGCTTGCCGTCGGCGCCCACCGTGGCCACGCTCATGGCGTTGGGCTCGTTTACTTGCGCCTGCAGGGCTTGCTCAAACCAGCTGGTAAATTGTACGACAGGGTCGTCGCTGACGGCGTCCTCGCTGAGCGTAGCCTGGCCGTAATCCTTGCGCAGATTGGCCACCGCCTGGCCGGTGTCGACCGCAGGGGCCGGCTCGGCAATGCCGCGCCGCACCTGCATCGCCAGGCCAAGTTCTGCCATCTGCGCGGCGCTGAACAGGCGCTTGGCCATGGGCGCTACCTGGGCTTCCTCGGTGGCCATATGGGCCGTGTACATGTCGACAAAACGGCGCACGTCGGGTTCGCGCAAGAGCGCCGCGCGACCTTCTGCAATGGCCACTAGCTGTTCGTGCAGGTCTTGCCACATGGCTTCCATTTGGCTGTGTTCTGCCAGCAAGGTCGGCGCCAGGAGCGCCAGCAGTGCCGCATCCTCGCCCTGGGCCGTTTGCTGCAGCATGGGAATGAGGTTGTGCTCTTCATCCTCGTGGTGCAGATGGGCGGCCTTCTCGAAATACTGGATCACGGCTGCTGCCGCCTGGCGCGCCTGGGTATCGGCGCCATGGGCCGCCAGGTGGGGCAAGAGCGACTCCAGGGTCGCCAGCTGCTTGCGGATGCGGTCGTGGCAATGCTTGAGGACCGCAATGGGCTGGTCGAAGCCGGGAGCGGTGCTGGGCAGGGCGTCATTCAACATGGGTTCCTCTATTGCTGTTCTGATCATCGCTACATTTTAGAGCAGTCCTCACAGCCGCGTCCGTTAAAATGGCGGGATGACGACTTCATCTACTTCTCTTTCCCCGGACAGCCCGGACAACTTCGACGCCGAGCGCCGTTTTGGCGGCATCGGGCGCCTGTATGGACAGGCTGCACTGGCGCGATTTCGCGCGGCCCACGTGTGCGTGGTTGGCGTCGGTGGCGTGGGTTCCTGGATCGTGGAAGCGCTGGCCCGCAGCGCCATCGGCCAGCTCACCCTGATCGACCTGGACAA
>JBJMVX010000223.1:0-14701 GCA_045810445.1 Massilia sp.
CATTTCGCACCTGGGCACCATCGCCAAGTCGGGCACCAAGGAATTTTTCGGCAAGCTCTCGGGCGACCAGCAGGCTGACGCGGCCCTGATCGGCCAGTTCGGCGTGGGTTTCTATTCCGGCTTCATCGTGGCCGACAAGATCACCGTAGAAACGCGCCGTGCCGGCGCCGACGCCTCCGAAGGCGTGCGCTGGGAGTCGGGTGGCGAGGGCGACTACAGCGTCGAGACCATCAACAAGGTCGGTCGCGGCACCGACGTCATCTTGCACCTGCGCGCAGGCGAAGAAGAACTGCTCTCGGGCTGGAAGCTCAAGTCCATTATCCGCAAATACTCGGACCATATCTCTCTGCCTATCCTGATGCAGAAGGACGAATGGGATGCCGAGAAAAACGAATCGGTGCTCAAGGACGAATTTGAAACCGTCAACCAGGCCAGCGCCCTGTGGGCCCGCAACAAGAGCGACATCAGCGAAGAGCAGTACGCCGAATTCTACAAACACGTCTCGCATGACTTCCAGGCGCCATTGACGCACACGCACAACCGCGTCGAAGGCCGCAGTGAATACACACAGCTGCTGTACGTGCCTTCGCATGCACCGTTCGACCTGTGGGACCGCAACAAGCGCGGCGGCATCAAGCTGTACGTCAAGCGCGTCTTCATCATGGACGACGCCGAGCAGCTCATGCCGGCCTACCTGCGCTTCATCAAGGGCGTGATCGACTCGAGCGACCTGCCGCTGAACGTGTCGCGCGAAATTTTGCAGGAGTCGCGCGATGTGAAGGTCATCCGCGAGGGTTCGACCAAGCGCGTGCTGGGCATGCTCGAAGATCTGGCCAACGCCGAAGAGCAGGAAAAGAAGGACAAGTACACCACCTTCTGGACCGAGTTTGGCCAGGTGCTCAAGGAAGGCATCGGCGAAGACGCGGCCAACAAGGACCGCATCGCCAAGCTGCTGCGTTTTGCCTCGACCGCCAATGAGAACGCCGACCAGACTACTTCGCTGGCCGACTACATCGGCCGCATGAAGGAAGGCCAGGAGAAGATTTACTACGTCGCTGGCGACAGCTACACGGCAGCCAAGAACAGCCCGCACCTAGAAATCTTCCGCAAGAAGGGTGTGGAAGTGCTGTTGATGACGGACCGCGTTGACGAATGGATGCTGTCCTTCCTGACCGAATTCGAAGGCAAGGAGCTGGTGTCCGTTGCCAAGGGCGGCCTGGATCTGGGCGGCCTGGAAGACGAGGCCGAGAAGAAGGAGCACGAAGAGACCGAGACCTCGTACAAGGAACTGGTCGAGCGCATGAAGAGCGCACTGGGTGATAAGGCCAAGGACGTGCGCGTGACGTTCCGCCTGACCGATTCGCCAGCCTGCCTGGTGGCGGACGAGAACGAGTTGTCGGGTAATCTGCTGCGCATGTTGAAGGCAGCGGGGCAGAATGCGCCGGAGTCCAAGCCTATCCTGGAGATCAACCCGAACCATCCGCTGGTGACGCGATTGAAGTACGAGAGTGCGGACAGCGCGCAGTTTGGCGATTGGGCGCATATCCTGTTTGACCAGGCCTTGTTGGCCGAGGGGGGATCGCTGGCCGATCCGGCGACGTTTGTGAAGCGCTTGAACGAGATGTTGCTGGCGTCGAGCAAGTAAGAGAAAGGGGCCGCGCGGCCCCTTTTTTTCGGTCTTGCGAAATCCTTACTCTGATGTGAAAGCTGCAGAAACGCCGCGCCACGAATGGGCGCAAGCGTTGGCATCACTGTCCTTGCGAAAGCGAGGATCCATTCGTCGGCAATATAGCAAGTAAGGATTACGCTGAGTTGCGGCCGTATGGGTCCTCGCTTTCGCAAGGACAGAGAGGTTAGCGACTAAGGCTTGGGCAGCCGCGCGCAGAACCCGTCAAGCATTTTCAAGCCTTCCGGCCACGCGCCATATCCACTGTCACCATTGATATGCCCGGCCGGTCCAATCTCGACGAATTCGCTACCCCAGGCCTTGGCGAACTGGCGCGCCCGTTCGATCGTCACGTATTCATCGTTCGAACTGGCCACCACCACGGTGGGAAACGGTAGCGGTGCAAGCGGAATAGGCGCGAAGCCATTGACGTCCACGGGATAGGACGCCGCCTCCACATCGCTGGGCGCCACCAGAAACGCGCCTGCAATGCGAAGCTGGGAATCGGACTGCGCCCACTGCGCCACCATCATGCACGCCAGGCTGTGCGCCACCAGCACCGGCGGGCCATCGCTCGCCGCGATGCCGGCGTCAAGTTCCGCCACCCATTCGTCTCGACTTGGGCTGTTCCAGTCGCGGTGCTGCAGCCGCTTCCAGTCGGGACGTTGATGCTCCCAGTGGGTTTGCCAATGCTGCGGCCCCGAATTCCACAATCCCGCCAATACCAATACGTCACGCGCCATGAGCTCCTCCGTTCAATTCTCCGATTCTACGGCTAAACGGAAAATTCCAGCGTCAGGGAGCCGTGGAAGGGCACCGCCACCCACTGCGCGTTCAGGGCCAGAACGGCGTCGTACATGCGTTGCCCGGCTTGCGGGTCGGTGAATATGAACACGGGCTGGTTGTGGGCATCGCAAGCGGCGCGCACGCCCTCGAAAAAATCTTCAGCGCTAAATTGTCCGCTCCACAGCTGCGACTGCAAGGCTTCCACAATCGCTTCGACCTGCATCGCTTCGGTGCCAGCTTGTAGGCCGCCAGGCTTGGCAGCGCCGTCCATGTTGAATTGAACGTCCATGCCGCGCGCAACCAGGCCGGTGAACCCTTCGCGCAGCCCCAAGCTGCTTTCGACCACATAGTGCACCAGATCATGCGGCAAAATTCCCTGACGCGGCATTTGCGCGTCAGTCTTGCTGCCGTCGGCGCGCACATAGCGCAGCCGGTCCATCTTGTCGCTCTTGCCTAACTTTTCTGCTATCAGTTTCATGGCTCGCTATTTTTGTTTGCGAAACGGGAAGGTGAACTGTTTCATATAGCCGTCTGGCATGTAGTCACCCTGCACGCCGTATTTTTCCGGGAAGCCCGTCTGGCCCTTGATGGCGGTGCCGAACAGACGGTCCAAAAAGGCGTAGTGGGCCGCATAGTTCTTGTCGATCGCCACGTCGTCCGACGAGTGGTGCCAATGGTGGAAGTCGGGCGTGACGAGGATGTATTTCAACGGGCCCCATGGCAGGTGCACATTGGCGTGGTTGAACACTGCCTGGAAGCCGACGATGACGATATACCAGTCCATCACGGTTTTCTCGAAGCCGAGCACATACAGAATGCCCAGCACGCCCACGCGGGTGACGATCAACTCGAACATGTGCTGGCGCGAACCGGCCAGCCAGTCCATGGTCTTGGCCGAGTGGTGCACCGCGTGGAAGCGCCACAGGAAGGGAATCTCGTGATACGAGCGGTGGGTCCAGTACTGCACGAAGTCAGCCGCCAGCACCGCCAACAACAGTTGCGGAATGAAGGGAATCGCTTGCACCGTGCTTTGCACCTTGTCGCTGGCCATCCAGCCAAACAGGCGGTGAATGGCAAAGTTGACGGTCAACAGGGCCAGGCCGACGATGAAGTGGTTCACAGCAAAGTGCACCATGTCGGTCTGCCATTCCTTACGGAAGATGAGCTGGCCTTTATACAGCGGGAACATTTTTTCAATGGCCGCGAAAATCACGGTCGAGCCCAGCAGGTCGAGGATGAACCAGTCCAGGCCGATGTAGGGCGTGTTGTCCGGGAAGTCCGCCACCGGCACGTG
Source organism: Massilia sp. (assembly GCA_045810445.1). Lineage (GTDB taxonomy): Bacteria > Pseudomonadota > Gammaproteobacteria > Burkholderiales > Burkholderiaceae_D > Telluria_A. The sequence goes on from JBJMVX010000223.1 coordinate 3,747, forward strand.
CGAGCCGCCCAGGGCGAGGCAGGCAATGATCAGCACGCCAGCGACGGCATTCAAGGCGCGTTCGCGTTTGAACAGCACGTTAAGCAGGCTGATCGAGCCGGCGATCACGAGCGCCGCGAACATGATGTGGCGGATGATGTCGGGCGAATACTTGTGCCGCAGCTCAGGCGTGGTCAAGTACTGCGGGAAGTGGAAGGCGAGCACACCGAGGAAACACAGGATGGCCAGGGTCAGTGCCACCACGCCACTGGCCAGGCCCTGGCCCGGGATCAGAGGACCGTCCTGCTTGAGCAGGCTGCCGGTTTCATTGACGGCGTCGCCGACATTGACGATGACGGCCTTGGCCGGGTCTACGATGCGTTTCATGGGAATTCCTCGAGAGCGATTGCAACAAACCGCGATGATAGCTGACTTGTTGAAAGAAAATCAATTTTGACGTAAGATCGCCGCGGTCTCTGATGCGAGTGCGCAACGCTTTGTGTCACACTGACAATCTACGTACGATGAAACCCACCAATCCCACTGCGCCTGCGGCGCCTATAACATGTGCATCAGGCTAACCTCGCGACGCTGGATGAAGAGGCTGGGATCTAGCCTGGCGCTGGTGGCGCTGCTGCTGGCCGGCGCATACTGGGTTTTGCAGGAGTCAGAAGTACATACCGGGAATCGGTATTTCGCCGTGATTGCGTTTGCACCTGGCGGCAACGAGGCCTTCATATCGGGGCAGGAAGCCGGCGCGATCAGCATTTTTTCCTTCGCGGACAATCGCCAGAGCGATCACTTTAGTGTGGATGGTGTCATTTTGGCCATGGTGTTTCATCCCGACGGCAGTAAAGCATATGTCTTGTCCACGCTGGCTGGCCGCGACACCATCGACGTGATCGACGTCGCCAAACGTCGCGTCGCCTCGCGCATTCTCGTATCTCCTTGCAATGCGCGCAATATGGCCATCTCGCCAGACGGCAGGATGTTATTGCTTGCTTCGGGTTTCGCGAGGCCGTCATGTGCCGTTCAGGTCGACACCGCGACGCTTCTGCCATCCCAGATTGCCACGCCGGAGGTCAACATTGGCGAGACGAGGACAGTCAATAGCGTTGTCTCCGCGGACGCCAGCCGGATCGTGAGCACTTTGCAGGGCAACGTATTTGCCCGCGTGCGTGGCGCGTACGCCGTTGTCACGAGGTCGATGGGTGGGGGTGGCGAGGTGAGTGAGCTAACACTCGGTAAATTTGCGCCATCGCTGGTGGCGACGAATCCTGACAATACGACACTGGCCATGGCAGACCACGCAACAGGTCCGGGACAGCCGCTCATTCGACTCGTTAATCTGGCTGGTGGCGCCACGACCGATATCGCGGCGAGCGAATTGCTGGCCCCGCTCGTCGCGATCGCCTTTTCGGCAGACAGCCGTCAGTTGTACGCGGTGGTTTGGGGAGACCTTGAGGTGCCTGCGCGGCTGCTAAGCTTTGAGGTGGACCGGCCTACTGCGATGAAATCAATGGCTTTGCGTGTGGTCCCGGATGGGATGGCGCTTTCGCCCGATGGCAGTAAGTTGGTGTTGCTCGCCAACGAAGACCTTTGGGGGCAGGTGCCTTCAAATCAGGTTGGACTGGTGACCGTCATAGACACCCGCACCCGTGTCATGGCGCCAGCTGCACCGCTGAAGGCCTCCTTGGCGCAGACGATATGGGTCATGGCTGATCGCCTGGCCGCCCATCTACCAGGTGCATCGGAGCGTCATCGCCGCATCCTGAGCTGTCCATGATGGCCTGACGGGCGTCGGCCTAGAGCGCGGTGCGCAGGGCAAACAGTTCGGGGAATAGCACTACGTCAAGCATCTTGCGCAGGTAACTCACGCCAGCGGTACCGCCGGTGCCGGTCTTGAAACCGATGATGCGCTCGACCGTGGTCACGTGGCGGAAGCGCCAGAAACGGAAGGCCGTTTCCAGGTCCACCAGTTTTTCAGCCAGTTCATACAGGGCCCAGTGGTGCGCCGGGTCCTGGTACACACCCAACCAGGCAGCCTTGACCGATTCATCGTGGGCCGTTGGCAGCGTCCAGTCGCGCGCCAGGCGTTCGGGGGCGATGGCAAAGCCGCTGCGGGCTAGCAGCATCACCGATTCGTCATAGACCGAGGGTGCATGCAGTTCGCGCTCGAGGATGGCGTGGGCCGCAGGGGCCGTGTCGTGCACGCTGAGCATGGCGGCGTTCTTGTTACCAAGGATGAATTCAAGTTCGCGGTATTGGTGCGACTGAAAGCCGGACGACGCGCCAAGGAAAGGGCGGATGGCCGTGTATTCAGGCGGCGTCATGGTGGCCAACACATCCCAGGCATGCACCAACTGGTCCATGATGCGCGCCACGCGGGCCAGCATCTTGAAGGCGGGCGCCAGCTCGCCCGCGCGCAGATTGCTGCGCACGGCCTGCATCTCGTGCAGCATCAGCTTGAGCCACAGTTCGCTGGTCTGGTGCTGGATGATGAACAGCATTTCATTGTGGTTGGGCGAGCGCGGATGCTGGGCATTGAGGATCTGGTCCAGGCCCAGATAGTCGCCGTAGCTCATCGCTTCGCTGAAGTCCATCTTGGCGCCGTGCCAGCTGGCCGGGCATTTTTTGTCGTCGTCGGACATGTGTTTTCCTTAAGTGACGGCGCCGCGCTGGGCGGCGACATCGTAGGCCTTGTCGTCCAGGATCTGGCGCAGGATCTCGACCGCGTCCCAGACCTCGGTATAACTGGTATATAGGGGCGTGAAGCCAAAGCGCATGATGGCCGGCTCGCGGTAGTCGCCAATCACGCCGCGCGCGATCAAGGCTGCCATGACGGCAAAACCATGCGGATGGGTAAAGCTGACCTGGCTGCCGCGCTGCGCGTGGGCGCGTGGCGTGACCAGACCCAGGGGATGGCTGGCACAGCGCTCTTCCACCAGGGCGATGAACAGGTCGGTCAGCGCCAGCGACTTGGCGCGAATGGCCTCCATCGTGGTATGCGCAAACACGTCAAGGCCGCATTCGACCATGGCCAGCGATACGATGGGCTGGGTGCCGCACAGGGCACGTCCTATGCCTTCGCAGGGCGCAAAATCGGGCGCCATGGCGAAGGGATTCGCGTGGCCCCACCAGCCGGACAGGGGCTGGGTAAAGGCGGCCTGATGGTGCTGGGGTACCCAGATGAAGGCCGGTGCACCAGGGCCGCCATTGAGGTATTTATAGGTGCAACCGACCGCGAGGTCGGCGCCGGCTGCGTGCAGGTCCAGCGGCACGGCGCCGGCCGAATGGGCCAGGTCCCATACGATCAGGGCGCCTTGCGCGTGGGCGTGGGCCGACAGGGCAGCCATGTCGTGCTGGTAGCCGGTGCGGTAATTGACGTGGGTAAGCATGACGACTGCCGTGCTGCTGTCGATGGCGGCTGGCAACTGCTCGGCGCTGTCGACCAGGCGCACTTCGTAGCCGCGTTCGAGCCAGCTGGTCAAACCCTGCGCCATATAGATATCGGTGGGGAAGTTGCTGCGCTCGGTGACGATGACGCGCCGCTGTGCGCGCTGGGCGTCGGCGTGCGCTTGCATATGCAGGGCAGCAGCGAGGGCCTTGAACAGATTCAGGGAGGTGGTGTCGTTGACCACCACTTCGCCCTCGCGCGCGCCCAGCAGGGTGCCAAGGCGATTACCCAGGCGCTTGGGCAGGTCGAACCAGCCGGCCGTGTTCCAGCTGCGGATCAGGTCCACGCCCCATTCCTGGGCGATGACGTGCTGGGCGCGGGCCAGGGCGGCCTTGGGCCTGGCACCTAAAGAGTTGCCATCGAGATAAATAACACCTTCGGGCAGGTCGAAATGTTGACGCAGCGGCGCCAGTGCGTCGCCGGCGTCCAGCGCCAGGCAGTCGTTGCGGGTCATGCGCACCTCGAAAATACTTGAAGCCTCAATGAAAGGCTGGGTGTCGCAGTTTAGCAAGAATTTCTGGCCTGCCGAAGAAGAAAATAGTGCATTTATAGCAATATTTGAGAAGATTCTCCCTCTGAAGAGCCAGTTTTCAAACTATTTTGCTTTTTTTTGAAAATTTTTTAAAAAAACCCTCAAGTTCTGTAAGTCGCTGCCGTAACCGGATCAGACAAGGGGAAATGGGCCCTGAAAAAATCTTCAAATTTTTTCAAAAAAGCCCTCAAGTTCCCGAAATCGCTGCCGATAAACAACTGAGACGAGGAAATTTTTTTCTTCGCCGGTCAGTAAAACGCAGTACAGAAGTCCATCATTCCGCCCTGCTTGTCATAGGGGCGCGACCATGATCCGGGAGGGTTTGTCAGACAAACTCCTACGGATCACCTCGCCATTTCCCGACGCAAAATACAGCGCTCGACCTATTCCTGAATATTTACCATCGCTTCAGAATGGTTCTCATCGGCAATACACATAGCGCCGGTCTTAACAGAATCGAGGAGATGGACATGACTGCAAACGACATGATGGCTGAAATTCGGGACGCGAATCTGAGCTACCTGATGCTCGCCCAGCAGATGATCCGTGCCGACAAGGTGACCGCGATTTTCCGTCTTGGCATTGGTGCCGACATTGCCGACCTGATTGAAGGGATGAGCAATGCCCAGATCCTCAAGCTGGCCGGCGGCAACATGATGTTGGCGCGCTTCCGCTTTGACGATGGTGCTATCCTGTCGATGTTGACCAGCCACAGCAAGGACCGCGCCCTGGCCCAGTCCCACGCCGCCATCCTGATGGCTGGCCAGGCTGTTGAAGAAATCGTTTAAGTCCAACTAGCATTCTTCCCGGGAGAGCATCGTGTCCAAGAAAAGCGTCGTGACCGAATCCCAGGAAATTCAGCTGGCGATTGAACTGATCCAGCTGGGCGCCCGCCTGCAACTGCTGGAAACCGAAGTGTCGCTCTCGCGCGAACGCCTGCTCAAACTGTATAAAGAATTAAAAGGGGTGTCGCCACCCAAAGGCATGCTGCCGTTTTCGACCGACTGGTTCCTGACCTGGCAGCCGAACATCCATTCCTCGCTGTTCATCAATATCCACAAATTCCTGGTCGACCACGCCGGTGCTTCGGGCATCGAAGCGGTCATGAAAGCGTACAAGCTCTACCTCGAACAAATGCCGCCGGAGCCGGGCGAGGAGCCGCTGCTCTCGCTCACCCGCGCCTGGACCCTGGTGCGCTTTTTCCAGAGCAAAATGCTGGCCATCGCGCCATGCGACAAATGCCATGGCAAATTCGTGGTCAACTGCCTGGACCTGAACCAGGGCTATCTGTGCGGCCTGTGCCACATGCCTTCGCGGGCTGGCAAAACCAAGAAATCCAAGGACGCCGCCGCCGCGCTGCAAGACGCGTGAGGCGCGGCGCGCACAGCAGCCAGGAAGGGCAGGGCGCGAGCCTTGCCCTTTTTCGCATCTGGCGCGCGCCTGCGGTCCAGGCCTTGCTGCTGCAACTGCTGGCCTATCCACTGACCCTGGCCGCAGTGTTTTTTCTGGCGCGGTCGGGCGTGGTCGTGGGCATGGAAGGCGCGGCGCTGGTGCAGGGCGCCTTTGCCGCCATCCTGGCGCGCCTGCGCGGCCTGGCCGTCTGGTGGCTGGCCATCGAGCTGGCCTTTCCCTTGACCTTGCTGCAGGCGCAGGCACTGCACATTCCACCGCTGGTCTTTCTGGGCGCCTTTCTGTTTTTGCTGCTGCTGTTCTGGTCCACCTTTCGTACCCAGGTGCCTTACTACCCCTCGGGCAAGCGCGTGTGGGACGAGGTGGCGCGCCTGCTGCCGCAAGAGCGGCCCGTGTGCGCCATCGATATTGGCAGTGGCTTGGGTGGCCTGGTGCTGGAACTGGCGCGGCGCCGGCCCGAGTCGGTCTTCTTCGGTATTGAGCTCGCTCCCTTGCCCTGGTTGGTGAGCAGTCTGCGCGCGCGCCTGTCCGGTAGTGCTGCCCGTTTCGTGCGCGGTGACTACGAGTATCTGGACTTTGCCAACTACGATGCCGTGTTTGCCTATCTGTCGCCAGCGGCCATGCCTGGCCTGTGGCGCAAGGCCGCCAGCGAGATGCGACCGGGCACGATCTTGCTCAGTTATGAGTTTCTGATAACGGAAAAAGCGCCCGATCTTAGCATTGTGCCCACGGGTCGCGGCCCCACACTTTATGTCTGGCACTTTTAGACGACAATCCGCCCGTTTTCCCTTGCCCGGTGAGCATTCTCAGGATATTGTAGTTCCGTAGGTTAATTAATTGAGCCGTGTGCTTCATGCTCTTGCCACTATGTTATGGCGAGGCGATCTTGCAGACGTCGGGGGTCGCCCGAGCACTGCCCACCATGGGAGTAAGCGCACTTGTTAGTCATCGTCGGATACATCATTGTGATTGGCGCGGTGTTCGGCGGCTTTGCCCTGAACGGCGGCCATCTGGGCTCCCTGTGGCAACCGCTCGAGTTGCTGATGATCGGCGGCGCCGCCTTCGGTGCTTTCTTCGTTGGCAATAATGGCAAGTCGATCAAGGCCACGCTCAAGGCCGTTCCCACCCTGTTCAAAGGTTCGCGCTACACCAAGGATTTGTACATGGAGATGATGTCGCTGCTGTTCGACGTCCTCTCCAAGGTGCGCAAGGAAGGCTTGATGTCGATTGAAGGCGACATTGACAGGCCGGAAGAGAGCCCCGTGTTTTCCAAGTATCCCGGCGTGCTGGCCGACCACCACATCGTCGAATTCATGACCGATTATCTGCGCCTGATGGTGTCCGGGAACATGGACGCCTTCCAGATCGAAAACCTGATGGACAACGAGATCGAAACCCACCACCACGAAGGTGCGGTGCCGGCCCATTGCATCGCCAAACTGGGCGACGGCTTGCCGGCCTTCGGTATCGTCGCCGCTGTGATGGGCGTGGTGCACACCATGGAATCGGTGGGCATCCCGCCTGCCGAACTGGGTATCCTGATCGCCAAGGCCCTGGTCGGTACCTTCCTCGGCATCTTGCTCGCCTACGGTTTCGTCGGTCCGCTGGCCAGCCTGCTGGAACAGAAACTGGAAGAGTCGACCAAGATGTTCCAGTGCGTGAAAGTGACCCTGCTGGCCAGCCTGAATGGCTATGCGCCCGCGCTGGCTGTGGAGTTTGGACGCAAGGTGCTGTATTCGACCGAAAGGCCGACCTTCAGCGAACTGGAAGACCACATCAAGAAGGCGAAGACCAAGTAACAATGCAGGACCCCCGAATAAACTGCACCATGGCTGCCAGCCGGAGACATTATGGCCGATGAGGGCTTGCGACCGATTATCGTCAAACGCATCAAGAAGACAGCAGGCGGCCACCACGGTGGCGCCTGGAAAATTGCGTACGCCGACTTCGTGACCGCGATGATGGCCTTCTTCCTCCTGATGTGGTTGCTCGGCTCAACCAGCAAGGGTGACTTGAACGGCATCGCCGAATTTTTCCAGACCCCGCTCAAGGTGGCCATGTCGGGCGGCGCCGGCAGCGGCGACAGTTCCTCCGTGGTCACAGGCGGCGGCGCCGACCTGACGCGCCGCAATGGTCAGGTCAAGAAGGGCGAGACCCGGCCGGAAAAGAAAACCTATGATTTAAAGGCGGCCAAGGCGGTGCTGGAGGCGGAAGAAGCCTCGCGCCTGAAAATGCTCAAGGCGAAGATCGAAGCGACCATTGAAGCGAACCCCCTGCTCAAGAAGTACCAGAAGCAGCTGCTGCTCGACATTACCAGCGAAGGCTTGCGCATCCAGATTGTCGATGAGCAGAACCGCCCCATGTTTGCGCTGGCCAGCGCCAAGGTGCAGCCTTATACCGCTGAAATCCTGCACGTGATCGGGTCGGTGCTGGAAGAAGTCCCCAACCGCATTGGCCTGTCGGGCCACACCGATTCAACGCCCTATATGAGCGACTCCGGTTACAGCAATTGGGAGTTGTCGAGCGACCGCGCCAATGCCTCGCGCCGCGAACTGGTCTTGGGCGGCATGAGCGACGCCAAGATCTTGCGCGTGGTCGGCCTGGCCTCGGCGGCCCATCTTGATCGCAAGGACCCCTTCAATCCGATCAACCGCCGCATCAGCATCATCGTCATGAACAAGGCCACCGAAGAGGCGGTGATGCGCGATGGTGCCAAGATGGATGTGCCGCCCGAGCCGGAAGCGGTCAAGGCGGCCCTTACACCGGCGGCGGCAAAATGACGACCTGGGACAGACCTGGAGAGGACGCATGACCAGAAAAAAAATCCTCGGCTCGCACGTCAAGCGCCTGCTCTCAGGCGTGTCGGACCACGGCAAGCGCCACCTGACGGAAGTGGAAACCGATCTGCTGCAAACCGGCCTGCTGCTGGAAGAAGCAATCGACAAGCTCACCGCCAGCTTCATGGCCATCCATGGCGCGGTCGCTGCGCGCCAGCAGGCCATCGACAAGCTCCTCGCTGGCGAAGCGGTGAGCGAGGATGAGCGGGAACTGTTGGCCAGCATGTCGGGTGAAGTGGGCACCCATGTCAATGCGGCCACCACCAGCATGCAGTTCCAGGACATGACGAGCCAGCTGATCGACCGCACGGTCAAGCGCGTGACCGGCCTGCGCGAGTTTCTCGGCACCTTGGGCGAACATGGCGCCGACGTGCTGCCCGAGAGCGGAAGTGAAGAAATTGTTGAACTGCTGGGCAAAGTCAGCATGGCGCTGGCGATCCAGTCCCTGGAGCTACGCAGCGTATTAAGAAAAGCAGTCAATCAGCAACACATGGACAGTGGCGACATTGAACTGTTTTAAGGTTCGGTCTACTCTCAACGTCAACATGGGCAAGTGCCCGGATTCAAAGCAGGAGCAAAGATGGCTAAAACAATACTCGCGGTCGACGATTCCAGTTCCTTGCGCCAGATGGTGGCCTTCAGTCTCAAGGCTGCCGGCTACCTGGTGGTGGAGGCGGTCGACGGTCAGGACGGCCTGGAAAAGGCCAAGCTGCAGGCAGTGGACCTGGTGCTCACGGACCAGAACATGCCACGCATGGATGGCCTGACCCTCATCAAGCTGCTGCGCGGCCTGCCTACGTACGAAAAAACGCCGATCCTCATGCTCACCACCGAGTCCTCGGACGAAATGAAGATGAAGGGCCGCGCGGCAGGCGCCAATGGCTGGCTGGTCAAACCGTTCGACCCGCAGCGCTTGATCGAGGTCGTCAAGAAAGTGATCGGCTAGGCCACTTCGGAGCAAGCTATGATGTATCGCGACACTGACGGAGCCTCATCATGACGATCGATATAAGCCAGTTCTTTCAGGTCTTCTTCGATGAGGCCGAGGAACTGCTGGCTGAAATGGAGCGCCTGCTGCTGGCGGTCGACATCGGTGCGCCCGATGCCGAGGACCTGAATGCCATCTTCCGCACCGCGCACTCCGTCAAGGGTGGCTCGTCCACCTTTGGCCTGAACGACATGACCGACGTCACCCATGTGCTCGAGGGGCTGTTGGACCGCATCCGCAAGGGCGAAATGGCGCTCACGTCCCAGCACGTGGACGCGTTTTTGGCCGCCAAGGACATTCTCAAGATGCTGCTGGACGGGCATCGCAACAATGGCACTGTCGACCATGATGCGGTGGCCAATGTGCGCATGGTGCTGCAGGAATTGGCCCAGGGCGCCGTGGCGCTGGTGGCCGCACCGGCGCCGTCCTTTGTGCAGACCGAGGCGCGTCCCGCGCCAGGTCCGGGGGGGCGGCGCTACCGCATCGAACTGCCGCAAGTGCCGCAACGCGATATTAATGCGCTGGTCGCTGAAATGGGGCTGCTCGGGCGCGTGTCCCTGGTGCCCATGGGGGGCGAACGGCATGCCATCATCGTCACCACCCACGAGTCGCTGGAAGACATCATCGCGATCTGCTCCTTCGTGCTCGATCCGGGTGACTTGAAGGTATTTGAAGCGCCGGCCTTGACCGAAGCGCAGCAGGCGATCGAAGAGAAGGCCCGCGCCAAGGTGGAAAACGACCAGGGCTATGGTTTTTTCGACCCCATCGAGGCGCCCGAGGCAGCCCAGGAAACGGACGAAGAACGCGGTTACGGCTTCTTCCAGCCGATTGAACATATTCGCGCTGCTGCTGGCATCGTTGACGGCGCGCCGCCCGTGCTGAAAGCCGCGCCGGTCGCACGCATCGAGCCGCTGGAAATTACCGAGACGGCCGAAAAGAAAACCGCCAAGAAGGACGACAAGGCCGCTGCCGCTGCCGAATCGTCCTCGATACGCGTATCGATTGAAAAGGTCGACCAGCTGATTAACCTGATTGGTGAGCTGGTGATCACCCAGGCCATGATCGAGCAGCGCAGCGATGGGCTCGACCCCATGGTGCATGAGCGTCTGCTCAATAGTGTCAGCCAACTGACGCGCAACACACGCGACCTGCAGGAAGCGGTCATGTCGATCCGCATGATGCCGATGGACTTCGTGTTCTCGCGCTTTCCGCGCATGGTACGCGACCTGGCCGCCAAACTGGGCAAGAAGGTCGACTTCATCACCCACGGCGCCGCGACAGAACTGGACAAGGGCCTGATCGAGCGCATTGTCGACCCCTTAACCCATTTGGTTCGCAACAGCATCGACCACGGCATCGAGATGCCGGAAGCGCGTATGGCTGCTGGCAAGACCGAAGCGGGGCGCTTGTTCCTCTCTGCCGGCCACCAGGGTGGCAACATCGTCATTGAAGTGTCGGACGATGGTGGTGGCTTGAACCGCGAGCGCATCCTGGCCAAGGCGGCCCAGAACGGGCTGGCCGTGAGCGACACGATGAGCGATAGCGAAGTGTGGCAGCTCATTTTTGCGCCCGGTTTTTCAACGGCCGAAACGATTACCGATGTCTCCGGCCGTGGCGTTGGCATGGATGTGGTCAAGCGCAATATCACGGCCATGGGCGGCAGTGTGGACATCCGTTCGGCCAAGGGCTTTGGCACCACGATCTCGATTTCGCTGCCGCTCACGCTGGCCATTTTGGACGGCATGTCCATAC
>JBJMVX010000224.1:0-10572 GCA_045810445.1 Massilia sp.
GACGGTTCTTAACCTGAGCCAGGACCATCTGGACTGGCACGGCAGCATGACCGCCTACGCCGCCGACAAGGCTCGCATCTTTGGCGCCGACACGGTGCGCGTGCTCAATCGCGACGACGCCGTTGTCATGCAGATGGCGTCGCCAACGGCAGATAACATCACCTTCGGCACTGACGAACCAACCCAGGCGGACTGCTTTGGCCTGGTCAACGAGCGCGGCGTGCTGTGGTTGACCGTGGCCGTCGCCGGTGAAGGCAGCGAGAAAAAACGCAAGAAGAATGAAGTGGCCGAAGTGGTGCCGTGCACGATCAACCGCCTGATGCCAGCCGACGCGTTGCGCATTCGCGGTTTGCACAACGCGTCAAACGCCCTGGCCGCGCTGGCGCTGTGCCGCGCGATCGGCTTGCCGTTTGCGCCCCTGCTCCATGGTCTGCGCGACTACGCAGGCGAGCCCCATCGCGTGGAACTGGTCGCTGCCATTGAAGGCGTCGATTACTACGACGACAGCAAGGGCACCAATGTGGGCGCCACGGTCGCTGCCCTGAATGGCCTGGGCAAAGCCTTTGGCGGCCAGTCCCAGCGCATCGTGCTGATCGCCGGTGGCGATGGCAAGGGCCAGGATTTCTCGCCCCTGGCCGAACCCTGCTCGCGCTATGTGCGCGCCATTGTGCTGATCGGGCGCGACGCCCCGAAGCTGCGTAGCGCGATTGAAGACGCAGGCGTCGACATGATCGATTGCCTCACCCTGCCGCAAGCGGTGGAACAGGCAGCCAGTCTCGCCTTGAGTGGCGACGCGGTACTGCTCTCGCCCGCATGCGCCAGCATGGACATGTTCACCAACTATGCCCACCGCGCGCAAGTGTTCTGCGACGCGGTGCGTGAACTGGCGCTGGCCAAAGGACAGGATCTCTGATGGCCTTGCAGCTTCCATTCAAATTTTCGGGTTCGTCCAAGGATGCTTTGTCCAGCAGCCGCGTACGTCCGTCGAAAATGATGGAATACGACCAGCCGCTGGTTTGGGTCACGCTGCTGCTGATGCTGTTCGGGATGGTGATGGTCTACTCGGCCTCGATTGCCCTGCACGATTCGCCCAAATACGCCAACTACAAGAACAGCTACTTCCTGCAACGCCAGGCGATTTTCATTGGCCTCGCGCTGATCGCTGGCCTGTTTGTCTTCCGCGTCAAGATCGAAGTGTGGCAGCGCTACGCCTCGCTGATGTTTGTCGCCACCCTGGTGCTGATGGCCTGCGTGATGCTGCCTGGCCTGGGCGTGTCGGTCAACGGCGCCACGCGCTGGATCAATCTGCGCTTTTTCAATCTGCAGCCGTCCGAAGTGATGAAGATCGCCGCCGTCCTGTACGCGGCCGACTACACGGTGCGCAAGCAGGAATACATGCACAAGCTGACCAAGGGCTTTTTGCCCATGGCCGGCGCCATTGGCCTGGTCGGCCTCTTGCTGTTGCTGGAACCGGACCTGGGCGCCTTTGGCGTCATCGTGTGCATCGCCATGGGCATCCTGTTCCTGGGCGGGATCAACATCGTCTGGTTCGGTGGCATTGGTGCACTGCTCACGCTCATTTTCGGCGCCATCATCTGGCTCTCGCCATTTCGTCGCGCACGTATGTTTGCCTATCTCGACCCCTGGAAGGAAGGCAATGCACTGGACAAGGCTTACCAGTTGACCCACTCGCTGATCGCTTTCGGCCGCGGGGAACTGTTTGGCGTGGGCCTGGGTGGCAGCGTGGAAAAGCTGCACTACCTGCCCGAAGCGCATACCGACTTCCTGATGGCCGTCATTGGTGAAGAACTGGGCCTGGCTGGCGTGCTGGTGGTGATTGCCATGTTCTACTGGCTGGTCAAGCGCGCCTTCGATATCGGTCGCCAGGCCATCGCCATCGACCAAACCTTTGCCGGTCTTGCCGCCAAAGGCATCGGCATCTGGATTGGCGTCCAGTGCTTCATCAATATGGGTGTCAACCTGGGCCTCTTGCCCACCAAGGGATTGACCCTGCCCTTGATGAGTTATGGCGGCTCGGGTGTCTTGATCAATTGCGTCGGCCTGGCGATTTTGCTGCGCATCGATTACGAAAACCGCGTGCTGATGCGAGGTGGCCGTCCATGAAGAAGCTGATGATCATGGCAGCAGGCACCGGCGGGCATATTTTCCCCGGCATCGCGATTGCGCACACGATGCGCGCGCGCGGCTGGGACGTGAGCTGGCTCGGAACCGCCCACGGCATGGAACAGGACCTCGTGCCCAAAGCTGGCATCACCCTGGACAGCATCGACTTCCAGGGCTTGCGCGGCAAGGGCTTGCTGCATACCGTCAAAGGCGTCTTCAAGATGGCCGCCAGTTTCGTCACTTGCCTGGGTGTGCTCGGACGGCGCAAGCCGGACGTGGTACTGGGCATGGGCGGCTATGTCACGGTGCCAGGCGGGATGATGGCGCGCCTGCGCGGTGTGCCGCTGGTGCTGGTCAATGCCGATGCGGCCCTGCTGCTGTCGAACAAGACACTGGTGCCAATGTCCAAGCGCGTGCTGTTTGGCTTCCCTGCTGATTTTGGCAGCGCTGCCGCCAAGGCCCTGGTCACCGGTAATCCGGTGCGCAAGGAGATTTTGGCGATGCCTGCACCGCAGACGCGCTTTGAAGAGCGCAGCGGCGTGCTGCGCATTTTGGTGGTGGGTGGCAGCCTGGGGGCAAAGGTCCTTAACGACAGCATTCCGGCTGCCCTGGCGCTGATTGCACCGGCGGCGCGGCCGCAGGTGGTGCACCAGTCGGGCAAGAAGAATATCGACGCCTTGCGCGCGACCTACACCCAAGCGGGAGTGGCGGCCGAGGTGGTGGACTTCATCGATGACATGGCAGGCGCCTACGCCGCCGCCGACATCGTGATCTGCCGCGCCGGTGCCATCACCGTGTCCGAACTGACGGCCGCCGGTGTGGCCAGTGTCCTGGTGCCGCTGGTGGCCAGCACCACCAGTCATCAGCGCGACAACGCGATGTGGATGGCCAAGCAGCAGGCGGCGATTCATTTGCCGCAGACAGATTTGAGCGCAGCGCGCATGGCGCAGCTGCTGCAGGAACTCACGCGCGAACGCTGCCTCGGTATGGCACAGGCGGCGCTGGCAGTGGGCAAACGCGATGCGAATGAGGCTATCGCAGCGGTACTCGAACAATTGGCAGGATAGATCACACGACATGAAACATAAAATCAAGAACATCCATTTTGTCGGCATTGGCGGCAGCGGCATGAGCGGCATCGCCGAAGTGCTGGTCAACCTTGGCTACAACGTCTCCGGCTCTGACCTGGGCAGCAATGCCGCCAGCCAGCGTCTGGAAGCCCTGGGCGCCAAGGTCATGCTTGGCCACGACGCGTCCAATGTGATTGGCGCCGACGTGGTCGTCACCTCGACCGCCGTCAAGGACGACAATCCCGAAGTGGTGGCAGCGCGCGCTGCCAAGACGCCTATCGTGCCGCGTGCGATCATGCTCGGTGAATTGATGCGCCTAAAACGCGGCATCGCCATTGCTGGCACACACGGCAAGACCACTACCACCAGCCTGGTCGCGTCGGTGCTGGCCCAGGGCGGACTCGATCCCACGTTTGTCATTGGCGGTCGCTTGAACAGCGCCGGCGCCAACGCCAAATTGGGCAATGGCGACTACATTGTGGCCGAAGCCGATGAATCGGATGCGTCCTTTCTGAACCTGACGCCCATGATCGAAGTCATCACCAACATCGATGCCGATCACATGGAGACCTACGAGCACGACTTCGAAAAGCTCAAGCAGGCCTTCGTGCATTTCACCCACCGCCTGCCGTTCTATGGCCGTGTGATGCTGTGCGTGGACGATCCGCATGTGCGGGCCATCATCCCCATGGTCACCAAGCCAATTACCACCTATGGCTTTTCCGAGGAAGCCGAAGTGCGCGCCGTGAATGCCCGCGCCATCGGTTTGCAGATGCACTTCACCGTGATCCAGGACGGCTATCCGGACACCGACTTCGTGCTCAATCAGCCTGGTTTGCACAATGTGCAGAACGCCTGTTCTGCCATTGCGATTGCGCGTGAAATCGGCATCGAAGACAGCGACACCCAGCATGGCCTGGCCGAATTTACCGGCGTTGGCCGGCGCTTTACGCGCTATGGCGACATTGCCATCGCTGGCGGCGGCAGCTTCACCCTGGTCGACGACTTTGGCCACCACCCGATCGAAACCGAGGTGACCCTGGCGGCGGCGCGTGGCGCCTATCCGGGACGGCGCCTGGTATTGGCTTTCCAGCCGCACCGTTTCAGCCGCACCCGCGACCTGTTCGAAGACTTCGTCAAGGTACTGGGCACGCCGGACGTGCTGGTGCTGGGCGAGGTGTACGCCGCCGGCGAAGCGCCCGTGGTCGCTGCCGATGGCCGTTCGCTGGCGCATGCGCTGCGCGTGAATGGCAAGGTGGAACCCATTTTCGTGGAGGCGATTGCCGACATGCCGGCCACCATCATGGGTGTGGTGCGCGACGGCGACGTCGTCATCACCATGGGCGCCGGCTCGATCAGCGGCATTCCCGCCAAACTGATTCATTACACAGGAGCTTGAAGTGAGTGCATTGACTCCACAAGACGCACAGGTGCTGGGCAAAGTCGGCGTGCTCTTTGGCGGCGTGTCCGCCGAGCGCGATGTGTCCATCATGTCCGGCACTGGCGTGCTGGCGGCGCTGAAAAGCCGTGGCATCGACGCCCATGCCTTCGATCCGGGCCAGCGCAGCATTGCGGAACTGGCCGCTGAAAAATTCGACCGCGTCTTCATCGCCCTGCATGGCCGCTTCGGTGAAGACGGCAGCCTGCAAGGCGCACTGGAACAACTGGGCATTCCCTACACCGGCAGCGGTGTGATGGCCTGCGCCATCGGCATGGACAAGATCTACACCAAGATGATCTGGTTGATGAAAGGCCTGCCAACGCCGACCTACGCCTCGATCACCGACAGCACTGACCTGGCGCACGTGGTGGCCGAGCTGGGCCTGCCCCTGATCGTCAAGCCGCCCCACGAAGGCTCGACCATCGGCATCACCAAGGTCGCTGCCGCCGGCGACCTGAAGGCCGCCTACGAACTGGCTGCCGGCTTTGACGACACGGTGCTGGCCGAGCAGTTCATCACGGGCCGCGAATTTACCGTGGCGGTGCTGGGCAAGGGTGTCAACGCGCGCGCCCTGCCCATCGTTGAAATCGTCGCACCGGGCGGCAACTACGATTACCAGAACAAGTACTTCACGGACGACACCCAGTATTTCTGTCCGGCGGTGCTGGACGCTGCCGTCAGCGCTGAAATCGAGCAGCTGGCCGTGCAGGCTTACCGCGCGCTCGACTGTGAAGGCTGGGGGCGCATCGATTTCATGCTGCGCACCAGCGACAACAAGCCGTTCCTGATCGAGGCCAACGCCTCGCCCGGCATGACCAGCCATTCGCTGGTGCCGATGGCCGCGCGTGCGCTGGGCATCAGTTATGAAGATCTGTGCGTCGAGATCCTGCGTTCGGCGCGGTTGAAGATGGCGAAAGGGCAGGGCTAAGACCGCATGTGGCATGACGTACGCGCATTGAATGCGAGCGCCAGTGGCCTGGTGGCCGCGGTAGTCCTGGCCTTGATCGCATCTGGCGTGTGGTGGGTGTCGCAGCGACCGATGTTCACGCTGCGCACGGTGACGGTGCAAAGCATGTACGGAATGGAGCTCAAGCACGTGAACAAGCTGACCTTGCGCGCAGGCTTGGTTGGCCGTATCAAGGGTAATTTTTTTACGACCAATCTGGAACAGGTACGCACCGCCTTCGAGTCGGTGCCCTGGGTCAGGCGGGCGACGGTACGGCGCGAATGGCCGGACCAGTTGATTGTGGAAGTCGAGGAGCATGAGCCGATCGGCACCTGGGGCGAAGATGGACGGCTCCTGTCGGTGAAAGGCGATGTATTTACCGCCAACCTGGCAGAAGCCGATGAAGAGCAGGACTTGCCGGAGCTGGAAGGCCCGGAAGGCAGCGAAAAGGAAGTGCTGGCGCGGTTTGCCGAATTGCGCGCGTGGTTTGCGCCTTTGCAGCTGACGCCGGAAAAACTGAGTTTGTCGAGCCGCTATGCGTGGACCGTCAAGCTCGATAACGGCACCAGCGTGGCCCTCGGGCGCGAGCCGGACAAATTTACGCTCAAGGCGCGCGTGGCGCGCCTGGTGAATATTTATCCCCAGCTCACCCGGCTGCTGCCGGCGGGAATAGAGTCGATCGACATGCGGTATCAGAATGGCCTGGCGCTTACCGCCGCCGGCCTGAAGATCCCGGCAGATGGCAACAAGCCTGTCAAGGCGGCAGTAAAAAAGGTAGTCAGTTCAACCAGCGGCAACACAAAGAAACAGTAGGCGAGAGCACATGACAAAAGACGCGAAAAACCTCATCGTCGGACTCGACATCGGCACCTCGAAAGTGGTGGCGGTCGTGGCCGAGGTGATGCCTGATGGCCGGCACGAAGTCATCGGACTTGGCCAGCACGAGTCCAGGGGCTTGAAGAAGGGCGTCGTCGTCAATATCGAGGCTACTGTCGAATCGATACAGCGCGCCCTGGAAGAAGCCGAACTGATGGCCGACTGCAAAATCCGCAATGTCTACGCGGGCATCGCCGGCAGCCATATCCGCTCCTTCAATTCGAGCGGCATGGTGGCCATCAAGGACAAGGAAGTGACAGCCACCGACGTGGCGCGCGTGATCGAAACGGCCAAGGCGGTCAACATCCCGACCGACCAGCAACTGCTGCACACGGTGCCGCAGGAATTCATCGTCGACAGCCAGGAAGACGTGCGCGAGCCGATCGGCATGAGCGGCATACGCCTGGAAGTACGCGTGCACATCGTCACCGGCGCGGTGTCGGCGGTGCAGAACATCGTCAAGTGCGTGCGCCGCTGCGGCCTGGAAGTGTCGGATCTGATCTTGCAGCCCATGGCCTCGGCCGACGCTGTGCTCACCTCCGACGAGAAAGAGCTGGGCGTGGTGTTGATCGACATCGGTGGCGGCACCACCGACATCGCCGTGTTTTCGGACGGCGCAATTCGCCACACGGCAGTCATTCCGATTGCCGGCGACCAGATCACCAACGACATCGCGATGGCGCTGCGCACACCGACGTCGGAAGCCGAAGAAATCAAGATCCGCTACGGCGTGGCCAAGCAGGTGCTGGCGGACCCGCACGAGTCCTTGGAAGTGCCAGGGCTGGGCGACCGTGGTCCGCGCAATCTGTCGCGCCAGGCCTTAGCCGCCGTGATCGAACCGCGGGTCGAAGAATTGTTCGCCATGGTGCACCAGGTGGTGCGCGAATCGGGCTACGAAGGCGTTCTCTCGTCGGGCATCGTGCTCACGGGCGGCACCGCGATCATGCCGGGCATGGTCGAAATGGCCGAGGATATTTTCTTGAAGCCGGCGCGCCTTGGCACGCCGGACTATCGCGGCCAATTGGCGGACGTGGTACGCAGTCCGCGTTATGCGACCGTGCTCGGTCTGCTGCTGGAAGCGAAAAAACAGTATTTGCGGGGCCACATCGTGACAAGGCAGGACGGCTCGGTAAAGGCGGTGTGGCAGCGCATGAAGGAATGGTTTTTGGGGAATTTTTGAATCAGCAGTATCGGTAGCAGGCAATCCAGTCGGCAGTATTTTATTTTTTATAGCTAACCGCAGTTTTCAATCTCCAGGTTTCATACCACTATGAGTCCTGGCGCTTGGAAACCGCACTTTGATTAGGAGTACATCATGGAGTTTGATATGGTCGATAACGCAGCACTCGGAACCGTCATCAAAGTCGTCGGCGTCGGCGGTGCAGGTGGCAATGCAGTACAACACATGATCAACAAGGGCGTGTCCGGCGTTGAATTCATCGCAGCGAACACCGACGCCCAGGCGCTGGCCGCTTCGTCCGCGCACAACATCATCCAGATCGGCGAGTCTGGCCTGGGCGCTGGCATGAAGCCGACCGTCGGCCGTGCATTGGCTGAAGAATCGCGTGCCCGCATCGAAGACGCACTGCGCGGCGCGCACATGGTCTTCATCGCTGCCGGCATGGGTGGCGGTACCGGCACTGGCGCGGCCCCTATCGTGGCCGAAGTGGCCAAGGCCATGGGCGCGCTGACGGTGGCCGTGGTATCGAAGCCGTTTTCGTACGAAGGCCAGAAGTGCATGGACATCGCCGAGAGCGGCCTGGAAGAACTGTCGCAGCACGTCGATTCGCTGATCATCATCCTCAACGAAAAGCTCGAAGAGATCTACGAAGATGAATCGATGATCGAGTGGATGCGCCACGCCGACGACGTGCTCAATAACGCCGTGGCCGGGATCGCGGAAATCATCAATGTGCCAGGTCACATCAACGTCGACTTCAATGACGTGAAAACTATCATGGGCGAGCAGGGCAAGGCCATGATGGGTACGGCAACCGCCTCGGGCGTGGACCGTGCACGCATCGCTGCCGAGCAGGCAGTGGCCTCGCCACTGCTCGATGGCATCGACCTGTCGGGCGCGCGTGGCGTGCTGGTCAACGTGACCGCCAGCCGTGGCCTGAAGGGTAAGGAAATCAAGGAAGTCATGGCGGCCGTACGTGCCTTCGCAGCGCCAGACGCATCGATCGCGCAGGGTATCGCGTATGACGACAACATGGGCGACGATATCCGCGTCACCGTGGTGGCAACGGGGCTGGGCAAGGGCAAGAAAGCCATGCAACTGGTGCAAACGCCGATGCTGCGCACCGGTACCCACAACGGTCCGATGATGGCCTCCGGTTCGGGCATGAGCACTGCGTCCGGCACCACCATGGGCGCCGCGTCGGGCCTGGGCCAGGCCCTGGACGGCATGAAGCAGCCGGCCGTATGGCGCCGTGAGCAGGCATCGGAACAGGTGCAGGCAATGCAGCGCAATGGCGTGGACACCTACGACATTCCAGCCTTCCTGCGCAAGCAGGCTGACTGATTCTTGAAGCAGCAAACAAAGCCGGGGCAGGTCCCCGGCTTTTTTACGTCCTTGGACTTCTTGCGAGGCAACTTGTTTGCCTACCCGGCAAGCATGACCTGGGCGGCCGGTGGCGGCGTCTGCAAGAACACTGCGGATCAGGCATACTGCGAGACGTATGTAGCAGCATGCTGCTCTGCGCGGCACGTTGCTGTTCCCCCACACTGTACATAAGGAGTCTTCAATGACCATCAAAATCGGCGACCGCCTGCCCGAAGGGACCCTCTCTGAATTCATCGAGACCGAAACCGCCGGTTGTTCCCTCGGCCCGAATACCTTCCAGGTCGCTGACCTCGTCAAGGGCAAGAAGATCGCCATTTTCGGCCTGCCGGGCGCCTACACCCCAACCTGCTCCGCACAGCACGTGCCAGGCTACGTCAAGCACGCCGCCGAACTGAAGGCAGCAGGCGTCGATGAAATCTGGTGCATCTCGGTCAATGACGCCTTCGTCATGGGCGCCTGGGGCCGTGACCAGAAAGCCACCGGCATCGTACGCATGATGGCTGACGGGAATGCTGCCTACAGCAAGGCCCTCGGTCTGGATGCGGACTTCTCCAAGTTCGGCATGGGCACGCGCTCGCAGCGCTACTCGCTGCTGGTCGACGATGGCGTGGTCAAGCAATTGAACGTGGAGCAGGGCGGCGCCTTCGAGGTGTCCAATGCCGAAACCATGCTCAAACAAGTGGCCTGATCGTTTTCATGCCCGATGAACGGCGCCCAGTGCGCCGTTTTTTTTCGCGCTTTCCTGTGCATCGCCCCCTGATAACTGCACTATGATTTGAGCCATGAAGATCAACACAGAATCCCCGCAGCAGGCCGACATCATCGCGCTGCTCGAACAACTGGACGCCTATTTTGCCGACCTGTATCCGGCCGAGAGCAACCACCTGATGGACATCGCGTCCCTGATGGGCCCCGAGGTTGTGTTCCTCGCCGCGCGCGACGAGGCGGACGGCCTGCTCGGTTGCGCGGCCTTTGTCGACCGGGGCGACTACGCCGAAGTCAAACGCATGGTGGTGACGCCGGCCAGCCGCGGCCTGGGCGTGGGTGGCCAGTTGCTCGCGCAGATAGTCGCGCGTGCGCGCGCGGCCGGTTTCACCAGCCTGAAACTGGAAACGGGCATCAGCCAGCCGGAAGCCATTGGCCTGTATGAGCGCGATGGCTTCACCTATCGCCCGCCGTTTGGCGACTATGTGCTCGATCCTTTGTCGCTGTACATGGAAAAGGCATTGTGACCGCCAGGCGCCACAATATGCGCAGCATCTACGCGATGCTCATTGCCGTGGGCGTGTTTTCGCTCATGGATACAACGATGAAACTGCTGGCGGCCCACTATCCGTCGCTGCAGGTCGCCGCCTTGCGCGGTCTGACCTCGCTTCCGCTGGTGCTGGCCTATACCGCCTGGCGCGGCGCGTTTCGCGGCATGCTGGTCATCCGCTGGCCCCTGCATCTGCTGCGCGGTGCGCTGGGCATCGCCATGCTGGCCCTGTTTGCCTACGGGCTGAAAAACCTGTCGCTGGCCGAAGCCTATTCCATCTTTTTCATCGCCCCC
>JBJMVX010000225.1:0-7959 GCA_045810445.1 Massilia sp.
AATCGCAGGAATTGCAGCGCGCGTGGGCGCCAGCAAGACCGCGCGCCCGCAGCCGCAGACCACCTGGCCTGCCAGATCAACCGCCAGTGCCGGTGTCGCGGCCACAGGTTGGCCAAGCACCAGCAGGTCGGCAGTGCGCCCGAGCAGATTGAGCCCGGGTGCCGCGTCGTCATCAATGATCTGCCCTGCATAACTGGCAAGGTCGCTGTCGGCGCAGTAGGCGGTAAATGCAGCCAGGGCGTCGCGCGCGGTGCTGCGCAAGGCCTGCTGGTGGGCCGCCAGGGTAGGGTCGCTGTGATCGACGGGCAGGCTGTGAAATAGAAAGCGCGAGACGCCAGTTGCTGCTGCGCCGAGCAGATGGGCGCCGCTGTTGCTGGCCAACATGGCTGCCAGCCGGATGCGGGCGGCGCAGCCAGCGTCGCCATCGACATGGACCAGGATGCTTTTATATGCCATGGCTGCTCCGCGCGAGAGTGGATGTCCATGATGTTGGAGCAGACCAGCCAAGGCTTGATGTGTGTCAATGTTGACGCCAGACTGGGCTCTAGACTTGAGGCCGGACAAACAAAACAGTAGGCCACCATGCAAGTACAACGAGTTGCCCTCGTTACCGGGGGAATGGGCGGATTGGGGACCGCCATCTGCCGTCGCCTCCACGACGATGGTTTTCTGGTCGCAGCGACTTACTCGCCGCACAACAGCACGCCTGAAGCCTGGGCCAGTGCCGAACGCGACGAAGGCTATCGCTTCAAGACCTACAAGGTCGATGTTGCCGACCATGCCGACGCAGAATGGATGATGCAGCGCCTGTTGGCCGACCTGGGACGGCTCGATGTGCTGGTCAACAATGCGGGCATCACGCGTGATCGCAGCCTCGCCAAGATGAGCCCGGACGATTGGCAAGAAGTCATGCGCACCAACCTCGACAGCGTTTTCAACATGAGTCGCCAGGCCCTGGAGCCCATGCTGGCGCAGCAGTGGGGGCGCATTATCAATATCTCGTCAGTCAACGGCCAGAAGGGCGCTTTCGGGCAGGCCAACTACGCGGCAGCCAAAGCAGGCATGAACGGTTTTACCAAGGCCGCTGCACTGGAGCTGGCGCGCCATGGGGTGACGGTCAACACGGTCTCGCCCGGCTACCTGCGCACGCGTATGGTGACCCAGGTGCCTGAGGCCATCATGAAGGAAAAGATCCTTCCGCAAATCCCGGTGGGACGCCTGGGTGAACCATCCGAAGTGGCAGCCTTGATTGCCTTTTTAAGTTCGCCCGATGCATCCTTCATTACTGGCGCCAATCTGGCCATCAATGGTGGTCAGCATATGTGCTGACGTGATGGACGCTCAGCTGCGGCGTCCTTCAGCGCGCGTCTGGCAGGCAATGCACAGGGGCGCCTCTGGCCTTGCTTGCAAGCGCGAGAAACCGATGGGATTGCCGCACTCCTCGCATTCACCATAGCTGCCGTCCTGGATTTTTGCCAAGGCGTGGCGCACCCTGCGCAGCTGGTTGGCATTGTGACCCGCAGCTTCCTGGGCCAAGTCGTTGAGCAGGCGTACCGTGGCCTTGTCGGCAGGCGAAGTCTCCACTTCCTGCACCGCCAGTTCGTGGGCCGGCACGCCGATTGCACCGGCATCCGTGCTGGCCAGTTCGGCGCGTCGCTGTTCAAGCATGGCGGTCAGTTGCGCCAATTGCGTCGCATCAAGTCCGTTCATGGGTGATCCATGCAGAGAAAAAAAGGGTGGGCAGGCGCAAGCGCCGCCTGCCCTCAGTGTAGACCTTTAGCGGCGCACTGAATATGGGCGCACGACTGCGCCACTACAGCAATTTCACCTGTTTGCTGATGCGCTCGATGGCCGTGACGATAGGGGCCGCCTGGCCGGTTGCCACCGCCCCGGCCAGCATCAGGAGGCCACCCACCAGGCCGGCTGCATTGGCGATGCGGTTGATGTGGGCCAGTTTTTTTGCGGCATCGGCCGTCAAGGCCATCAAGGCTTGCTGCGACTTCCCCAGGGCCTTGACCGTGTAGTTGGCAGCGTCAGCGTAGAGGCCGTCGGCACGCTGGCGCAGCAGAATTTCATCGTCGAGCATGGTGCGCGAAAGCGCCTGTTCGGCATCGCTGAACGGGCCGTGATGGCCATTGATGCCTTGCATGATGCGCTGGTGCAGCGCGTCCGCACAGGCAGTGAGCTGGTCGGCCAGCGCTTCGACCTGGGGCGCGCTGGAAAGGGCGCCGGCGTCATTTTTTCCTTCGATCATGCTGCTCTCCCATCAAGTCAATTGGCCAATCCAAGCCGGATCTGGTTCAGGTCGCGCGCATAACCGGCCAGCACGTGGCGCATCTCGTCGGTCGAGAGCTGGTCCAGATGTTCGCGCATGGCCTGATGGCCCTCGGCGACCTTGTTCAGGCCTTGCAGGGCAATTTCGTAGCGCTTGTCGAGCAGCTTGTATTCCTGGGTCTTTTCCAAGTAGTGCACCTTGGCCATGGTAACGAGCATGCGGTCCTGGGGTTTGCCGGAGAACGGTACTTCGACATCGAAAATGCCCAGCACGGTTTTGCGCTCGTTCTCATGGGTTTTTTGGTAGAGCCGGGTCAAGGTCATCATGCCGTCAAGCAGCACGCGCACGTGGGCATCGCCATCGCGCACCATGGTGGCCACGCTCTGTTGTTGGTAG
The DNA here is from genome assembly GCA_045810445.1 of Massilia sp. Taxonomy (GTDB): domain Bacteria; phylum Pseudomonadota; class Gammaproteobacteria; order Burkholderiales; family Burkholderiaceae_D; genus Telluria_A. The sequence continues at coordinate 2,672 of JBJMVX010000225.1, forward strand.
CCGGAGGCAATAATGCGTGTGAGCAGGCGCGTCAAGCCGGTGTAAGCGGTCACGTGGCGCTGTTCCAGGCCACTGCCTGCCAGGGCGCGCACACCACCGCCTATGTCATCGAGCTGGGGACTCAAGTCGTAGCGCGCATCGCCGGCAAGCATGCTCAATGTTTGCATATAGAGCACCAGGGCGCGCTGCATGGCAATGAAATCCTCGTAGGCCGCGCGCCGCTTGGCATCGTTCTCGCGCGCGACATGGTCGGCTGCTGGCGTGAGATAGGGTTGCTCGCGCAGATAGGTGTCGCGATAGCGCTTGGACAATTCTCCATACGCACCGAGCTTGGCCGAGGCATCGGCAAATTCACGCACCTCGTGCAGGCTGATGCGACTGGTGGTGCAGGCGCACAGCACGCTGCACATTAACAAGGCGGCAAGGGGGCGGAACAGCTTCATGGGTCCTTTCAGGCTGGCCCACAATGGCTCGCCGCAAGGCCCATTTTTGCGCCAGCAAGCTGGCGACATTTTGCTTCAGCTCAAGCCAGATGGGAGCGCCACACCAGGCCGGCAACAGTGTCACCCAAGGGCAGGTATTCGCAGCCGACCCAGCCGGTGTAACCGAGCTCGTCGAGCAGGGCTAATAGATAGCGGAAATTGATTTCTCCGGTGCCAGGTTCGTGGCGACCTGGTGTGTCGGCAATCTGCACATGCCGAATGAGCGGCAACAGGGTGCGCACGGTGTTGGCCAGTTCGCCTTCCATGCGCTGCATATGATAGACGTCGTATTGCAAGAACAGATTCGGCGCGCCGCAATCGGCAATCAGGGCGGCTGCCTGTGCGCTGCCGCTCAGGAAATAGCCGGGAATATCCCAGGTGTTGATCGGCTCGATCAACAGATTGATATCGTGGGCCGCCAGTTGCTCGGCAGCGAAACGCAGATTGGACAGCATGGTGGCACGCGCCCGCGCCGGCGACACGCCAGGGCGACGCAAGCCGGCCAGGCAGTGCAACTGATGTACATCGAGCGCGCGGGCATAGGCCAGCGCCTCACCCACGCTGTCCTGGAACTCATTGACACGGGCCGGGTCGCAGGCCAGGCCGCGATCGCCGCCAGCCCAGTCGCCAGCGGGCAGATTGTGCAGCACGACCTTAAGCTTGGCCGATCTGGCCCAATCGGCCACGTCCGCGGCTGGATAGGTATAGGGGAACTGGATCTCGACACCCTCAAAACCGGCCGCTCGCGCGGCAGCAAACCGGTCCTGGAAGGGCAGTTCCTGGAACATCAGACTGAGGTTGGCAGCAAATTTTGGCATAAGCGCTATCCTACTCCGCCGCAGGGGCGTCCGATACCTGGGCCATGGGCGTGAATAGCAGCGCAGCGATGACGGCGCACACCAGAAAGCCACCGGCGCCGACAAACAGCTCGGTCAAGTTGACGTAGGTCAGCAGCCAGCCCGTGATGGCTGCCGCCAAGGGCGCCACACCCATAAAGATGAACATGAAGATGCTCATGGCCCGGCCCAGCATGGCGCGCGGCACGCGTTGCTGTATCCAGCTAAACACCGCCACCTGCATGAAGCCGCCCAGTACACCAATGATCAGCATCACCAGCACCGCTTGCCAGGTAGCGTGCACCGCACCCATCACCATCAGCAAGACACCGGCAATGGCATCGATGGCCAGCAAGGTCAGACCGAAAGTGCGCAGGCGGAACTTGCCGGCGACGCCGCTCAAGGCCATGCCGGCCAGGGACCCGACGCCGTGCATGCCCATGAGCACGCCCAATGCCGTGGCGCCGCCCAGGCGGTTGCTGGCCAACAGCGGCATGGCAACTTGCATCGTGCCGCCGACCACGAAAGCGCACAGGGCCCAATACAGCATGCACACGCGCAGGTGGACGTCGCGCCAGACCGTGGCAATGCCCGCCCCGATGGCGCTAAACATGGCTTCTGGCGCGGCCGCCGGCGGCAGATGCTGCAGCCTGACCATGGACAAGGTCCAGTAAGAGACCAGGAAACTGAGGCAGTCGAGCGCAAACGCGATACCGATGCCGCGCGCCGCATGCGCGCTGCCATCGCTGCCGTCGCCAAACAAGGCAAACACCAGTGCCGCAAGCAGGGGACCTGCTAGCAAGCTGATCTGACGCATACCCATCAGCATGCCATTGGCTAGCGGCAGTTGGGCCGGCGCCACCACGGCCGGGAGGATCGCGGTGCCGGCTGGAATGCCGAAGGCCGAGGCCAGGCCCAGGGCAAACGCGAGCAGGTAGACCGCCATCATGCTGGCGTGACCGCTCAGCACCATGGCCGCCAGCGCAAACAACAGCAAGGCGTTGACCAGCTTGGACATTTGTAGCACGGTCTGGGGCGAGCTGCGGTCCACCAGTGCGCCACCGACGAGGATCAGGAGCGCGCGCGGGATGCTCATCAGGGCGATGACCAGGCCCAGCGCGAGCGGATCGTGGGTCAGCATCAGCACCAGCCAGGGCAGGGCGATCATGGTGAACTGGTCGCCCAGCATGGAAATGGCGCCGCCGCCTATGAGCCAGCGAAAGTTGGCGTCACGCAGCAGGGCCTGGCGTGGTGTGGTGGCTTGGTCCATGATGTCCTCAGCTGTTGGTGGCGTTCATGCCGGCAATGGTGCCAAGGATGGCACTCATCTGTGCGATCTGTTCCGCGCTCAAACCGCGTACGGCATCGCGGCTGACCAGGTCAACCACGGCGGTAGCGTTGACCACCAGTTCGTGGCCGGCCTCGGTAATGACGGCAAAGCCGACGCGGGCGTCGCGCGGATCGGTCTGGCGCGTGACCAGGCCAATTTTTTCCAGCGGCAGCAAGGTGCGTGTGACGCCGGAAGCTGTCAGCGCCACCCGGTCCGCCAGATCCACCCGGCGCAGGCGTCCGCCGGGGGCGCGCGCCAGGTGGTTGAGCAGCTGGAAATCGCTGAAGCTGATGCCATGCTGGCTGCCTAAGGCACTGTCGAAACGGCGCACCTGGGCCGCTTCTGCGCGCGCCAGGCGCAGGCAAAAATCGGTACTGCTGGTCAATGCTTCATCCATGATAACTCCTATATGTATAGCGGATCGGTGCTTGAGTGCTCAAGTATATCCGAATTACTTGAGCGCGCAAGCATTATTTATATTTGATGCCCTTCAATTAATTGCAAAATAAATAATGTTGACATACACTGGTCATATTCAAGAGTCAATCGCAGGGAGGCGTGATGTTCATCGTTTGGGGGAAAAAGCTGGTCTACCGCAAGATCGGCCATGTTGCCGATTTCTGCCCCATCTGCCGCCAACCACGCGCATTCACGCTGCAGCGTCTGGGGATGGCCAGCCATGTGTACTACCTGAGTTCGGGACAGGGCGACCTGGTCGGCTATGAGCGCGTGTGCGGCAGCTGTCACACCGCCTTCGAAGCGAACCCCGACACCTACGCCGCCCTTGCCAAGAAGGCGGGCACGCTCGAGGAATTACGCCGGACCACCTTTCCCAACCTCGAACAGGTGTGCGCCAGCCGCCTGGCGCTGGAAGAACAGATTCGCAGCAACCCCGCTTCGCTTACGCGGGAAGACCGCCATCTGCTCATTCGCAGCCCCTTCCTGCTGCTCTCGCCCAAGGTAGAAAAGCGCTTCGCGTCCACCCATCTGGACAAGGAAATCGGCTTTGCGATGGCAGGGGCCCTGTTGCTCTTGCTGGTGGGCCCGGCATTGGTGCAAGCGATTGCGCCCGACCACGGGGAAGAGGGCGTGATAGCGTTTATCGCGGCAGGTGTGTTGCTGGTGGGATGGCAATGCGCGATGGCGGGGCGGCGCTTCATGCGACGCCAGATCATTCCTGTGCTGGCGGACACCTTGCAACCGCTGCGCCCGGGACAGGACGAAATTGAACGCGTGATGCACGAACTAAAGCAACTGCGCCACCAGATCGGCTCACGGTGCAAACCGGGCGACCTGTTGGCGCAGATGCGCAACAGCCAAGCTTAGCGGCGCGCGCCGCGCAGACGGCGTACCAGGCCCAGTCCACCCAAGGCCAGCAGCAGCAAGGCCGGCGCCGACGGTTCAGGGACGGTATTGCCGTTGTGGACGCCATTGTCAGCGATGCCGGACAGCTCCAGGCCAGCCACGCCAGCAACAAACTGACCATTCGAGTCCAACTGGCCAAGGGTTGCCGTGAAGGTATGGCTGGCATCGATGCCGGCGCCGTACTTGGCCCACACGCCGAACCACGAATCCATGTAATAGGTGCGGCCCATCACCATGTCAAATTCCAGCGTCCAGTCCAGGGAGTCGGCCGTGCTCGACTCGAAGGTACTGGTGGCGGCGTTCAGGTAGTCGGGATTGGACTGCATGCCCGAATCGAAAAAAGGCGTGCTCACGTTGTCGGTGTCAACTTCGAAACTGATGGCGGCCAGGGAAAAAACATTGATCGATGCCTGGATCATGCTCGCCGGCGTTGTCAGGGCGGAGTTGAAGCCATTGTGGTCGGTCAGGTAGCTGGAAGTAAAGTCGAGGTGGCCGGCAATGGCGCGGTGGGCGCTGCCCGTGCCATCCCACGTAAAGCTTTGCAAGCCTTCCACCTGGCTGGACGCGCGCGCGTAGGTCGCGTTGGTGAAGGTTGCCTGGCGCAGGATCATGGTGCCCGGCGTGCCCGAAGCGTCGACCGAGCCGCGCGTGCCCACGGCCAGCGGGCTGAGGGTGGTGGTCGATGCGGTCAAGCCGCCGTAGTTGGCGTCGTAGCGCATGTCGACCAGCGTGTGCGCAAAGGTGCTTGCCACGTCGTCGCACAGGCTAGGAGTGGGCGTGCCGGCGGTGCGTTCCGCAGCAGTGCGGCAATCGCGCACATACGTGCCAGCGTAAGCTGCGCTGGAAATGTTGAGCGGAGTGGCCAGGGTAGGGACGGCCACTGCGCAGGCGGCCAGCAGGCAAGCGAGTCGGGGAGCGTTCATTGATTTCTTTCTTATGGTTAATTGGTGCTGGTGGGTAAGCACTTGTCATGCCATACAGATAAATCAAGGACTTGCGTTGTTTTAGTGGAAACTATGTAAAGCGGGTCGACAGATGACTGCCACGGCGACACCCAGGCGAATGCTTGCGTGACCGCAATGTTTTCACACTTTCCAGGTAGTAAGCTGCGATTCGTGTCTGATCAGAATGTCCGGTTCATGCGGTTGCCTTCACCGCCTTTGACCAAGTCCCTCCGCCACATTTTCGCTCACAAAGCTGAACGGGAGTCGCACCCGATGGCCGACCCGATACATGAAGTGGACCAGCTATTACGCGGTATCGGGCAGGGTTCAC
>JBJMVX010000226.1:0-28440 GCA_045810445.1 Massilia sp.
CCCTTGGTGATCGCGTCCGCGATTTCGTCCTGGTAGCTGTTGGTACGCAGGCGCGCTTCTTCTTCCGGGTTGGAGATGAAGGCCGTCTCGATCAGGATGGAGGGAATGTCGGGCGCTTTGAGTACGGCAAACCCGGCTTGCTCGACTTCGCCCTTGTGCAAACGCGCGATACCGCCGATTTCACCAAGCACCGCTTTGCCCAGTTTCAGGCTGTCGTTGATCTGGGCCGTCGTCGACAGGTCCAGCAGCACGCTGGCCAGTTGCAGGTCGTGGCCCTTCATGTTGATGCCGCCGATGGAGTCGGCCAGGTTTTCCTTGTTGGCCAACCAGCGCGCGGCGGTGGAAGTCGCGCCTTTTTCGGACAGCACAAACACGGACGATCCGCGCGCCGATGGCTGCAGGAAGGCGTCCGCATGCAGCGACACGAACAGGTCGGCCTGCACCTTGCGCGCCTTGTCCACGCGTGTGCCCAGGGGGACGAAGTAGTCGCCATCGCGCGTCAACATGACGCGGATGTTCGGCAGTTCTTCGAGCTTGAATTTGAGGCGCTTGGCAATGGCCAGCACCAGGTCTTTCTCGCGCGCGCCCGAAGCGCCAATGGCGCCGGGGTCTTCGCCGCCGTGACCGGGATCGAGTGCAATGGTGATCATGCGCGCCACCTTGACCGGTTTGGCCGGCTCCACGGGGGCGACCGGCGCCACCTCGGGCTTGACGACCGCTTCCGGCGGCAGTTGCGCCTTCTGGCTCGCCAGCGGGTCCGGTGCCGGCGCGGGCATAGTCGGCGTGTCGACCGGCGCGCCAGGGGGCGACCATTCGCCTTTTTCTATCATGGCGGCGATCGGGTCGGCCGGCTTGATGGGATACAGGTCAAAAATGAGGCGGTGGTTGTAGGTGCCGATGGGCGCGAGCGTAAACACCTGCGGCTTGATTTCTTCTTTCAGGTCGAACACCAGGCGCACCACGTTCGGGCGATTCTGGCCGACGCGTACCTGTTTGATATACGGGTCATTCGACTGGATTTTCGCGACCAGGCCCTTGAGCGTGGGATTGAGTTCCAGGCCTTCGATGTCGACCACGAGCCGCTGCGGGTCGGGCACGGTGAAGTGGGTGGCTTTGAGCTCGCTGTCGTTTTCCAGCGTGACGCGGGTGTAGTCTTCGGCCGGCCACACGCGCACGGCCAGGATCTGGGCGGCGGCGGCAGGCAGCGCGGGCAGCACCGATAGCAGCAGTGTGCCGCCAGCTTTCAGTACGGTGCGCCGGGTGACAGGCCCCCCCAGCAAATCAGTCGATTTTTTCAAAGGTTGGGTGCGAAGGTGAGGCGGTCGAGGCATAGCAAACCCAGGTCGGACAACGCTTGCAATTCTACATCACGGCCGTGCCCGGCAACACGCAACCAGACATTCAAATCGGGCGGCGGCAACACCGGATCGGCCTTTTCCGGCCATTCCACGATGCAGATGTTATCGGCGTTGAAATCTTCCCGGAAACCGGCGTCCAAAAACTCTTCGGCGCTGGCCATGCGGTACAGGTCAAAATGGATCACTTGCACGCTGCGCCCGGCCAGCACGATGGAATACGGTTCGGACAGGGTGTAGGTGGGACTTTTGACATGGCCGGCGTGGCCGGCGGCATGCAGCATGGCGCGCGTCAGCGCGGTTTTGCCGGCGCCAAGGTCGCCATGCAGATGGATGGCCAAGCCAGGTAACAGGGCGCGTGCCAGCGCCGCGCCCAGGGCTGCGGTGCCGGCTTCGTCGTGGAGGTGGGTCGTAAAATGCTGCATCGAATAGAATACCGTGTTCAATCAGGGGCAATTGCGCCCATTGTAATCCCATGCCGCTTGCAACTGCCGACCTCGCCGAACTTGCCCTAGCGATCAAACGCTGGGGCGCCGCATGCGGCTTTGCCGACGTGCGCATCGCCGACGTCGATTTGCGGGAGGCCGAAGCGGGGCTGCAAGCCTGGCTGGACGCGGGCCGCCATGGCGAGATGGATTATATGGCAAGCCATGGCATGAAACGCGCGCGTCCTGCCGAACTGGTGCCTGGCACGGTGCGCGTGATCAGCGTGCGCATGGATTATCTGCCCATGGCCACCGTCGATGACTGGCGCGAGACGGAAACGGCGCGCCTGGCCGACCCGCGCGCAGCAGTGGTGTCGATTTACGCGCGTGGCCGCGATTACCACAAGGTGCTGCGCAGCCGGCTGCAGCAATTGGCCGAGCGCGTTACCGCTGAAATTGGCCCCTTTGGCTACCGCGTATTTACGGATTCGGCGCCCGTGATGGAGTTGCCGCTGGCGGAAAAGGCGGGCCTGGGCTGGCGCGGAAAACATACCCTGATGCTCTCGCGCGAAGCGGGCTCCATGTTCTTTCTGGGCGAGATTTTGGTCGACTTGCCCCTGCCGGTCGATGCGCCGGCCAGTGCCCACTGCGGCCAGTGCCAGGCCTGCATCGATGTGTGTCCGACCCAGGCGATTTTGGGACCGGGCCGGCTCGACGCGCGGCGCTGCATTTCCTATCTGACCATTGAACTGAAAAGCAGCATCCCCGTCGAATTGCGGGCCCTGATCGGCAACCGCGTGTACGGCTGCGATGATTGCCAGACCGTCTGCCCATGGAACAAATTTGCCCAGCGCGCGGTGGTGCCGGACTTTGATGAGCGCAACGACCTCGGCAGCGCTGGCATGGTCAGCCTGTTTGCCTGGAGTGAAGACGAGTTCAACCGCCGCCTGGAAGGCAGTCCAATTCGGCGCATCGGCCACGAGCGCTGGCTACGCAACCTGGCTGTGGGCCTGGGCAATGCCGCCAGCACCATCAAGGGCGATGCCGCCATCGTGGCGGCGCTGCAGGCGCGCGCAGACGACCCGTCGGCCATGGTGCGCGAACACGTGGCCTGGGCCTTGGCGCAGCACGCCTGAAGCGCGCCGCCTTACGCTACATGCGCTTCAGGCGCACTGCCGCCCAGTCAGCGTCCATGGAAGCGAGGGCAACGGCCGTGACGCCGCGCTCCTTGCCAAACTCGGCAATGCGGTTGCGGTCGATATCAGTGGCCTTGGGCGCCGAATGCTTGAGGTAGGCAATCCATAGCGAGCCTTTTTCACCCAGCCGCGCGAGTGCCGGTGCAAACCAGCGTTCCAGCTCCTTTTCGTTAAGTGCGAACAGCAACACCACGTCGGCCGGCGCGTCGTCATCCCTGATCAGCCCGGGCGGCAACTGCGCCACCAGACCCGGATGCACGGCACCATTGAAAACAGCCAGCGATTTGGCGGTTTTCAGATACATCTTGTCTGCAATTGTTTTGTCGCCCATCGCTTTGCCCTGGTGGGGGCCGCGCCCATGCGCTGGCCTCTAGCATGGGATCGTCAGGAGGGCGAAAGGTTCGGCTTATTTCAGCAGGCCGGCCAGTTCCACGGCCGTCTTGACCTGCATCTTGTCGAAGATGTGGGCGCGGTGCACTTCCACCGTGCGCATGCTGATGCCCAGCTTGTCGGCAACGACCTTGTTCATCATGCCGGCCAGGATCAGGTCCAGCACTTCGCGCTCGCGCGCCGACAGGCTTTCCAGGCGCGCCTGGACTTGCGCCGCCTGGCCGGCCACGCGGGAGGCGGCCAGGGCTTCTTGCACTCGGTCCATCAACTGATTGTCATTGAAGGGTTTTTCAAAAAAATCGAAGGCGCCGCGCTTTAAGGTATCGACCGCCATCGGCACGTCACCGTGGCCGGTGAGGAAGATGACAGGCAGGCGCGCGGTCAACTTGCGGGCACTTAACTGGTCAAACACGGCAACACCGTTCATGTCGGGCATGCGCACGTCGAGCAGGACGCAATCGCCGTCAGCATCGAAGCGGTCAGTGATATCGTCGAGAAAGCTCCTGGCGCTGGCGTGGCAGCGCGCCGGGATCGCGCGCGACTGTGCCAGCCATGCGAGGGCGTCACGTATCACCTCCTCGTCGTCTACGATGTGCAACATGGTCGTCTCCGTTATTTTTTATTTGAACTGGCAGGGAAAAACTGAATATCGTGCCGCCTTCCGGATTGGCGCGGTGGGTCAGCGTGCCGCCATGAAATTCTACCGCGGTGCGGCAGATCGACAGGCCCATGCCCATGCCTTCTGCCTTGGTCGAAAAGAAGGGCGAGAACAGGCGCTCGGCCACGTCCGCGCTGATGCCATGGCCATGGTCGCTCACCGCCACGCACACTTGCGCCTCGACCATGCCGGCCGTGATGCGCAGGATACGCCGTTCTGGCGCCACGTCCTGCATGGCTTCGATGCCGTTGCGCGTCAGGTTGAGCAAGACCTGTTCGAGCATCATGCGGTCCGCGCTCACGCAGGGAAGATCGGGCGCGATATCGGTGCGGATGGCCACGAAATACTTGCGCGCCTGTAGCTCGATCAGAGTGGCAATACCATCGACCAGGCTGGCGATGGCAATGGGTTGGCGCTCGGGTTCGCGCTGTTTGACGAACTGGTGTACGCTGCGGATGATCTGGCCTGCCCGCTGGGCTTGCACGCTGGCTTTTTCCAGGGCGCCTTGCAACAGGGCCGCATCGAGCGCCTTGCCTTCGCTGCCTGCGCGTTCAAGCACATTCAGGGCACCCGTGGTGTAGCTGGAAATGGCGGCCAAGGGTTGGTTCAGCTCGTGCGCCAGCATGGACGAGATCTCGCCCATGGTGGCAAGGCGGGCGCTGGCCTGCAGTTTTTCCTGTTGCTGGCGGCTCAGTTCCTCGGCCCGTTTGCGGTCGGAAATGTCGAGGATGGAACCCATCCAACCGGTCTGGCGGCCGTCACTGTCGACCAGAGGCGCTTCGAAAATGAGCACCGGCACGCGCACGCCGTCGGCGCGCTGGAAGATGGTTTCGAACTGGGGCGTGACGTGGCCGGCCAGCACGCCCGCCAGGCGCTGCTGGTATTCCTCCATCGCTTCCGGCGCCCAGTAGGGCATGGGCGGGGCCTTGCCCACCAGCTCGTCCGGCGGCAGACCGACCAGTTGGCAGAAGGCCGGATTGACGTAGGTGACACGGCCTTCCAGGTCGCGTGCGCGCAGGCCTGTGACCAGCGAGTTTTCCATGGCCGTGCGAAACGCCATCTGCTGGCGCAGGGCGCCTTCGGCCGCCAGCCGGCGCGCGATGTGGCGCCACAGGGCAATCAGGCTGACCAGCAAACCGAGCGCCAGGGCAATGACGGAGCCCACCAGCAGATTGGGCAGCAGGCGCGGCGCGGCTTTTACGCTGTCGGTGGCCAGGCGTAAATTGGCGCCGGGCAGGTCCAGTTCGCGCTTGTGGGTGTACACGCCGCGTCCCGGTCCGCCGGCCGCGCGCTGGGCCACGCTCAAGTCATTGTGGTCGAGCAGGGACAGGGCATTGTCCTGGGCGAACCACCAGGGCACGGTTTCATCGAGCAAGACTTTCAAACTGTAGGTGGCCACCAGGCTGCCCTTGATACTGCCATGCAGTTGCACCGGCAGGTGGTAGTCGATCAGGCTCTCGCCTGCCTGATAGGGCTCGCTGTAGCGTGGCCGGCCGGTCTTGCGGGCCAGGGTGGCGGCGTCGCGCGAGGGCTCGGCCAGCGTTTCCGGTGGCGCACTGCCGCTGGCCAGCAGCACGCGGCCATCGGCGTCGCGCCAGACCAGGCGCAGCAGTTCGTGGCTGTTCTTGCGCATCTGGTCCATGCGCGCCAGCAAGGCCTGGTCGGCCAGTTCGCCGGCAGCCAGGGCCTGGCCCAGGGTGGTGAAACTTTCTTCGTTGCGGCTCAGTTCGAAGCGCAGCGCTTGTTCTACCCACAGCGTGTCGGCGATCAATTGTTCCTGGCGCTCGTTGCTTTCCATCTGGCGCGCCTGCCAGGGCAGCCACAACAGCACGGCCAGGAACAGGCAGACCAGCAGCAGCGGCAGCAGCCAGCGCCAGGGTCCTCCCAGGCGCAGCGGACGGGCAAGCTGAAGGGAATTTTTCATGCCATAGGTTGTCGTAACGGAGCCGGGAAAAGCTATTGTGGGTTTCCACAGTAGCCGGGGTGGGCCGGTGGGGGCACACTTGCCAGCCTATCATAATGGGCTTCCTTCCTGCTGGAGAGCGTATGCGGATCACCTCGCTGGCCATGATCCTGGTCCTGGCCGCCGCCAGCGTGAACGCCTGGGCGCAAGGCCCCATCGTCATCAAGTTCAGCCACGTGGTGGCGCCGGATACGCCCAAGGGCCAGGCTGCCGAGCGCTTCAAGCTGCTGGCGGAAAAGGCCACCGGTGGCCGCGTGCGGGTCGACATTTATCCCAACAGCACACTGTATAAAGACCGCGAAGAACTGGAAGCCTTGCAACTGGGCGCCGTGCAAATGCTGGCGCCCTCGCTCGCCAAGTTTGGTCCACTGGGCGTGCGCGAATTCGAAGTGTTCGATCTGCCCTATCTGTTTGCCGACAAGCAGGCCTTAAACCGCGTCACCGAAGGGCCGGTGGGCAAGGACCTGCTTAAAAAACTCAATCCCAAGGGCATTGTTGGCCTGGCGTATTGGGACAATGGTTTCAAGCTGATGTCAGCGAACAAGCCGCTCTTGATGCCGGCCGACTTCAAGGGCTTGCGCCTGCGCATACAGGCCTCGCGCGTGCTGGACGCGCAGATGCGGGCACTGGGCGCCATGCCCCAGGTGCTGGTGTTTTCCGAAGTGATGGATGCGCTCAAGGCCGGCGTGATTGATGGCACGGAAAATCCGCCGTCCAATATGTACACGCAAAAAATGCACCTGGTCCAGAGCGACCTGACCGTGTCCAACCATGGCTACCTGGGTTACGCCGTCATCGTCAACAAAAAATTCTGGGACGGCTTGCCGGCCGGCCTGCGAAGCAGCCTGGAAGCGGCCATGCAGGAAGCGACCGTCTACGAAAAAGCGATCGCCCAGCGCGACAATGATTTGGCGCTGGAGGCCATTCGCAAGTCCGGCAAGACCCGCATCCACATGCAAACCGCCCAGGAACAGGCCGCCTGGCGCCAGGCTTTGCTGCCGGTCCAGGCCGAGGCCCAGGCCCGGCTGGGCAAGGATTTGATCTCGGCAATCGTCAAGGCGACGGCAAAGTAGCTCCCTCCTGCGGCATGAGCCGGCTTGCTACAAAAACGCATTTGCAAGTGATTAATTTCAACTAGCGTGCCGAAAAAGCCACAATATCCAATTTCAAATACGTTATGATGAGCACCTTTCTGGCACCACGATGGTGCACGCAGAGAGACAGAATTGGTTGGTTTGGGGAGTAGTGAGATAAGAGCACGGTAATTCATGCCGGAGAAATATCGAGGAGACCCACGTTTTACAGAATGCTGTTGGCCAGCCCAAACAGCCGGGAACGTGAACAAAATTTGGAACGCACCGCAAGGTGCGTTTTTTTTCGGCCGTTGGACCTGCACGAAGTTCGTTTTCGGCCCGTCTGCGCTACACTGGCATCCATGACTTCACAGCAGGGCAGTGCCCTTTTTTCCGCGATTGTGCAGGCGCCGTTTGGCGCCATTGGCATTCGCACCGATGCGGGGCTTGTCCGCGAACTGGTGTATTTGCCGCCCCATTTCGGTGAAAAGGCGGCGCTCGACCCGGTCGCCGAGCTGGCCGCGCGCCAGGTGCAACAGTATCTGGCCGACGCCGATTTTCGCTTCGACCTGCCCCTGCCCGAGGTCGGGAGCCCCTTCCAGCGCAAGGTCTGGGACGCCATCTGCGCCATTCCGCGCGGCAGCGTGCGTACATACGGCCAGGTCGGCAAGCACATCAGTTGCGGCTCACCGCGCGCCGTTGGCCAGGCCTGCGGTGCCAACTGGTTCCCCCTGATTATTCCCTGCCACCGGGTGACCGCAGCTGGCGGGCTGGGCGGCTTTTCCAATCACGACGATGAAAACGGCTTTCACCTGAGCGTCAAGCGCTGGCTGCTGGCCCATGAAGGTGTCAACAATTCTCCATGGCAGCGGCAGACAATCTTCAGCTGATCGATGATTTTTGTGACAACCTGTGGCTCGAGCAAGGGTTGGCCAAGAATTCGTTGGACGCCTACCGACGCGACATGCGCCTGTTCGCGCGCTGGCTGGAAGTCACGCGTCCCGAGCGCGCCAGCCTGTATCAGGTCGAGGCGCGCGACCTGGACGCCTACTTTGCCGACCGCCATGCCGAAACCAAGCCCAGTTCGGCCAACCGCCGTCTGTCCGTGCTCAAACGTTTCTACCAGCTGGCGCTGCGCAACCACCAGGTCAAGGTCGACCCTTGCCTGAAACTGGTGTCGGCGCGCCAGCCCCAGCGCTTCGTCCATACCCTGAGCGAGGCCCAGGTCGAAGCCTTGCTGGCCGCGCCTGACGTCAGTGCCCCGCTGGGCTTGCGTGAGCGCACCATGCTTGAATTGATGTATGCGAGCGGGCTGCGGGTGTCCGAGCTGGTCAGTCTCAAGCTGCTGGAACTGAGCTTGAACGATGGGGTGCTGCGCATCACCGGCAAGGGCAGCAAGACGCGCCTGGTGCCCTTTGGCCAGGAAGCGCGCCTGTGGATAGAGCGCTACCTGCGCGATGCGCGTGGCGTCATTCTCGATGGCCAGGTGGACGATGCGCTGTTCGTGACCGCGCGCGGCGGGGCCATGACGCGCCAGATGTTCTGGATATTGATCAAAAAACATGCGCTGCGCGCCGAGATCAAGGCACCGCTTTCGCCGCACACGCTGCGCCACGCCTTCGCCACCCATTTGCTGAACCACGGCGCCGACTTGCGTGTTGTTCAACTATTGCTGGGCCACTCAGATATTTCCACCACACAAATTTACACCCATGTTGCGCGCGAACGCATGAAGCAGCTGCATGCCGACCACCATCCACGTGGTTAATTCAAATGGAGAAACGATATCTACGTCATAATGGCGGGGTAGTGCCCTTTTTTCTTTTCCAACCCCAAGAGGTGATTCATGGCTAAAACTAATTTTTCGTACGAAAAGCGGCAACGAGAATTAGAAAAAAAGAAGAAGGCGGAGGAAAAAGCCCGCAAGAAGCTGGAAGCGAAAAACGCACCAGCCACCGGCGCTGAGGGCGACGCGCCCGAGGAAGACGAAGACCTGCCCGAGGCAGCGTCCGATACCACCGAATAAGCAGCAAGCAGGGTCAGCCCTGCCGTCCCGGAGGCTTTCCGGGCAGGATAAAGCAAAACGCCTTCCGGCATCGCTGCCGGAAGGCGTTTCGCTTTGGCGCGGCCAGCAGGCCGCGCCAGCCGTCCTTTACGCCACTTCTGCCAGTTTCTGCTCTTCGTCCAGCGTCTCGTGCGGCTCATCCACGCCGCGGAAGAACTTGGCGGCACGTTTGCCCAAGCGATCGAGGTAGGTGTAGGCCACCGGCACCACCACCAGGGTCAGCAGGGTAGAGGTGATTACCCCACCGATCACGGCGCGGCCCATGGGCGCCTGCATCTCGCCGCCGTCACCCATGCCAATGGCCATGGGCAGCATGCCGAAGATCATGGCCAGCGTGGTCATCAGGATAGGGCGCAGACGCACCTGGCCGGCTGCCATGATGGCCTCGAGCTGGCTCTTGCCTTCGCGCTGGCCGTGGTTGGTAAAGTCCACCAGCAAGATCGCGTTCTTGGTTACCAGGCCCATCAGCATGATGATGCCGATCACCGAGAAGATATTCAGGGTACTGCCCGTGATGAGCAGGGCAAACAGCACGCCGATCATCGACAGCGGCAGCGACACCATGATGGCGATCGGCTGCAGGAAGCTGCCAAACTGCGAGGCCAGCACCAGGTAGATGAACACCACGGCAATGCCCAGCGCCACGCCGGCAGCGGACAGGGTGGACGCCATTTCCTCGGCTTCGCCGCCGACTGCAATACGCACGCCTTCCGGCATCTCGATGGTCTTGATGGCCTTTTGCACATCGTCGCTCACGTCGCCATTCGGACGGCCTTCCACACCGGCGTAGATGGCCACGCGGCGTTCCAGGGCCTGGCGCTTGAGCACCTGCGGGCTGGTGGATGGCACGAACTGCACAGCCTGGCGCAGCGGCACCATCACCGGGTTGCCGGCTGCGTCATGCTTGCTGGAGGCCACTGACAGGTCACCCAGGTCAGCAATCTTCTGGCGGCCCGACTTGGGCAGTTGCACATTGACGTCGTAGTTCTGACCATCCGGTGCAAGCCAGCGGCTGATCTGGTCGCCTGCGACGAAGGGACGCAGGGCAGTACCGATCTGCTGCACCGACAGGCCCAGGTCGCTGGCAACCTCATTGTCGATTTTAACGATGGTCGCTGGGTTGGCACCTTCCTGGCTGTATTCGATATCGGCCACGCCTTTCACGGCGCGCATTTTTTCCATCATCTTGCGGGCAACGGCGTCCAGCTTCGCTTCATCCTGACCCAGAATGGCGATGTAGATCGGACGCCAGCCCACCGACAGACTGATGCCGGCAATCGGTTCGAGTCGCTGGCGGATCTTTTGTTCCAGCTCGCGCTGAGAAATACGGTGGGTGATTTTCTTGTCTGTCAGTTTCAGATTGACCTGACCCGCATTGCGCCCATCCCAGGTACCGGCGGTGGCAATGATGGTGTCGATTTCCTTGAAGTCCTTGAGGGCCGCTTCCACCTGGCGCACCTTGCTGTCCGTGTATTCCAGGCTGGAGCCGACAGCAGTCTTGAACTGCAGGTGGATGAAGCCGCGGTCGGTTTCCGGCATCATTTCGCCGCCGATAATCGGCATGAGCATCAGGCTGCCAATAAACAGCGCGCCAGCCATCGACAGCGTGACTTTTTTCCAACGTAGGGCCCAGGCCAGCACAGCGCCATACCAGACATGCAGGCGATCAATGCCGTGCTCGATGTGTTCCATCATGCGGCCCAGCCATGGCACGTACTTGAAGCGGTCCTTGATCGGGTCGCGCCAGACCGAGGACAGCATGGGGTCAAGCGTGAAGCTGACAAACAGCGACACCATCACGGCCACTGCCACGGTGATGCCAAATTGCAGGAAGAAGCGGCCAATGATGCCGTCCATGAAGGCCACCGGCACGAACACGGCCACGATGGCAAAGGTGGTGGCCATCACGGCCAGGCCGATTTCATTGGTGCCGTCGTAGGCAGCGCGCAAATGGCTCTTGCCCATGGCCAGGTGACGCACGATGTTTTCACGCACCACGATGGCGTCATCAATGAGCAGCCCGATACACAGTGAGAGCGCCATCAGTGTCAGGAAGTTCAGGGTGAAGCCGAAAAATTTCATCGCGATGAAGCTGGCCAAGACCGAAATCGGCAGGGTCAGACCGGTGATGATGGTGCTGCGCCAGGAATGCAGGAACAGGAACACAATCAACATGGTCAGGAGCGCGCCTTCGATGATGGTCTGCTTCACATTGTCGAGCTGGCTTTGTACCTGGGCCGATTCATCGCGCAGGATGGAAATCTTGATATCCGCTGGCAGGGTGGCCTGCAATTGCTTGACTGCCGCCTTGATACGATTGCCTACTTCCACCACGTTCGCATCCTGGACTTTTGATATTTCCAGCGAGATGGCGCGGGCGCCGTTGGTACGGGTCAGGGATTGTTCTTCCTGTTCGCCGTCAATCACATCAGCCACTTGTTCCAGGTAGACCGGTCCATTGGCGCGGCGCGCCACGATGATCTTGTTAAAACCCTTGGCATCCTTGATCTTGCCCTCGATACGCACCAGGCGTTCGGCGCTGCCAAAGCTGATGTTACCGGCCGGCAGATTGGCATTGGTGGCCTGGATGGCGCGCAGCACTTCGTCCACGCCCACGTTCTGGCTGGTCAACGCATCCGGTTTCAGGCTCACCAGGATCTGGCGGTTGGTGGTGCCGTTGATGCGTACCTGACCCACGCCTGCCACACCTTGCATGCGCTTGCTGATGACCTGTTCGGTCAGGGTCGACATTTCACGCAGGCTGCGGGTGGCCGAGACCAGGGACAGCTCCACGATAGGCTGGGCGTTTTCCGTTTCCGCGCGGATGATGAAGGGCTCCTTCACATCTTTTGGGAACTGGGGACGTACGCGCGCGACCTTGTCGCGCAGTTCGATCATGGCCTTGTCAGTGTTGGTCGACAATTCAAATTCCACCGACAGGGCGCCACGGCCTTCCCACGAGCTGGCCAGGATTTTCTTCACGCCACTGACCGTGTTGACGGCTTCTTCCAGCGGACGGGTCACATCGTTTTCCACCTGCTCGGGCGAAGCGCCCGGGTACTGGACCTCAATCCAGGC
Source organism: Massilia sp. (assembly GCA_045810445.1). Classification (GTDB taxonomy): domain Bacteria; phylum Pseudomonadota; class Gammaproteobacteria; order Burkholderiales; family Burkholderiaceae_D; genus Telluria_A. The sequence goes on from JBJMVX010000226.1 coordinate 12,204, forward strand.
GGCCGGGATTTCGACGTTGGGCATGCTCTCGAGGCCAAGCTTGCTGTAGGAAGCCAGGCCCAGCACCACCAGCGCCACCATCACCATGGTGGCAAAGACGGGATTCTTGATACTGGTTTTTGTGATCCACATGGCTTAACCTTTCTGGGTCGAAGCGACCAGCACGGGAGCGGCAGGCGCGCCAGCCATGCGGACTTTCACGCCTGGCTTGACGCCTTCCAGTTTGCCAATCACGACGCTGGCGCCGCCGGTGAGGCCTTCGGTCACTTCCACACTGCCTTCGTCCTCGTTGCGCAAGCCCAGCTTGACCGGTTGCGAGACGACCTTGCCGCCTTCAATCTTGAACACGACGTCCTGGTCCTTGTCCTTGCGCAGCGCTGCCAGCGGGATGATCGGCATGACGGCCGACTTCTTGGTGGTGATGCCGCCCTTGGCAAACATGCCGCCGCTCAAGGCGTGGTCGGCATTGTTGACACTGATATAGACCAGCATGGCGCGCGAGCCCATTTCAGCAGTCGGGCTGATGCGCGCGACCTTGCCGCTAAAATTGCGGCCGTCAAAACCGTCCACCTTGAACTGCACTTCCTGGCCCACTTTGACGCGCGGAATTTCCGACGCCGGGACCTGGGCTTCCAGCGTCAGTTGCTGCAGGTCGACGATGGTGTAGACCGGCATGTCGGGCGAGAGTTTCTCGCCGGCCTGCACATGGCGCTTGCTGATGACGCCATTCATGGGCGAGCGGATGGCCGTGTCGTTCTGGGCGATGCGCGCCATTTGCAACTGGGCCTGGGCCGCCTTGACCGAGGCCAGGGCCAGCGCCACCGAGTTCTGGGTGGTGTCGTAGGAGTTTTGCGAGATGTAGTTTTGCTTGAGCAGGGCCTGGCTGTTCTGGTTGTTTTTCTGGGCCAGCGCCAGGCGGGCGTTGGCTTCGTCCAGCATGGCTTGCTGCTGGGCCACGCGGGCGGCCTGGTCGGCGCCGTCAAGGCGGGCCAGCACCTGGCCCACGCTGACTGTCATCCCTTCGCGCAAGCTCGCTTCCGTCACCGCGCCCGAGGTCTTGGACTTGACCGTGGCCTGGGCCAGCGGCGCCAGGGAGCCGGACAGCGGCAGATTGATGGACAGGGCGCGCGCTTCGACCGCGACCACATCACCCTTGGACAGCTCGTAGGCTTCGATCTTCGGCTTGCCGTCACCGCCGGCTGCGGCAGCCTTCGGTGGCGGCGCCTTGTTGCCCTTGACCGCGAAATACCCGCCAGCGACAAGTGCCAGCACGACAAGTCCAATGACAGGCTTCTTCCAACGGTTCTTGCGCAGGGTAGGCTGGGCTGGGGCACGTGGCAGGGTTTCTAGTTTCATGGTCGTGGTTTTCTTGTGTGAGGGCAGTCGGGGGCGCTTGTGCTCCGTCTTGAAACAAGATGGAGCCTCGGGCGCATGGTGACACTATAGAAAAACACCACCTCATCCGGGTCCCAAATGCGACAGGAAGGCATTTCGGACCGATGAACTGCAAAAAAGCCCGATAAAGCGCAAATGCTGCGGACAGGATACGGATGGTCAGAATCTCGTTTGCGCTTTCTCAATCGTGGCGCCGTTTCTAGCCGCAAGAATGCCTATACCGCGTCGTCTTCTTGCGGCTTGCCAGTATGTCCACTATAAGGAAGCACCGTGATCGCCAAATCGACTGCGTCATCCGCCGCCTATGAGCCTGACGGGCCTGGAAGGGAAGCACTCGACACCCTGTACCGCTTCGTGGCGGCCCTCGAGCTCACGCCCACTGTCGCCGTGCACAGCATTGACCGCGACGGCCTGGTGCGCTTCTGGAACCATAGTTGTGAAACCATTTTTGGTATTCCTGCGCGCGAGGCTATCGGCAGGCCCCTGACCGAGCTGGTTTCCCATCTGGATAGCCAGCAGGAGTTCGCGCGCACGCTGGCGGCCATCTGGCATACGCTCAAGGCGCCGCCACCGCGCGACTGGGAAGTGCAGCGCCCGGACGGGGGACGACGCTGGATGTATTCCACCCACTTTCCCGTGCTGCGCGATGGCGAGCCCCAGCAAATCTTTTGCATGGAAGTCGATATCAGCAAGCGCAAGGTTGACGAACAGGCATTGGTGGAAGCAGGCATCAATTTTCGCCAGCTGTTCGAGCGCTCCAATGATGCCATCGTATTAATAGAGGGGCACACCATCATTGATGCCAATCCGGCGGCCCTGCAGCTGTTTCATTGCACGAAGCGCGCCGAGATGGTGGGCAAGACCCTGCTCGATTTTTCGCCGCCCACCCAGCCGTCGGGCGAATCGTCGATGTCGGCCGATGCCAGCCAGTCGGCGCAAACCTTCATCGAGGGTAATCGGCGCTTCGAGTGGCAGTATCGCTTGCCGGACGGTACCGCCTTCTGGGCCGAGGTCTTGCTCACCTCGGTCACCCTCGATCACGAATACCTGTCCTACGCCGTGGTACGGGACGTATCTACCCGCAAATCCATCGAAACCACCCTGCAAATGGCGGCCCAGGTGTTTGAAACCAGCCGCGACGCCATTGCCATCATCGATGCTGAGCATCGGGTTCTGACGGTTAACAAGGCCTTTAGCGACATCACCGGCTACGCGATGGGCGATATCATTGGCGCGCCACTGCCGCAAATGAGTACGGGCGAGCACGAGCCCGGCTTTTACGAGAAGATCTGGAACTACGTGGTAGCGAACGACCACTGGGAGGGCGAGGTCTGGAGCCTGCGCCACGACGGCGAGGAATATCCAGCTTGGGTGGCGCTCACGGCCATTCGCAACAGCGCAGGCGAGATTGTCAATTTTGTAGCCGTGCTTTCTGACATTACCGACCGCAAGCGGGTGGAAGAGCACACCCGTCACCTGGCCGAGCACGACTTCCTGACCGATCTGCCCAACCGCGTCCTATTCCTGGACCGCCTGCACCAGGCACTGGCGGTGGCGCGGCGCAAGCGAAGCAAGCTGGCGCTCATGTTCGTCGACCTGGACCGTTTCAAGGGCATCAACGACGGCTTTGGTCACCATGTGGGCGATGCGGTGCTCAAGGAGGTCGCCGCCCGGTTGATCCATTGCGTGCGCGGCGCCGATACAGTCAGCCGCCAGGGTGGCGACGAATTCGTGGTCATGTTGCCGGACATAGGCGGGGTCGACCAGGCAGCCCATGTGGCCGACAGCATCATGCGGGCTATCGCCCAGCCGGTTCAGCACGACGGTCACACGGTCAGTCTGTCGGTGTCGATTGGCATCAGTTTTTACCCGGCAGATGGCGAAGAAATTGATACACTTTTAAAGCATGCTGACGTAGCGATGTATCATGCCAAACAGGGGGGACGCAACGCCTTCAGTTTTTTTGATCCGGCCATGAACGCCCACGTGGTCGAACGCGACCACGTCAAAAATCACTTGCGACAGGCGCTTGCCAATGGCGAGTTCGAACTCGCCTACCAGCCTGAAATTAACATTGCCAGCGGCCGCATCATCGGCGTGGAGGCGCTGCTGCGTTGGCGCCATCCCCAACGTGGCTTGCTGCTACCTGAACATTTCATTGACGTGGCCGAAGCGTCGGGACTGATGGTCCCCATCGGCGACTGGGTGCTGCGCCAGGCATGCATACAAGCGCGCAGCTGGCGTGATCAAGGTTTCCCGGTGGTGGTTGCGGTCAACCTGTCGACAGACCAGTTCATGCACAACAACCTGCTGCACAGCGTCGATAGCGCGCTCAAGGAGTCCGGCTTGGCACCGGAATTTCTCGATCTCGAAATCACCGAAGGCGTCATCATGAATAATGAAACATCCGTGATCGCCACTGTCAACGCGCTGCGCTCACGCGGCGTGCAACTGACGATAGACGACTTCGGCACCGGTTATTCCAGCCTCAGCTACCTGCGCCGCTTTCCACTCTCCAAGCTCAAGATCGACCGTTCCTTCGTGGACGACATCACGCGCAAGCCTGACGACGCGGCCATCATTCCGGCCATCATTGCGGTTGCGCGCAGCCTGAAACTGCGCGTCATTGCCGAGGGCGTGGAGACCGAGGAGCAACTACGCTTTTTGCAACAGCATGGTTGCGACGAATACCAGGGTTATTACGCCAGCATGGCCACGTCAGAACCAGACCTTACAGGCCGGCGTCACTGAGACCGCGCGTCTCGTCGAACAGGCGGATGCGCGCCACGACCTGGCCATGGTCCGACGCTTCCGGCAGTTCCAGTACCAGGTGGTCGTTCAGGGAAATCACGTCGACGACTTCGCCAATGGCGTTCGGCAGATCGGCATTGAAATGTTCGGACACGAGGATGTGATCGATGGTCGTGTAATTGCCTTCGCTGAGCATGGAAAAGCCGACGTGGCGCATCTGGTCTCGGCGCCGTTGCAACTGGCAGGCATCGAAGTGGCGCCCGCTGGCCGTGCTGCCGGCACCCAGCACGATCTGGGTGCTGACCGAATCGATGACATCGTTGAAGTCGCCCAGCACTACCTGCGCTCGCCCATGCTCGCGCGCCAGATTGGTCAGCAGAACGCGCAGCGCCACCGCTTCTGTGCCGCGCCGCACCAGCGAGCGCAGATTGGCCAGGCCGTACAGCAGCGCATCGTCCGCGTTCTCGCCGGCACGGTACTCGGGACGCTTGGACTTCAGGTGCACGACTACCACATCGACCGTGCAATCTGGCGCCACCACCACGGCTGCATGAATCACCGCACGCGAGAAACGGTCCGCCTCCTGGCCGCCATCGGCCAGCGCCACGCCGGCAGGAAAGCCGGCGTGGGCGGTGCCTGGCGCTGCCAGCGGCAGGCGGGAGACCAGTGCCACTGACGGCGTCAGGCGCGGCGCATCGGGGGCGGGGTCGAAACCCACTTGGACCGCGTCGCGGTAATGGCGCGTCAGGGCCAGCGCGTCGCGCAACGCAGCCTGCGAGAAAATTTCCTGGAATCCGATCACATCAGCGTCCAGCAGATCGATCTGGCGCGCCGTCCAGGCCAGCTTGGCTTCGTACTCGGCGACCGTGGAAGGCAAGAGATTGTCGTACAGCTGTTGGCCGGGCGGGGCCAGATTGCAGACATTGAAGGTGGCAAAGCGGATTTCTTGCTGCATAATTAGAAACTCCTCATTGAACGATCAGCGTATCACGATGGCCAAGAAAGAGCATATTTCCGAAACGCCTGCCACCCAATTCCTGCGCAAGCAGGCGGTGAGCTTTAGCGACCATCCCTATCCCTACGAAGAGCACGGCGGCACCAAGGTCTCCGCGCGCGAACTCGGCGTGCCCGAACACGCGGTCGTGAAAACGCTGGTGATGCAGGATGAAGCGGCGCGGCCCTTGATCGTGCTGATGCATGGCGACTGCAAGGTGTCGACCAAGAACCTGGCGCGGGCCATCGGCTGCAAATCGGTGGAGCCCTGCAAACCCGAGGTCGCCTCGCGCCACTCCGGCTACCTGATCGGCGGCACCTCGCCCTTCGGCACCCGCAAGGCCATGCCGGTGTACGTCGAAGAGACCATCCTGGCGTTGGAAAAAATCTACATCAACGGCGGGCGGCGTGGCTATCTGATCGGCATCGCCCCGGCCGTGCTGCTGGCGCAACTGGCCGCCAAACCGGTCAACTGCGCCCTCGCCGAATCGTAGGCGCTGCCGTATTTGGGCGTGGCGCCGGCGATGGTGTATATTCACGACCCGGCACCCACAAGAACCATAAGAGAGAGACCGCATGTACACTGCCCTGTTTGTCGTTGTTGCCTATCTGATCGGCTCGATTTCCTTTGCCGTCGTCATGAGCCGCCTGTTCGGCCTGTCCGACCCGCGTACCTATGGCTCCAAGAATCCCGGCGCGACCAATGTCCTGCGCAGCGGGAACAAGAAAGCCGCGATTGCCACCCTGATCGGCGACGCCGCCAAGGGCTGGTTCGCCGTGTGGCTGGCGATCCACTTTGCTGACCAATTCGATGTGCGTGATGCCGGCATTGCGCTGGTGGCGCTGGCGGTATTCCTGGGGCATTTGTTTCCCATCTTCTTCCGCTTTGTCGGTGGCAAAGGTGTTGCTACCGCGCTGGGCGTCTTGATTGGCTTGAACGTGTGGTTGGGCGTGGGTACGCTGGTGACCTGGTTGGTGGTGGCTTATGCGTTCCGCTATTCCTCGCTGGCAGCATTGGTGGCAGCGCTGTTTGCGCCGTTTTACTACTTCCTGCTGTTCGGCCTGACTGAAATCGAGAAACTGCTTGCCATCGTCATCATGAGCGGCTTGCTGCTATTTACCCACCGCGGCAATATTGGCAATCTGCTGGCCGGTAAGGAAAGCAAGATCGGTAGCAAGGCTGGCGCTGCCGCAGGCACTGCCGCTGCCAAGCCCAAGAAGAAGTAGGCGGCGGCAGCTTTTGGCGCCAGGCCTTAAAATAGCGAGTCTATTATTCTGAAGGTGGCGCCATGAACAAGCTGAGAATCGATTTCGTCTCCGACATTTCCTGCCCGTGGTGCGCGATCGGCCTCAAATCGCTGGAGCAGGCGCTGACCGAGGTCAGCGATGTGGCCGAGGTGGATCTGCATTTTCATCCCTTCGAGCTCAATCCGCAGATGGTGCCCGAGGGCGAGGACATCGGCGAACACCTGGCCCGCAAGTATGGCGCGACGGAAGAGCAGGGCGCCAAGACGCGCGAGATGATCCGTGCGCGCGGCGCGGAAGTTGGCTTTCGCTTCGACATGGACAAGCGCAGCCGCATCTACAACACCTTCGATGCCCATCGTCTTTTGCACTGGGCCGAGCTGCAAGGGCGCCAGCATGAATTGAAGCTGGCGCTGTTTGAGAGCTATTTCACCAAGGGCGAAAATCCCTCGTCGCACGAAGTGCTGGCACGTGTGGCCGGTGAAGTGGGGCTGGATGCGTCGGAGGCGGCCGATATTTTGTCGGGTGGCGCGTATGCCAGCGAAGTGCGTGAGGAAGAGGAGTTTTTCCAGCGCCAGGGGATTAGTGCTGTGCCGGCCGTCATCATCAATCAGCGTCATCTGATTTCGGGTGGCCAACCAGCCGAGATTTTCGCGCGGGCCCTGCGCCAGATTGCGACGGCGCAGCCAGAAGGCTAAACTGCCCGGCAGTTCCCCACCCGCCAGCCCCGCACCCGCACCTGCGCGCGCACCCGCACCGGCACCCGCCCTGTACCGGCACCAACCGCCCCGTCGTCCTCGCGAAAGCGGGGACCCATGCCGAGCTTGATTCAGTATGGGTCCCCGCTTTCGCGAGGACGACGGGTTGGGGGCCTCAAGAGGCGTGGCGGACGGTTTGAGGGGATCATGTGCCCCCGTTTTGGTGCGCTGCACACAAAAAGTGCCGAATCCCGCGTCACAACAGCACTTTCCCGCATCTTCCTCCGCTTTTTTCCTCTTTCCCGCTGGCACGCCGCTTGCTGAAGCATGCTCAAGGGCAGGCCTTGCCTGCGTCCTTGCGTGTCAGCCATCGCCAACGAGGAAAGCATGCCAACCGACGACAAGACCAACACCATCCGCCGCAGCCTGCTCAAGGCTGGCGCCGCCGCTTCGCTCACCGGCCTGGCCAGCGGCGGCGTATTTGCCGCCGGCTCCGACAAGCCAGAACTGGACACAGTGCGCGTCGGCTTTATCCCCCTCACCGATTGCGCCTCCGTCGTCATGGCCTCGGTGCTGGGCCTGGACCGCAAATACGGCATCAAGATTGTCCTGAGCAAAGAGTCGTCCTGGGCCAGCGTGCGCGACAAGCTGGTCAACGGCGAGCTGGACGCTGCCCACGTGCTCTATGGCCTGATCTACGGCGTGCAGAACGGCATCGGCGGCGCCAAGCGCGACATGGCCGTCCTCATGAATCTCAATCACAACGGCCAGGCCATCACCCTGTCCAAAAAGGTGGCGGACAAGGGCGGGGTGGACGGTCCATCCCTGGCCAAGCTGATGCAAACGGACAAGCGCGAGTATTCATTCGCGCAAACCTTCCCCACCGGTACCCACGCGATGTGGTTGTATTACTGGTTAGCCAGCCACGGCATCAATCCGATGAAGGATGCCAAGGTCATCACCGTGCCGCCGCCACAGATGGTGGCCAATATGCGCGTTGGCAATATGGATGGTTTTTGCGTCGGCGAACCCTGGAATCACCGCGCCATCGTCGACGGTGTGGGCATCACGGCCACGACCACCCAGGATATCTGGAAGGATCATCCGGAAAAGACCCTGGGCACGACCCTCGAGTGGGCCAAGAAAAACCCGAACACGGCGCGCGCCCTGATTGCGGCAGTGCTGGAAGCGGGCAAATGGATAGACGCGAGCTTAAGCAACAAGAACAAGATGGCGGAAACCATTGCCGACAAATCCTATGTGAACACCTCCGTTGACGTCATCAACCAACGCATCCTGGGCCGCTACCAGAACGGCCTGGGCCGCACCTGGGACGACCCGAATCACATGAAGTTCTTCAACGATGGCGCGGTGAATTTCCCTTATCTGTCGGACGGCATGTGGTTTCAGACCCAGCACAAGCGCTGGGGCTTGCTCAAGGGCGAGATCGATTACCTGGCCAGCGCCACCAGCGTCAACCAGATCGCGCTGTACACCGACGCTGCGGCCATGGCCAAGGTCAGCGTGCCCAAGTCGTCCATGCGCTCCGTGAAAATGATGGATGGCACCGTGTGGGACGGCAAGAACCCGAAAGCCTACGCCGACGCCTTCAAGATCAAAGCCTAAGGGAGAGCAGCATGAGTGCAGTATTCGATGCGGTGGGCACGAGCGCCAGCGCGCAGTTGACGGAAAAGCCAACCGAACGGCGCGCTCGCAGCGAGCGGCTGGCCAGCCAGGGCGTCACACTGCGCAATGGTAATCCTCGTTTGCGCGCGCTGGCGCTGGTGGCCTTGCCGCCAGTGCTGGGCGTGGCCTTGCTGATCCTGCTGTGGCAAATCCTCTCTGCCAATAACAGCAGCTTTCCGACGCCCCTGGTGACCTTTCATGAGGCGGTGCGCCTGTTCTCCGATCCGTTCTACCGCAATGGCCCGAACGACCAGGGCATAGGCTGGAATGTGCTCGCCTCGCTCAAGCGGGTGGGCATGGGTTTTGGCGCGGCGGCCGTGGTCGGCATTCCGCTTGGCTTCATGATAGGCCGCTTCCGCTTTTTGGCGGGCATGTTCAATCCCATCATCAGCCTGCTCAAACCGGTCTCGCCCCTGGCCTGGTTGCCCATCGGCCTGCTGGTATTCAAGTCGGCCGACCCGGCGGCCATCTGGTCTATTTTCATCTGCTCGATCTGGCCCATGATCATTAACACCGCAGCCGGCGTGCAGCGCGTACCCCAGGACTACATGAACGTGGCGCGTGTGCTGAACCTGTCGGAATGGAAGATATTCACCAAGATTCTGTTTCCCTCGGTGCTGCCCCACATGCTCACTGGTGTGCGGCTTGCCATCGGCACGGCCTGGTTGGTGATCGTTGCCGCTGAAATGCTCACGGGCGGTGTGGGCATCGGCTTCTGGGTCTGGGACGAATGGAACAATCTGAACGTGCCGCACATCCTCATTGCCATCGTGGTCATTGGCGTGATCGGTCTCATCCTTGAACTGACCCTGGTGGCGCTGGCCAGGTCCTTCACCTACGACGACGCGGGGAACTGAGATGCGAAAAAAATTCATCGAAGTGCAGAACGTCGACATGGTCTTCGAGACACGCAAGGGCAGCTTTCACGCCCTCGACAAAATCAACTTGAGCATCGACGAGGGCGAATTTGTCAGCTTGATTGGCCACTCGGGCTGCGGCAAGTCGACCTTGCTCAACTTGCTCGCTGGCCTGACCACTGCCACCGAAGGCGCGCTCATCTGTGCTGGTCGCGAAATAGCCGGCCCCTCGCCTGAACGCGCAGTGGTGTTCCAGAACCACTCACTACTGCCCTGGCTGACCTGTTTCGAAAACGTCTACCTGGCCGTGGAACGTGTCTTCGGTGCCAAGGAAACCAGCGGCCAGATGAAGGCGCGCACCACCGGCGCGCTGGCGCTGGTGGGCTTGACGGCAGCGAGCAGCAAGCGCCCCAATGAAATCTCGGGCGGCATGAAGCAGCGCGTGGGCATTGCCCGCGCCTTGTCGATGGAGCCGAAAGTTCTGCTGATGGACGAGCCTTTTGGCGCCCTCGATGCGCTCACGCGCGCGCATCTGCAGGACGAACTGATGCGCATCGTTGCCAAGACCGGCTCCACGGTGGTGATGGTGACCCACGACGTGGACGAGGCGGTGCTGCTGTCGGACCGCATTGTGATGATGACTAACGGACCGCGCGCCACAATTGGCGACATCGTCCAGGTACGCCTGCCGCGTCCGCGTGAGCGGGTGGCGCTGGCGCATGACGCGCTCTACATCGACTACCGCACGCGTGTGCTCGAGTTTCTCTACCACCGCCAGGCGCGGCCACAGCGCGACGCCGCCTAGGTCGCGATGTCGAGCACGATGGGCTGGTGGTCCGACGCTGCCGTTTCGGACTGCACTTCGCACTCGCTCACGCGCGATGCCAGATCGCCCGTGACAAAAAAATAGTCGAAGCAGTCAGCCCGCTCCGGCCACTTGAAGCCGTGCAGGCCGGCGGTGGGCGCGCGGGCAATTTCGGGATGGCGTAAGCGCCAGGCGTCCACCAGCGGCAGGGCGCCGGCATCGTCAGGCGCGACCATTTCCTGGTACTCGGGCGTGTCCGGTACAAAATTGAAGTCGCCGCAGTAGATGGCCGAACCGGGGCGAAACCCGAGCTGGTAGGGCGCGTCGAGCGTGGGGTCGGGCTGAAAGATGCGTGCCCGTTCGCAGGCTTCCCAGTGCAGATACTTTATGTGGCGCACCTGCGCCATGCGCTGCACGGGCGAATAGTATTCCAGGTGGGTGGTCAGCAGCCGCACCTTGCCGCCCGGCGCGTCAACCACCGCTTCGATCAGGCCACGTGGCATGCCTGCCGGGCTGTTGGGGTCTGGCGGCCACGGCAGCAAATGGCGGTGCACCTGGTTGATGCGAAACTTTGACAGCAGCATATTGCCGAACTGCCGGGGCATATTGTTCTGGTAGATTTCACTGGTCGGCTCGATCACAGGCTGGTAGCCGCCAAAGGCGCCGGCAAGCTGGCGAAACTGGTTGGCGTTGGCATTGCCTTCGAGCTCGGCATGATTGGCCGCGACCTCCTGCAGGCAGATAACGTCGGGATTCAGGCGCCGCAAGACATCAATAATCGCATGGATGCGGATACGCCCATCCTTGCCACAGCCCCAATGAATATTCCAACTGACAACACGCATGTAGCACCTCCGGAAAATCACAACCGGGCGAGTGTGCCATTCTTTGAAAAATGGCGGTACACGGTAGGATCAACGGAAAGGGCGCGAGTTCACTGCCGAGTGTTAGATGACCTTGATCTCGTCCAGCGGCCAGCGTGGACGCACATTGAAGCTGTAGTCGCGCTTGGCGGCCAGCGGGTTGATCTGTAGACGCATGGCGCCGGCAAAGGCAATCATGGCGCCGTTATCGGTGCAAAATTCCAGCTCCGGATAAAACACACGGAATTTTTTTGCCGCCGCAGCCGCGTTGAGCGAAGCGCGCAGTTGCGCGTTGGCGCCAACACCACCGGCAATGACCAGGCGCTTCAAACCGCTGTGGCGCAGCGCGCTGACGCATTTGACTGTCAACACCTCGACAATCGCGTCGACAAAGCCGCGCGCGATATTGGCCTTGTCCTGCTCGCAGATATTGGCGATGACTCTTTCTTCGTGGTTCTTCACCACCGTCAGCACGGCAGTTTTCAGTCCCGAAAAGCTGAAATTGAAGTCCTTGGAATGGATCATCGGGCGGGGCAGCTTGTAAGCCAGCGGATCGCCAAATTCGGCCAGGCGCGAAATGGCCGGGCCGCCCGGATAGCCGAGTCCGAGCAGCTTGGCCGACTTGTCGAAGGCTTCGCCGGCTGCGTCGTCCAGTGTCTCGCCCAGCAGAGTGTACTGACCGACGCCGTCAACCCGCATCAATTGGGTGTGCCCGCCCGAGACCAGCAGGGCGATAAACGGAAAGGCTGGCGGATCGCTGGCCAGCAGGGGCGAAAGCAGATGGCCTTCGAGGTGGTGCACACCCAGCACGGGCTTGTCGAGCGCCAGGCCCAGGCTGCAGGCGATCGAGGAGCCGACCAGCAGCGCGCCAGCCAGGCCAGGGCCCTGGGTGTAAGCAATGGCGTCGATGTCGTGCATGGCCAACTTGGCGCCGGCCAGGGTTTGTTCGAGCAGGGGGATGGCGCGCCGAATATGGTCGCGCGAGGCTAGTTCGGGCACCACGCCGCCGTATTCCTCGTGCATGGCCACTTGCGAGTGCAGCGCGTGGGACAGCAGCCCGCGTTGCGTGTCGTACAACGCAAGGCCGGTTTCATCGCAGGAGGATTCGACGCCGAGAACGATCATGAAAGGTGCATAAAAAGGGAACAATGCGCCATTGTAAAGCACGGCAGGGCTAGCTGCCCCAGGGCGCAGGGGCGGGCACCGCTGGCATCGCTCTTGCTAGATCCGTTTTATCATCAAGGAGAGCGGCATGGCGCAATCATGGAAAGCAGTGTGCAGGATCAGGGATATCTCAATGTTCCGGGCCCACCTGGTGCAGCGCGGACTGGCATGGCAGGAGCTGCCGGGGGTGGAAGTGTTTAGAACCGAGGACGACAGCGTCATCGCGCGCCTGGAGGGTGGCGCGGCCAAGCACTTTACGGTGCTGGTCGAGGGCGACAAGGTCTACCTGGACCAGAACGAGCTCAATGCGCCCGCCCGCCGCGCGGAGGCGGCACTGGCGGGCGTCCACGGATAGATCAAGGGCGTTGCAGCAGTTCCGCGTGGGCGCTGCGCAGCATCGCTTCGGTCGCATCCCAGTCGATGCAGCCGTCGGTGACCGAGCAGCCGTACTTCAGCTGCGACAGGTCGGCTGGGATCTTCTGGTTGCCGCCAACCAGATTCGATTCGATCATCACGCCGACCAGCGAGCGGTTGCCGTGACGGATCTGCTGGACCACGTCCGACATCACCAGTGGTTGCAGCTCCGGCTTCTTGTAGCTGTTGGCGTGCGAGCAGTCGACCACCAGGTTGGCTGGCAGGCCGGCTTTCGTCAGCGCCTGTTCGGCAATCGCGATCGACACCGAGTCGTAGTTCGGACGGCCATCGCCGCCGCGCAGCACCACGTGGCCGTATGCGTTGCCGGTGGTGCGCACGATGGACACCTTGCCCTGGCCATTGATACCCAGGAAGGCGTGCGGGTGGGCTGAGGACAGGATGGCGTTGACTGCGATGCTGATGTCGCCGTCCGTGCCGTTCTTGAAGCCGACCGGGGTTGAAAGACCCGAAGACATTTCGCGGTGGGTTTGCGACTCGGTGGTGCGCGCGCCGATGGCGGTCCAGGCGATCAGGTCACCCAGGTACTGCGGCGAGATCGGGTCCAGCGCTTCGGTGGCGGTGGGCAGGCCCAGTTCGCACACGTCCAGCAGGAATTGGCGTGCCTTCTCCATGCCGACATTGACGCGGAAGGAGTCATCCATGTCCGGGTCATTGATGTAGCCCTTCCAGCCAGTGGTGGTGCGCGGCTTTTCAAAATACACGCGCATGACTAGCAGCATGGTGTCGGCTACTTCCGCTTGCAGGGCCTTTAAGCGGCGTGCGTAGTCGAGGCCGGCGACCGGGTCGTGGATGGAGCAGGGGCCAACGACGACGAACAGGCGCTTGTCCTTGCGGTCGATGATGTCACGCAGGGCTGCGCGGCCTTTCATGACGGTGTCGAACGCGCTGTCGGTCAGGGGCAGGCGTGAGTGCAGCTCCTCGGGCGTGGGCATCGTCGCGAAGGAGGTGACGTTAATATTCTCAATATCTGGGGTAATCATGAAGTCTGCTATTTCGCTGTTTTTACTGGATGGATCCATGATTTTAGTCTGAAATCGCGTTTGTTGCATGGGATGCCACAGCGAAGAGGGGAAGGCGCTCCCAATACTGTGCTTGCGAAGGCGAGCACCCATGGCGCGGCGGCTCAGCGATGTTATGGGTGCTCGCTTTCGCAAGCACAGTAAGGTGGAGGGAAATTTTTGGGGAGACGCGAAAAAAAACGGGCGACCCAACTTCGGCCGCCCTAAAGGACCACGCACTTGCTCTTTACACCGGCATGACTTTCAAGTCGAACGCCCGCTCCACCAGCCACACCGCGGCCACCAGTGCGATGAGCACCGAGCCGCTTGTCATCACCTGGCGATAGAACCAGGTGCGACGCATCAAAAACGCCAGCGGCAAAAATGCCGCCACAATCGCCAGCTGTCCCAGCTCCACGCCCACATTGAACCCGGCCAGCGACAGCGCCAGCGCGCCTTGCGGCAGGCCCAGGTCCGCCAGTACGCTGGCAAAGCCAAAGCCATGAATCAGCCCGAACACGAAGGCCGCCACTGGCCGCCGCCCGCGAAACAGGGGAACCAGATTATTCAGCGCCGCCAGCACAACCGAGGCCGCAATGGCCGATTCCACCCAGCGCGAAGGCAGCGCCAACACCTGCAGGCTCGCCAGCGTCAAGGTCAGCGAATGCGCCAGCGTGAAGGCGGTAACCACCTTGAGCACATCGACCAAGGCAGCCTTGAAGCTCTGTTCCTTCCCTGTCAACAGCACTGCCGGCAGCAGCAACGAGAGCAGGAACAAAATATGGTCAAAGCCGATCCAGATATGCCAGACACCGTGCCGAACATAGTCACCAAACTGCAGCCACTTGCTGGGCGACTGCAGCGACAGCGTTTGCTGCGCGTGGGCCGGTTCGAAAATGGCAGTCGATGCCACACCCGCATGCAGCAGTTTCACCAGCCCCTTGTGCTGCGGGTCCAGGTCCGCAAACAGACGGTAGTTCACGGCCAAGGCATTGAGCTTGCCAGGACAGGTGGCGCTAAACTTGAGCACCGTGTACGCCCCGTCAGTATGATTGTCGATCAGCTGTTCGCGGGGGGCGATGGTGCAGGCGCCGGCGCCATTGGCCAGCGCAAGATGTTCGAGCGCGTAACTGGCGATGGCCGCGTGTTGGGCGCGGATCTCGTCCCAGGTCAGTTCACCATTGCCATCCTGGTCCAGATTGAGTGCGAAATCGAGGTCGCGCAAGGCGATGTCCCACTGGCCCTTGACCTCTTGGCCGGCCACGTCGAGCGTCAAATAGCTGTCGCTCGGCTTGTGCGCCCAGGCCGGGGTGGCAAGGCACAGCAGCAGCGATACAAGCAGGGCGCGCAGCATCACACGCCTCCCTTGAACTGACGCACCAGGCTTTGCACGGCCACGTCTTCTACCGCATTTTTGCTGACCCAGGCGAGCACCGACGCTGCCGCCGCCTTGTCACCAGTTTTCAGCGAAGCTTCAAGCAGGATGCGCATGTCGGCCGATTCCTTTTGAATGTCCCAGTTCTTTTTTGCCAGCGCCAGCGCACCCGTCGCGTCGCCACGCACGTGCAGTTCATAGCGCGCCTGCTCGCGCTGGTGCACGGTGTCGCCTCGCTGGGCAGCTGCGTTAAAGCGCGCCTGCAGTTCGGCGTCGGCGCGATGCAGCGCTTCTGCCTGCGTTGGCAGCTGTTTGAGCGCCAGCGCCTGGCGCAGCAGCAGGCCATCGATCCGCTCCTGATCCTTGACCAGTACCAGGACTTCGTTAGGGCGCTTCTGGTCCAACAGGAAGTCGGCGTAGGCGCCGATCAGATAGCTGTCGCGGGGTGTCAGGACCAGGGCGCGCTTGAAGTGCGCTTCGGCCTTGACAGCGTCGCCACGCCGTTCGGCGATTTCGCCCAGCAGTGTCAACACCCAGGCTTGCAGGCCAGCGTCCGCATCGGCTTCGCGCTTGAGGGTCATGTCCAGCAGTGCGGCACTGGCTGCTGCGCGCCCGGTCATGGCCCCCACATTGGCAATGCAGCTGATGCTCACCAACTGCGCGCTGATGGAGGACAGACGCGCGCAGCTGCGGGTGGCTTCGGCATAGTCGCCGCGCACGGTCTGCACAGTGGCGCGCGTCAACCACGCTTGCGCGTTATCCGGTTCTGCCGCAACGATGGCATCCAGGTCGCGCAAGGCTTCGGGAAAATGGTGGGTACTTTGCAGCAGGGTGGCGCGCAGCAGGCGCACCGGGATCGGTGGCGCAGGCATGTCCCACCATGGCGCCAGGGCCGCCTGCGCGTAACCGAGGTAGCGCGGATCGGTCTCGCGGCGCGCGGTGTTGATGTGCTGCTGTGCGACGCCTACGGCC
>JBJMVX010000227.1:0-8314 GCA_045810445.1 Massilia sp.
TCGATACCGCGTGCGGCAACGTCGGTGGCTACCAGTACCTTGACCTGGCCGCGGCGCAGGCCGTCGAGCGTGCGGTTACGGGCGCCCTGGTGCATGTCGCCATGCAGTGCGGCAGCCGAGAAACCGGCAATGTTCAGACGGTCGGCAATGGTGTCAGCGTCACGCTTGGTGGCGGTAAAGACCACGGCCTGGTCCAGCGTTTCGTCGCGCAGCAGATGGTCCAGCAGGCGGTTCTTGTGCGACAGGTCGTCGACAAAGTGCACGCGCTGCGAGATGTTTTCGTGCTTGCTGGCCGAACCGGTGATCTGGATCGTCATCGGGTTGGTCGTGATGCGGCGTGCCATGTTACCGACCATGCCGTCCAGCGTTGCCGAGAACAGCATGGTCTGGCGGTTCGCAGGCGTCGCGGCAATGATTTTCTCAATGTCGTCGATGAAACCCATGTCCAGCATGCGGTCTGCTTCGTCCAGCACCAGAATTTCCAGTTCCGAGAAGTCGATCTTGCCCGATTCCATGTGGTCGATCAGACGACCTGGGGTCGCGACCAGGATTTCTGGATTGCGCGAGAGCAGTTGCATCTGTTTCGGGTAAGGCATACCACCGAGGATGGACACTGCCTTGATGCGACGGATCTGGGTGCCGTATTTTTCCGTGGCGCTGGTTACTTGCAGGGCCAGTTCACGGGTTGGGGTCAGGACCAGCATTTTTGGCTGGGCTGCCTTGAAACGTGGACGCTCGCCGCGCGCACGCGCCGACTGGGCTTCCTGGGCTGCGGTCTTGGCGGCAGGCGACTGCTCGGCGACAGCGAATTTGTGCAGGGCTGGCAGCATGAAGGCTGCGGTCTTGCCCGAACCGGTTTGCGACGAGACGAGCAGATCCCGTCCTTCGATGGCCGCTGGAACTGCTTGTTCCTGAACTGGGGTAGGCTTGGTGTAACCGGCGTCGGTCACGGCTTTAACGATGGACGCGTGGAGGCCTAATGCTTCAAAACTCATGTGTTCTTTTCTTTCGATATATTTCAGCGCCCGAGCCAACGCTACGGACGCAACAATAGCAACGCCAACCACAACAACGAAATGACTCAGATTGAAAGAAATTTCGGCACAAAAGCTTTGCGCCGGGACGGTGTCAGGTGCGACACCAAAGGCGGGAGGGCTTTATACGGTGTATCCGTGGGATACGACCAGGCTTGCGAAGCTGCTAAGGTACTACTTGCTGTATCTGCTACAAAACTTATTGCAGCGCACAAACAGAACTATACAGTATTTCCACTGTGCTTGTATAGATAAATCAGCGGGAAAATGCGCGCAGCTGGTAAAAAACACTGCGCGGCAAAGGTAAAAGGGCTCTTGCTCGGGCTTAGGCCTTGCGTGCCTTGCGCTGGGCGTCGGCAGTCTTGACGCTGTGCTTGCTAACACGGGCCTTCAGTTGCGCCATGGTTTCGGCAGCGTTGGCCTTGAAGCGCTGGGCACGGGTGGATTTCTTGCTGCGCTCAGCTTCAAAGCCCATCTGGGCATTGTCGGTGATGGTTTCCGCAATGTCGCTGGCGGTCGACGCCGACGTTTTTGGCACCAGGATGGTCGAACCTGCCTTCAGGCGGGTGCGTTCCGGGATATTGTTGGCCTGGCGGATCACTTCCGGCGTGGTGCCAAAGCGCGAAGCGAGCGAGGCGATGCTGTCCTTGGCGCCGGTAATCTTGTGGGTGGTCCAGGTCGACAGGGCGCGGCCCCACTGGGCCAGGTTCAGATTGAATTTTTCTGCGTTCTTCTGGGGCAGCAGGATCTTTGTCTGCTCGCCGCCGGTGATGACGGGACGCTTGAATTGCGGGTTCAGGGCCTTGAATTCGTCGAGCGACATTTCAGCGAGCTGGGCCGCGATGGTCATGTCGATGTCGCTGGTCTTGTCGATGGCTGTGAAATAAGGCTGGTTATCGATGACGGGCAGGGCGACATTGTATTGATTCGGATTGGCAATGATGTTCTTGACGGCCTGCAGCTTGGGCACGTAGTTGCGCGTTTCCGCCGGCATCAGGTCGGCCAGGCTTTCATAGTCGGTCGGTTTGCCCAGGGCCTGGTTATGTTTGATGGCCTTCTGGACATTGCCTTCGCCCCAGTTGTAGGCAGCGAGGGCCAGCGGCCAGTCGCCAAACATGGTGTACAGGCGCTGCAGATAGGACAGGGCGGCGTCAGTCGAGGCCAGCACGCCGCGGCGGTCATCCTTGAAGGTGTTCTGTTTCAGGTTGTAGTCGCGGCCCGTGCCCGGCACGAACTGCCACAGGCCGACAGCAGCGGCGCTGGAATTGGCTTGTGGATTGAAGGCGGACTCAATGATCGGCAGCAGGGCCAGTTCGGTCGGCATGCCGCGCTTTTCCAGTTCACTGACAACGTGGAACATATAGCGGTTGGCGCGGATCGAAATGCGGGCCAGGTAGTCCGGACGCGAGCTGTAATAGCTCACATGCTTGGCCACCAGGGCATTGTTGATGTCGGGAATGGCGTAACCAGTGCGGATACGGCCCCAGACATCGGCTTCCTTGTATTCCTCGACGGCAGGAACCGGAAAGGCCGGCATCAGCATAGGCTTGGCAGCAACTGGCGGTGCGATGGCGATGGCGAGGGCAGGGGCAGCGACTGGGGCGGTGTCGGCCAGGCACAGGGCCGGCGCGAGCAGGGCGGTGATGACGGCCAGGGCTGCTTTGGTGCGTTTCAGTTCGGTCATGGCACTTCCATAGTTGCGCCCTAGAAACTTGGGCTGACGACAGATAAGTCCGGAGTGTACGTAGGCTTGCTTGCCTGAGTCAAGCCAATTAATTGTGCGCGCAGCAAAAACTTTGATAACACTTTTGCCCAATCTTGTCGTTCGGAAGAAGACCAATTTCCGTGGAGTATGCAACTCTGATGTCGCTTTGCTATGGGCTGCTACCTGGGTAAAATCCATATACTGGGGGGAGTATGTGCTTTTCCTCCCTCTGGAAAATTGTCCTGTTCCGACTGGCTGACCGGGGTGGGGGGTGGCGCCGTAAATACTCTTGGGCAATACCAATCGCGCGCCAGACCCTGCTACCGACGCTACGCCGGCGTGTCGGCTGAGCTATGAGTGTGCGCAAAGAGTGCGTACAATTTGGGATCGGCCGCCTGCGCCGTGTTTTTAATAAGGCAACACCATGAGCACCCCCAATTTGAATGCCGACGATGAGCAGATCATCGCCGCCACCCGCAACTGGCTGGAAAAGGCTGTGATCGGCCTGAACCTGTGTCCGTTTGCCAAGGCCGTCTATGTCAAAGAGCAAGTTCGCTACGTCGTCAGCCCAGCGACCACCCCGGAAGCCTTGCTGGAAACCTTAATGGATGAGCTGCAATTGCTCTCCGATACGGCGCCTGAGGTGACCGACACTACCTTGCTGATCCACCCCTTTGTTCTGGGTGACTTCCTGGACTACAACGAATTCCTCGATGTGGCCGACGCCGCCGTGGAAGATATGCAGTTGGACGGCGAGCTGCAGGTGGCCAGTTTCCACCCCCAGTACCAGTTTGCCGACACTGATATCAATGACATCGGTAACTACAGCAACCGTTCGCCTTACCCTATCCTGCATTTGCTGCGCGAAGAGAGCATTGAACGCGCGGTGGAGGCCTTCCCGGAAGCGTCGGATATTTTTGAAAAGAACATCGCGACCCTGGAACAGCTCGGTCACGACGGTTGGGACAAGCTCGATGTCGGCCCTGCCAAATGAGGGCGCGGTGAGCTTGCCGGAACGGGCTGATACCCCGTGCGTGGCGGTCTGTTCGACCACCTTTGACGAAATATGCCGTGGTTGCGGGCGCACCGTGATCGAGGTCGCCCACTGGGTGTCCATGTCGACCGAGGCCAAGGAATTGGTGTGGCAGCGCATTCTGGCGCAGGGCTATCCGCGCCGTAACACCTAAGTAGAAAGCGCCGCTGCGCAAGCAGCGGCCCTGTCAACGGCTCCCCCATACGCACACTGTCCTTGCGAAAGCGACGGTGCGACGCCTCGCGACCCATGCTGAGCTAGCCGAGAATGGGTCCTCGCTTTCGCAAGGACAGTGTAGTGTTAGTGGTAGCAGTGACGGTCGCGGTGACCCCGAAAAGGCGGTAATCCGCGAAAAACCTTAAAAACTGCCGATAAAGTCCTTCTTGCCCACTTCCACACCATTGTGACGCAGGATCGCGTATGCGGTCGTCGCATGGAAATAAAAGTGCGGCAGCGCGTAGTGCACCAGATAAACCTGACCCTTGAACTGCTTGGCGTTGGCGCCGCTGCTGGTGCTGATGTCGCGCTGGGCCGACGCTTCGATGCCGTCCTGCGGCAGGCTGGCGATGAAGGCGAGGGTGGTGGCGATGCGCGTGCGCAGCTCGGCAAAGGTTTGCTCGGTATCTTCATAGCGCGGTACTTCCACGCCAGCCAGACGGGCTGCGCAACCCTTGGCAAAGTCGCAGGCTACCTGCACCTGGCGCGTCAACGGGAACATATCCGGATACAGGCGGGCTTGCAGCAAGGCTGCCGGCTCGATTTTCTTCTCGGTCGCGTGGGCTTCTGCCTTGTCGAGGACGCTGGAGAGGGCGCTAAGGATTTGCTTGAAAACGGGCACGGATGCGTCGTACATGGAAAAAGACATGGAATTCCCCTTTAGAAAAGTGCTGCGATCATAGCAAGTCGCGGTTTTTCGTGCTGGCGCCACGCTGTTTCAGCCACATCGGACGTGCGATTGACGACTCAAGGCCATTTTCCGTGCATAATTCCACTACGAAAAGCTTTACTGTGCGCGTATATCCTATGCAAAGATTGAATGCTTAACTCCGCCTACCAACGCTTTCGTGCCAAGCTCCGCACCCTGTACGGACTGTCGATATACGGCGCTCTGTTACTCGTGGTATTCGGCGGACTGGTCATCCCCGCCATCATCGGCAGTTATGTGCTCATCGGTGTGCAGGAACAGGCTTCGGCCAAGACCGCCCTCAATGAGTCGCTCCAGCGCAATGCCGACATCCTGGCGCTGGGCATGCAGGAGTCGCTCTGGAACATGAATGCCGAATCGGCCCATTCGCTGGTCGAGTCGGTGATGCGCGACCCCTCGGTGCTGCAAATCCAGGTGATCGGCCAGGCCGACACCCAGTTCATGAACGCCCACTCGCCCAACCGCCGCATCGGCAATGTGTACAAGGCCGAGCGCGACATCCTGGTGCGCGGCGAGCGTATTGGCCGCATCGTGGTCGAGATGGACGACGCCCGCAGCCAGGCCGAATTGCGCGGCAAGCAGTCGAACTACGCTTTCGTGCTGGCTTTCCAGTTGACCGTCTCGCTGCTGCTGATTGTGCTGTTCCTCAATCGACGGCTCCTGGTCCCGCTGCGCAAGCTGATGAAGTTTTCCGACCGCCTCTCGCACGGCGACTTCGAGACCCGGCTTGACCTGACCGGCAGCGACGAACTGGGGCGCCTGGCCAGCCAGATGGAACAGATGCGGGTCGCCATCAAGCACCTGTTTGAAGACATCGGCCGGCGCGAAGAGCGTTTTCGCACCATCGTCACCCAGGTGCCGGGCGCCGTGTTCCGGGTGCGCCCCAACGGCCCTATCGACTTTGTGAGCGACGCCATCGAAGAGATTTGCGGCTTCCCGGCCGCGCTACTCATGCGCAGCAACACCGACCGCTGGACCGACATCATCTGCCCGGAAGACCGGCGCATGCAAGGGCGCACGGTGCAGGACGCGCTCGCTGCGGGCCGCCCTTACCAGATCGAATACCGCATCATGGACGCCACCGGCACTGAGCGCTGGGTGGCGGAAAACGGCCAGCCGCAAAAGGATGAAGCGAGCGGCGCCGTCTGGATCGACGGCCTGCTTTCGGACATCAGCGAACGCAAACACAATGAAATGCGCATCGAAGGCTTGCTGGCCGAGCAGAGCGCCATTTTGGACAATGTGATGTTTGGCGTGATGTTCGTGCGCGCGCGCCGCGTGGTGTCGGTCAACCGCCGCTGCGAGGAACTGTTTGGTTACGCCAGCGGCGCCATGACCGGACAATCGACGGCCATCGTCTTCCCCGGCACAGCCGAATTTGAAGAAGCCGGTCAGCGCCAGTATCAGGCCCTGGCCCTGGACCAGGATTTCAGCGAGGAGCGCCAGTACCGGCGCGCCGATGGCACCCTGTTCTGGTGCCTGGTGAGCGGCCGTGCCCTCGATCCGGCCCACGTCAACGATGGCAGCATCTGGGTCTATGCGGACGTCACGGAGCGGCGCCAGGCCGAAGAGAAGCTGCGCCTGTCGGCCACCGTGCTCGAACATATCGCCGATGGGGTGATGGTCATCGGCCTGGACAAGCACATCGTGGCAGTCAATCCGGCCTTCACCCAGATCACCGGCTATACCGAAGCAGAGGCCCTGGGCCAGCAAGCCAATATGATGCACTCCCAGCGCCACGAGCCGCAGTTCTACGAAGCGATGTGGGCAGAGCTGAGCGCGTCGGGCTTCTGGCGTGGGGAAATCTGGAACCGACGCAAGAACGGCGAACAGTATCTGGAGTCACTGACCGTGTCGGCAGTACGCGATGACCAGGGCGCAATGACCCATTATGTTGGTGTGTTTAGCGACATCACCAAGGCCAAGGAATCGCAGGAAAAGCTCGACCACATGGCCCACCACGATCCGCTCACGGCGCTGCCGAACCGGCTGCTGTTCCATGACCGGGTCGACCATGCCTTGCAGCGCGCCGCGCGCGACCATCAGCAATTGGCCATCCTGTTCATCGATCTGGACCGCTTCAAGAACGTCAACGACACCCTGGGTCACCATGTCGGCGATGAACTGCTCAAGCAGGTGGCCAAGGCCTTGACCGGCAAACTGCGCGATGGCGACACGCTGGCGCGCCTGGGCGGCGACGAATTCATCGTCCTGCTCGAGAACGTGGATGGCGAGTTTGGCGCCGGCCACGTGGCGGAAAAACTGATGGCCATGTTCGAGCAGCCCTTCAATGTCTCGGACTATGAGTTGTTCGTCACGGGCAGCGTGGGTATCAGCCTGTACCCGGCCGACGCCACTGACCTCAATATGCTGATCCGTAACGCAGACGTGGCCATGTACCAGGCCAAGGCGCGCGGGCGCAATGGCTACCAGTTCTACGCGCCATCCATGACGGGTGAAGGCGTGGAGCGCCTGCGTCTGGAAACCATGCTGCGCCGCTCGATCGAGAAGAACGAGATCTTCCTCAATTACCAGCCGCAGGTGGAAATCGACAGCGGCCGCCTGATCGGGGTGGAAGCCCTGGTCCGCTGGAACAACCCGGAGCTGGGGACGGTGACACCGGTGCGTTTCATTCCGCTGGCCGAAGACACGGGCTTCATCAACCAGCTGGGCAAATGGGTGCTGTACGAAGCCTGCCGCCAGATGGTGCGCTGGCAGGAAGCAGGCCTGCACGTGCCGAAAATCGCGGTCAACCTCTCGGTCAAGCAGTTCGAACGTGGCAGCATCGTCAACATGGTGGCCGACATCCTCAAGGAGACGGGCCTCGAGCCCCAGCGCCTGCAGCTGGAAGTGACGGAGTCGGTGATCATGAATACCGGCGACGCCCTGGTCTTCATCAACGACCTGCATTCCATTGGCGTGGGGCTGGCGATTGACGATTTCGGGACCGGGTATTCCTCGCTGGCCTACCTCAAGCAGCTGCCAGTGCAGACCCTGAAAATCGACCGCAGCTTCATCAAGGATATCTCCACGGACGTGAACGACGAAGCGATTGCCATTGCCATTATCCAGCTGGGCAAGAGCCTGAACCTGTCGGTGATTGCGGAAGGCGTGGAGACCGAAGAGCAGGCTGCCTTCCTGGCGCGCCATGGTTGCAACCTGGCCCAGGGTTATCTCTATAGCCGTCCTGTGATGCCGGACGACCTGCTCAACACCTGGCGTCCCGCGGCAGCTTAGGAATAAGCTAGTTGGCAGCCTTGCGCAGCAGCGTGCGCAGATTGCATTGCTCCTGCCAGCCTCGCCGTTCCTCGCTGCTGGTGGCCAGGGCGGCCAATTCGGCCTCGCTATGCGCCGTTTGCGCCAGCAGCAGGCGCTCGGCCAGTGCCGGATCGGGCAGCATGGGGCCAAAGAAGGCCACCACGTCGTGGCGCTGAATCAGCAGGGTAGGGAAGTTGTCCACATCCAGGTCGCCCACCACCTCGGCCTGGTCCTCGATATCGATCCACACGAAATGCTTGTCCGGATGGCGCTCAGCCAGGGTCTCGAAGCTAGCGCGGTAGGACGCGCAGGTGCCGCACCAGGCCGCGCACAGGCAGGCCACGATCCAGTCGGGACCA
>JBJMVX010000228.1:0-11680 GCA_045810445.1 Massilia sp.
GCCGCCTTGTCCTTGACGCGGTCGGACTTGTTAATCACCAGCAGGCAAGGCACGTCCTGGGGCAGCAAATCAATCACCTGCTGGTCGGCCGGCCCGAAGGTGCCGGCCTCGACCAGGTACAAGATCACGTCGGCCGAAATGAGGGTATTGGTGACGGTCTTGTTGAGCGTCTTGTTCAGCGCGTTCGAATGGCGGGTCTGGAAACCAGGCGTGTCAACGTAGATGAACTGGGCATCGTCCAGGGTCTGGATCCCGGTAATGCGGTGGCGCGTGGTCTGGGCCTTGCGCGAGGTGATCGACACCTTGGCGCCGATCAGCTGGTTCATCAGGGTCGACTTGCCCACATTCGGGCGGCCGACAATGGCGATATAGCCACAACGGAATGGGTCTTGGGTGGTTGTGGTGGTCATGCTGACTTCGTTTCTGGTTGCGGATGTTTGGGTGGCTTGGCGTCGGCGCCCTTGGCGGCGGCTGCCTCCGGCTCGCCCTCACCGTCGCCATCGCTCTGGATGGTGGCGATGCCAGCGAGCTTGAGCTGGGCGGCGCGCGGCTTGGCCTTGCGGCTCGCGCCTGGCGTCTTGACCAGGGCTTGCTGGGCCACCTCCAGCGCCAGCTTGGCAGCGGCCTGTTCGCCCGCGCGCCGGCTGCCACCGCGTCCGTAGACCTGGATGCCCAGCTTGGGCACCAGGCATTCGATTTCGAATTCCTGGCTGTGGGCGGCGCCATGGGTGGCCACCACGTTGTAGGTCGGCAGCGCAATCTTCTTACTTTGCAAAAATTCTTGCAGCAAGGTCTTGGCGTCCTTGCCCAGCGTGCGCGGGTCGACCGAATCGAGGATGGGAATGTAGAAGGCGCGGATCACGTCGCGCGCGGCATTAAAGCCAGCGTCGAGGAAGATGGCGCCCAGCAGCGCTTCGAGGGTGTCTGCCAAAATGGACGGACGGCGAAAGCCGCCCGACTTCAGCTCGCCCTCGCCCAGACGCAGAAATTGCGACAATTCGAGCTTCTGGGCGATTTCGTAGAGCGACTGCTGCTTGACCAGGTTGGCGCGCAAGCGCGACAGGTCGCCCTCGTCGATGGCAGCGAAGCGTTCGTACAGGACCGAGGCCACCACACAGTTCAGGATCGAGTCACCCAAAAATTCCAGACGCTCATTGTGCAAACTGCTATGGCTGCGGTGGGTCAAGGCTTGCTGCAAGAGGCCAGCATCCTGGAACGTGTAACCTAAGCGCGTTTGCAATAACTGAAGATTCATTGGTGGTGATCGGATTGTAGCGCCGCCTTATTTCGCCGGCGCTGATGCTTTTTCAGCGACCACGCCGGATTTGTCGGTCGTGCCCGCGTAATGAATCACCAAGGCCACGTTGGTGAACAGGGGAATGCGCTGTTCGTAGTCGAACGACACTTCGGTCTCGCCATTGTTCTTGGTGAAGACCAGGTCTTCGCCGGTGATGGTGGTCACAGCATTGATGTCGGCATTCTTGTTGAACGCCAGGCGCATTTCCTGAGGGGTGCCATTGACGGCCTTGGCCGCCAGAATGCCCGACTTGATGGACCTGTACTCGAGCATGGACGGAATGACCTTCAGTGCCAGCATGGAAATGGCCAAGATGACAGCCAGCACCACGATCAGGCCCGAGAGGGAGACGCCGCGCTGGGCTTTCAGTGAAACTCGTTTCGAACCGTACATAAGTTTGCTTCCTTTAGACTAGTCAATGCCGCCAATGCGTTTGGGATTTCCCAGGTTCATCCAGACAATAAATGCTTTGCCGACGATATTCTTGTCAGGGACGAATCCCCAGTAGCGGCTGTCCTGGCTGTTATCCCGGTTATCGCCCATCATAAAGTAATTGCCTGCAGGTACGGTACAGCTAAATTTTTCCTGGGTGTAAACACACGCTTCGTGGTTGGGGAAATTCTCCACGCTATCGCGGTTGTAGGTCGGGGTATTTTCAAAATTCAGGATACGGTGTTGCTTTCCTGTCAGGTTCTCCATGTATTGCTTGCGATACAAGAGGACCTGGTCGTCCAGATAATCGTCCATCTGGGCGTAAGAAATGACTTGACCATTGACCGTTAATTTCTTGTTTTCATACACAATTTTATCACCCGGCACACCAATCACGCGTTTGATGTAGTCCTGGCTCATGTCCTTTGGGTATTTGAACACCATCACGTCGCCGCGCTGGGGGTTGTTCACCTCAATGATCTTCTGGTTCAGGATAGGCAGGCGCACACCATAGGTGAACTTGTTGACCAGAATAAGGTCGCCTACCAGCAAGGTGGGCACCATGGATGCCGTTGGAATCTTGAACGGTTCGAACAGGAAGGAGCGCAGGAAAAACACCAGGGCAATCACGGGGAAGAAGCTGCCCGAGTACTCGATCCAGGTCGGCTGGCGCATCAGGCGCTGGGCAAGCTCGGCGCGGGTATTGACGTTGCTGTCAGGCTTGACCCCATCGGCCATCAGCTTGGCGGCGCGGGCGTCAAACTCGGCCAGTGCCGCAGCCGTGGCGGCCTTGCGCTTGGGGGCCAGGGAAAACACGTCGACGCACCAGATGATGCCTGTTACCACCATCAGGACAAACAGGATCAGGGCGAAATTGCTGAGGATCGCTTGCAGGGTCATTTCTCATCCACTTGTAAGATTGCCAGGAATGCTTCTTGGGGAATTTCCACCGAACCGACCTGCTTCATGCGCTTCTTGCCGGCCTTTTGTTTTTCAAGCAGTTTCTTTTTACGGCTGATGTCGCCGCCGTAGCACTTGGCCAGGACGTTCTTGCGCAAGGCCTTCACGTTTTCGCGTGAAATGACGGTCGCACCAATGGCTGCCTGGATCGCCACGTCAAACATTTGGCGCGGGATCAGTTCGCGCATCTTCGCTGCGACCTGGCGACCGCGGAACTGGCTGTTGGCCCGGTGCACGATGATGGCCAGGGCATCGACCTTCTCGCTGTTGATCAGCATGTCGACCTTGACCACGTCGGCGGCGCGGTATTCCTTGAACTCATAGTCCATGGAGGCATAGCCGCGCGAGGTCGACTTGAGCTTGTCAAAGAAATCAAGCACGATTTCCGCCATCGGCATTTCATAGATCAGCTTGACCTGGCGACCGTGGTAGCTCATGTCCATCTGCACGCCGCGCTTGCCGATGCACAGGGTAATGACCGAGCCCACGTATTCCTGCGGCATGTACAAATTGACCGTGACGATGGGCTCGCGCACCTCCTCGATCTTGGACGGGTCCGGCATCTTGGAAGGATTGTCCACCTTCAGCTCGGTGCCATCGCGCATGATCACTTCGTACACCACGGTTGGTGCCGTCGTGATCAAGTCCATGTCGAATTCGCGCTCCAGGCGCTCCTGCACGATTTCCATGTGCAAGAGACCCAGGAAACCGCAACGGAAACCAAAGCCCAAGGCTTGCGAGACTTCCGGCTCATACATCAGGGCCGCGTCGTTCAATTTCAACTTTTCCAGCGAGTCGCGCAAGGCGTCGTACTGGTTGGCCTCGACCGGGAACAGGCCGGCAAACACTTGCGGCTGCACTTCCTTAAAGCCTGGCAAGGGCGCGGCGGCTGGCTTGGCAGCGTGGGTGACCGTGTCGCCCACCTTGGCCGCCTTCAATTCCTTGATGCCGGCAATGACGAAGCCCACCTGGCCAGCCGAGATCTGGGGCAGCGACTGCGATTTCGGGCTGAACACGCCCACGCTCTCGACCAGTTGCACCGAGTCGGACGCCATCAGGAGGATTTTTTCTTTCGGTTTCAAGGTGCCGTTCATCACGCGCACCAGCATCACCACGCCCACGTAGTTGTCGAACCAGGAGTCGACAATGAGGGCCTGCAGCGGCGCATCCGGGTCGCCCTTCGGTGGTGGCACCTTGGCAATCAAGGACTCGAGCACATCTTCCACGCCCAGACCGCTCTTGGCCGAGCACTTGACCGCGTCGGTGGCATCGATGCCAATCACGTCTTCGATTTCGGCAATCGCATTGGCCGGATCGGCGTGCGGCAAATCGATCTTGTTCAAGACCGGCACCACTTCCACGCCCAAATCCAGTGCCGTGTAGCAGTTCGCGACCGTCTGCGCTTCCACGCCCTGGGAAGCGTCCACCACCAGCAGCGCCCCTTCGCAGGCTGACAGCGAGCGCGACACTTCATAACTGAAGTCCACGTGGCCGGGGGTGTCGATCAGGTTCAGGTTGTACACCACCCCATCGCGCGCCTTGTAGTGCAGCGCGGCCGTCTGGGCCTTGATGGTGATGCCGCGTTCGCGTTCCAGGTCCATCGAATCGAGCACCTGTGCTTCCATGTCGCGGTCGGACAGGCCGCCGCAGATCTGGATGATACGGTCGGCCAGGGTCGATTTGCCGTGGTCGATGTGGGCGATGATGGAGAAGTTACGTATGTTGTTCATTAATGCAATTCAAAACCAGGATGGAGGGGCGTCGTGGGGGCCGGCCGCGTGCGGGCTGCGCCATACGAAAAAAGCGCTGCATGGGGGACAGAACTATCCCCAGGCGAGCGCCTGATCAAGCGTGACAAGCAGTGTGGGTGAACGTGGCTTTTCCGACCCCCGCATTTTACCGGATTTCAGGGTAGAAAGCCCGGTTTATGCGGATTCGGACACAAAGATTGTTAATTTGCTACAGGCTGTGCCGCCAGATAGCGCCGCACCGCTTGTTCATCCAGGAAATAATGGCAGAGCTCGGGCTGGGACAGGTCGCCGTACAGGACAGGAACCAGTTCGTCGAATCGGGCCACCAGGGCCTCGTCGGCATCAACGTCGATGACGGTAATGGCAAAGCGCAGCGTGTCCGTCTGCAGCGCCTGCAGGGCGGCCAGCAGATCGTCGCACAAATGGCAATAACTGCGCGAATACAGGGTAAAGGCAATGGTGCTTGCCATCTAGCGGCTCCAGGTAGCGCACAGGCGCAGGCAAGCGGCGGAAAAAGAGCTGGACATAGGTGCAGCGAAGAAAGTCGGAAAAGCCGTATGGTAAGCCAAATCGGCTGCCGGCGGCAGGCGATGCTGCCAGCGCCAGGTGCTGCCTAAGACACCGAGACAATGGCAGGCTTGGCCTTGGCCACCAGCGGCCCGCCTGCTGCGTCTGACGCTGGCGCCCCACCCTCGCGTGCCCCGGCTGGTTGGGCGCGGGCACTGCGCTTGCCCGGTGCCGGCTCGGCCGCCAGGCGCGCCGCCAGCCTGGCGGCAAAGCCGTCCGACAAGTCCGGCGTGGCCTGGGCCCGCAGCACGTCGCCAATGCGGTGGTAGGTATCCCAGGTGAGCTTGCCGTCACTCGATTGCAGCGCCGCCAGGGCCAGCTCGAGGTCGGCATCCGACAATTCGCCGTCGCTCAAGGTGGAAATGTGTTCGCGGATTTTTTTGTGGATGTCCATCGTGGTGTCCAGTGGCTGACATGTGTTCATTATCTATCTGTTACTGAATCTGCAGCGCCACTCAGGGGCGCTTCTCCGGCGGCAAGTCCAGCAAGGGCCGCAATTTTTCTGCAATCACTTCCCGCGCACGAAAGATGCGGCTACGCACGGTGCCTATCGGACAGGCCATCACTTCCGAGATTTCCTCGTAGCTGAGGCCCTCGATTTCGCGCAACACGATGGCCGTGCGCAATTCCAGCGGCAAGCCTTCCATGGCCGCATTGACAGTAAAGGCTATTTGCTTGCTGGCCAACATGGACTCCGGTGTATTGATGTCTCGCAAACTGTCTGCATCCTCAAACGCTTCCGCTTTTTCGGCATCCGCCTCGGTCGAGGTGGGCGCCCGCCTGGTCTGGGTCACCAGGTAGTTTTTTGCCGTGTTAATACCAATCCGGTACAACCAGGTGTAAAACGCCGAATCGCCCCGGAAATGGCGCAAGGCACGGTAAGCCTTGATAAAGGTTTCCTGCACCACGTCTTCGGCTTCGGCTGGGTCGTGCACCAGCCGTGATACCAGGCGCATCAGCCTGCGCTGATATTTTCCGACCAGCAGGTCGAATGCCTGGCGCTCACCAGCCTGGACGCGTTCGACCAGCAATTGATCACACTCGCGTTCTGTTGTCACTAAGCATGCCCTCTTGGCTGCGGCGTCGGGCGCGTCCCTATGATATAGAGTTGGCCCGTTGCAATAAGTTCAATGTATTTTGTGACTCTCTGCACATTTGCTGTCCCGTCTGGCAATCGTCGTGATGGCAACGGCAAGCTTGCGAAACTGTTCACGTGGCAGGGAGTCGGGGAGGACGATGAGCTCACTGAGCGCCCCGCCTTCGTCGGCCTGCAGGCGCAGCAGCAGCAAACCTGGCCACAGCGTGGAACCGGGCAGCAGCCGCATCACGCTGCGCGGCGCGTCTGGTCCCATGTGGTGTTGTACCGTCAGGCTCAGCTCTCCGAGTCCAGAAATATCAAGCCGGCGCATCGTTGGGCGCCGACCGCCACAATGGAAGGCCCAGCCAGCGCCCAGGGCGCAGACGCAGGCCAGCAGCGAGGCCCCATGAACCGCGTCTGGCCAGGTCCACAGCGCGCCAGCGGCGCCGGCATGGACGGCAGCGCTGGCCCGCAAGGCCCAACCCAACAGGCGTGAGGGATGGACGTCGGTAGCGACGGCAATACTCATGAAAATGGAAGTTCAAGACACCGGTTCAAGCCCGGAAATGACAACGCCGGCGGAGGACGCCGGCGCACATTGCGGGCGCCCTCTTCTAGGACAGAAGAAGGCGCCTATTGGTTCCGCAAGAAAAAACTTAAGCTTTGCCGAACACCAGTGAACCGTTGGTGCCGCCGAAACCGAAGGAATTCTTGACCGCGATGTCGATCTTCATCTCGCGCGCCGTGTTGGCGCAGAAATCCAGATCGCAGGCCGGATCCTGGTTGAACAGGTTGATCGTGGGCGGCGAGATCTGATGATGCATCGCCAGCACGGTAAACACGGCTTCCAGGCCGCCAGCACCACCGAGCAGGTGACCGGTCATGGACTTGGTCGAGTTGACCACCAGCTTGTGCGCGTGAGCACCGAAGGTCTTCTTGATGCCTTGCACTTCGGCCAGGTCGCCCAGAGGCGTCGAGGTACCGTGTGCATTGACATAATTGACCTGGTCCGCGTTCACGCCTGCATTGGCCAGCGCCGAGACCATGCAACGGCTGGCGCCGCTACCGTCTTCCACTGGCGAGGTCATGTGGTAGGCATCCGCGCTCATGCCAAAGCCAAGCAGCTCGGCATAGATGGTGGCGCCGCGTGCTTTCGCGTGTTCGTACTCTTCGAGCACCATGACACCAGCGCCTTCGCCCAGCACGAAGCCGTCGCGGTCGCGGTCCCAGGGACGCGAGGCCGTGGCCGGATCGTCATTGCGCGAGGACAGTGCGCGTGCCGAGGCGAAACCGCCCAGACCCAGCGGCGAAATGGTCGCCTCGGCACCGCCGGCAATCATCACGTCGGCGTCGCCGTATTCGATCAGGCGGCCAGCCGCACCGATGCTGTGCAGACCGGTCGTGCAGGCAGTGACGATGGACAGATTTGGTCCGCGCAAGCCGTACTTGATCGACAGATTGCCGGAGATCATGTTGATGATGGAGGCAGGCACGAAGAACGGCGAAATGCGGCGCGGGCCGCGCTTGGTGTAGTCTTCCTTGGTTTCTTCGATCAGCGGCAAGCCACCAATGCCCGAACCAATGATGACGCCAATGCGATCGGCGTTTTCTTCGGTGACCACCAGGCCGGAATCCTGCAGTGCCTGGATGCCGGCTGCCATGCCGAAATGGATGAAGGTATCCATGTGGCGGGCGTCTTTGCCGGGGATGTAATCCTCGATATTGAAACCCTTGACCTCGCCCGCGAAATGGGTCGAGAACGGCTGGGCGTCAAATTTGGTGATGTTGGCAATGCCCGACTTGCCGGCCAGTGCCGCGCTCCACGTTTCGGCAATCGTATTGCCGATCGGTGAAACACAGCCCAGGCCGGTGATGACGACACGACGGTTGCGTGAACGGCTCAAGCGATTCTCCCGAATGCGTTTTGCTGCTTAAGCCTTGACGTGCGCCGTAGCGTAGTCGATGGCTTGTTTTACGGTGGTGATTTTTTCTGCCTGTTCGTCAGGGATTTCCATTTCGAATTCGTCTTCCAGTGCCATCACCAGTTCGACGGTGTCGAGGGAATCTGCGCCCAGATCGTCCACGAACGACGATTCGATTTTGATGTCTACTTCTGCAACGCCCAGTTGCTCAGCGACGATTTTTTTAACGCGTTGTTCGATATCCGACATGTTATGGCTCCATTGTGTGTGTTACGGAAAGTGCGCGCATTTTATCAGGTTTGCGCGCCGAAAAACTATTTTCAGTGTCTACTGCAAAAACACCTGAAACACCTGCTAATTCGACCTAATTGCCTGCAACACTCTCGCTAAGCGACCTCAATTATAGTCCCAAGCCCCGCGCGAAGCATGCTGCACCAACTACAGACTTAATTCATGTACATGCCGCCGTTCACGTGCAAGGTGGTGCCCGTGATGTAGGCCGCTTGCGGCCCGGCCAGGAATGCCACAGCGTGGGCAATATCTTCAGGCGCACCGAGGCGTGCCAGGGGAATCTGGGTCAACAGGGCGGCGTGCTGCTCTTCACTCAAGACCTTGGTCATGTCCGTATCGATGAAGCCGGGGGCGATGCAATTGACGGTAATGTTGCGGCTGCCAATTTCGCGGGCCAGCGCGCGACTCATGCCGGCCACCCCTGCCTTGGCAGCGGCGTAATTCATTTGCCCCGCATTGCCCGAGGAGCCCACCACCGAAGTGATGTTAATGATACGCCCATGACGCGCTTTCATCATGCCGCGCAGGACAGCGCGCGAGAGGCGACCGACCGCGGACAGATTGGTGGCAATGACGCTATCCCATTCCTCATCCTTCATGCGCATGGCCAACTGGTCTTGGGTGATGCCGGCGTTGTTGACCAGGATGGACAGGCTGCCATAGCTTTTCTGTACCTCGTCAATGACAGCGCTGCAACGTTCGGGGTCGGTCACATTCAGGACCAGACCCTTGCCGCCAAATTCGGCCAGGTAGGCGCCAATGGCTGCCGCGCCCGATTCCGTGGTGGCAGTGCCCACCACCTTGGCGCCCTGGCGGGCCAGTTCGAGGGCAATGGCCTTGCCTATGCCACGCGATGCGCCAGTAACCAGCGCGACTTGATTTTCCAGATTCATTGCAGTCCTTAAGATTAGCGAAGAGTGCTCAACACGCGGTCCAGCGCAGCCTGGTCCACCAGGGCTTCGCCCACCAGGCGTGGATCGATGCGCTTGGCCATGCCGACCAGCACCTTGCTGGGCGCACTTTCGAGCACCAGTTCGGTGCCTTCTGCGGCCAGCTTTTGCATGATTTCCACCCAGCGTACCGGGCCGGCTGCCTGGCGCACCAGCGCGTCCTTGATGGCTTCCGGGTCATTCAGGATAGCCACATCGACATTGTTGATCAAGTTGTATTGCGGCGCCGCGAAGTGCAGTGCCTGCATGTACTCACGCAAGCGGTCCGAGGCCGGCTTGAGCAGCGAAGAATGGAAAGGCGCCGACACCGCCAGCTTCATGGCGCGCTTGGCGCCCTTGGCCTTGGCCATCTCGCAGGCGCGCTCGACGGCGGCAGTATGGCCAGCAATCACAATCTGGGTAGGCTCATTGAAATTAACGGCCTCCACCACACTGCCCGGCTCGGCGGCAGCTGCCTCGGCGCACGCGGCGCGCACATCGTCAGCGCTCAGGCCGAGAATGACAGCCATGCCGCCCAGTCCAACCGGCACGGCTTCCTGCATGGCCTTGGCCCGGAAACGCACCAGGGGCACGGCATCTTTGAAGGCAATCACGCCAGCGGCCACCAGGGCAGAATATTCACCCACACTGTGACCGGCCACCACGGCCGGCAGTGGACCGCCGGCGGCGATCCAGGCGCGGTACACGGCCACCGACGCGGTCAACATGATCGGCTGGGTATTGGTGGTGAGGTCCTGCTCTTCCTTGGGCCCCTCGGCAATCAACTTGCCCAGGTCCATGCCCAGCGCCTCATTGGCTTCGGCAATGGTGTCCGCCACGACGGCATTGCCGGCAAAACCGTTCAACATGCCGATGGCCTGGGCACCCTGGCCGGGAAATACAAATGCGAATTTGCTCATGGAAATAACTCTCCTATTATTCTTTGTGTCAATGGGTGGGCGCGATAGTAGAACTCAACACCTAATTCTTGGCGCAACTTACATGGTGGCCAGCACGGCGCCCCAGGTGAAGCCGCCGCCTACGCCTTCCATCAAGACATTGTCGCCAGCCTTGATGCGACCGTCGCGCACGGCCAGGTCCAGCGCCAGCGGAATCGAGGCGGCCGAGGTATTGCCATGCTGGTCGACGGTGACGACCATTTTTTCCATCGGCAAATCCAATTTCTTGGCCGTGCTCTTCATGATGCGGATATTGGCTTGATGGGGAATGAGCCAGTCGATCTGGGCGGCCGTCATGCCAGCGTGCTCCAATGCCTCATTGGCCACCTGCTCAAGGACGGACACCGCCAGCTTGAACACCGCCGGACCATCCATGTACAGGAAACCGCTGCCGGCAATGGCGCCGCCAGCCAAGTTACCCGGCACACTGAGGATGTCGGCATGGCGTCCGTCAGCATGCAATTTGGTGGCGCGTATGCCAGGCTCGTTCGAAGCCGACAGCACGATGGCGCCAGCGCCGTCGCCAAACAGCACGCAGGTGGTGCGGTCTTCAAAATTGAGGATGCGCGAAAACACTTCTGCGCCTATCACCAGCACATTCTTGTGGGCACCAGACTTGATGAAGGCGTCCGCCACCGAGACCGCGTACACGAAACCGCTGCACACGGCCTGCACGTCAAAGGCGGCGCTGTTGTTGTGCATGCCAAGCTTGCGCTGGACGATGCAGGCAGTCGACGGGAAGGAGCCGTAGAAATCCGGGGTCGAACTGGCGACAATCACCAGGTCGATCTGCTCGGCCTGCAGGCCGGCCGCCTCCAGTGCGCGGCGCGCGGCAGCCACGGCCAAGTCCGAGGAATGCTGGTCCACGGCGGCATAGTGGCGCGCGCTGATGCCGCTGCGCGAGACGATCCATTCGTCCGAGGTTTCAATGCCCTTGGCCGCCAGTTGCGCGGTCAGGTCTTCGTTGGTCACGCGCTGCTTGGGCAAGTAGCTGCCGGTGCCGATAATTTTGCTGTACAAAGTCATTGCTAGCCGTCCTACTGAGTAAGTGAGCCTGGCACTTCCGGGTCAGGCGCGCGCGGCATCAATTCGGCAATTTTCTCCGACAGATGCTCTTGCACATTGTATTTAGCCGCGGCGAAGGCGCGCTTGATCGCCCACTCATACGAGTAGGCATCGGCGCCGCCATGGCTCTTGAACACGAGGCCGCGCAAGCCGAGCAGGCTGGCGCCGTTGTAGCGCGAAGGATTGACCAGATTGCCGAAGTTTCTCAGCGCGCCACGCGAAATCAGGGCGCCCAGCATAGTCAGCGGGGTGCGCCGAAATTCCGTGTTGAGCGAACTCTTGACGAAACGGCCCAGGCCCTCGATGGCTTTGAGGGTCACATTGCCAACGAAACCGTCGCATACGACGATGTCGGCAGTGCCCTTGAAAATGTCATTGCCTTCGACATTGCCGTAGAAATTAAGTACGCCGCGTTCATGGTCTTCGCGC
>JBJMVX010000229.1:0-4645 GCA_045810445.1 Massilia sp.
CTGGGCTTCGATCTGGCCAAGTCGCTCAATGTGAAACTGGGCGACAAGGTCACACTGGCACTGGCGTCCGGCCAGAACGCGGAATCGGCAATGACACCGCATATGGTCAATTTTACGGTGGCCGGCATTTTTGAAGCCGGCTATTTTGAATACGACTCCGGCCTGGCGTTTGTGCAAATGGATGACACCATTGCGGTGTCGAATCTGATGGGGCCAAGCGGTATTCGCCTGCGCATCGCGGACATGCACGCAGCGCCGACGGTGGCGCGCGAGCTGCAGCACAGCATGACGGGCGAGCTGCAATTGCGTGACTGGACCGCCAACAATGCCACCTGGTTCGCAGCTGTGCAAAGTCAGAAAAAAATGATGTTCGTGATCCTGGTGCTCATTATCGCAGTCGCGGCATTCAACCTGGTGGCCACCCTGGCCATGACGGTGACGGACAAGCAGGCCGATATCGCCATCTTGCGCACGCTGGGTTCCTCACCGCGCTCGATCATGAAGATCTTCATGATCCAGGGTGCGCTGGTTGGCATCATCGGCACCGTAGCCGGCGTGGCCTTCGGTTCTCTGGTCGCGCTCAATATCGACGTCATCATCCCATTCATCGAGCACCTGCTGGGTTTCAAATTCCTGACCAAGGAAATCTACCTGATCAGCACCGTGCCATCGGATATGCGCTGGCCCGACGTGCTGGGCATTGCCGGCGTTTCGGTGCTGTTGGCCTTCATCGCCACGCTGTATCCGAGCTTTGCGGCCTCGCGCGTCAAGCCAGCGGAGGCACTGCGCTATGAGTGAAGCGCCAAACAATCCGGTCCTGGCCTGTCGCGGTCTTGGCAAAACCTTTGTCCAGGGGAGCTACCGGGTGCCGGTACTGGCCAATGTGGACTTTAGCGTCTATCGCGGCGAACATGTGGCCATCGTCGGCGCTTCCGGCTCGGGCAAGTCGACCTTGCTGCATCTGCTAGGCGGTCTCGATACGCCGACCACTGGCAGTGTGACCTTGCAAGGGCGCGATTTCGCCAACCTGTCCGAAACAGCGCGTGGTGACTTGCGCAATGCGTCGCTGGGATTTGTGTATCAGTTCCACCACCTGCTGCCCGAGTTTTCTGCGCTCGACAACGTCGCCATGCCGCTCCTGATCCGACGCGAAAATCGTGCGAGCGCCCAAAAAAAGGCGGCCGAGGTGCTCGAACGCGTGGGCCTGTCCAAGCGCGCCATCCATGTGCCGGGTGAATTGTCTGGTGGTGAACGCCAGCGCGTGGCCCTGGCCCGTGCCCTGGTCACCCAGCCGGCCTGCGTGCTGGCCGATGAGCCAACTGGCAACCTCGATCACACGACGGCGCAGCAGATTTTCGACCTGATGCTGGATCTCTCTTCGACGCTGGGCACCGCCTTCGTCATCGTCACCCACGACAACGAACTGGCGCAGCGCTGCGACCGCGTGCTGCGTCTGAGCGAAGACGGATTGCATAGCGCCGGAGCTTGATGATGTGGATCGACACCCACTGCCACCTCGATGCCCATGAATTTGGCAGCGAGTCGCTGGACGTGGCAAGCCGCGCCAGCGCCGCTGGGGTGGGAATGATCGTGATTCCTGCCGTTGAAAAGGGCAATTTCGGCGTGGTGGCGCAGTTGGCTGCCGCCGCGCCGAATGCCAGTTATGCGCTGGGCATCCATCCCATTTACGTTCCGCAGGCACAGGAGGCTGACCTGGCTGCGCTGCGCCTGGCGATTGAGGCTGGGATGGCAGATCCGCGCTTTGTGGCGGTTGGCGAAATCGGACTCGATTTTTTCATTCCCATGCTGTGCGAGCCGGCGATGCGGGAAAAACAGGAGCACTTCTTCCGGGAGCAGCTGCGCATGGCGCGCGACTATGATCTGCCGGTGCTGATGCATGTACGCCGCTCGCAGGACATCGTTCTCAAACACCTGCGCCAGGTGCGTCCAGCTGGGGGCATCGCCCACGCGTTCAACGGCAGCGCGCAGCAGGCGGCCATCTACATTGATCTTGGCTTCAAACTGGGATTTGGCGGCGCCATGACCTTTACGCGTGCGCTGCAAATCCGCCGGCTGGCTAGCGCACTGCCACTTGATGCGCTAGTGCTCGAAACCGACGCCCCGGATATCTCACCGGCCTGGGTACACCCTGGGCGCAACAGCCCCGAACAGCTTCCAGCCATCGGCGCCGTGCTGGCGCAATTGCGGGGTGTGGGCGCTGCCGCCATCGCGCAGGCGACGATGGACAATGCGCTCGCCGCACTGCCACGCCTTAAAACTATCCTCAGTCCTTAACTAACAACGCTCTCTTCGATCCAGGGCAAGATTGGCGTGCGTTCCGCGTGCAAGACTGAGGGTTTCTTCAGCCCGGCGAGGCTTTCATGCGCAGCGCGATCCTTGGATTTGCCGCCGGTGCTGCATTGCTCCAGACCTGTGCTGGCTTGCCTGATGGCGTCGACCTGGCCTCTGCGCTCGCCATCGGCCTGCTACTTTGCTTCTTGCGCCGCCCGTTGTGGCATCCCGTCGCCGGCGTCCTGTTCGGCTTTTGCTGGGCAGCGGCGATGGCCAGCCTCGCGCTGGCGCCCGTACTGAGGGCCACAGACGAGGGACGTGACCTGACACTGATCGGCACCATCGACAGTTTGCCCTATCAATTCGATCAGGGCGTGCGCTTCAATTTCAAGGTCGAGGCAGTAGGCTCGCCCGGTGTGATTGTGCCACCACATATTGCGCTGGCCTGGTACAAGGGCTTCAAGGACGCGCGGCAAACCGTCGGCGACGTGCAGCCCGGCGAGCGCTGGCAGCTCCATGTGCGGCTTCAGCGCCCACACGGGAACGCCAACCCATATGGCTTCGACTACGAAGCGTGGTTGCTGGAGCAGGGTGTGCGCGCCACCGGCTATGTGCGCCCTGAAGGCCGTGGCAATTATCGTCTCGATCCATTTGTCCTCAGTTTTTCGAATCTGGTGGAGCGATGCAGGGCCATTTTGCGCGAGCGGATACTGCGGGCCTTGCCAGGCAAGCCGTATGCAGGCGTCATCGTGGCCCTGGTCGTTGGCGACCAGCGCGCGATAGCGCAGTCGGACTGGAAGGTCTTCAATCGCACCGGAATCGGCCACCTGATTTCGATTTCAGGACTGCATATCACCATGGTCGCGGGCCTGGCCGCGCTACTGGCGTCGGCACTGTGGCGCCGTTCCTTCTTCACGCAGGCGCAGCTTCCCTTGCTGCTGCCCGCACAAAAGGTCGCCGCCCTTGCGGGTGCAGGTACGGCGCTGCTCTACGTTTTGCTGGCAGGTTTCGGCGTGCCGGCGCAGCGTACCCTGTACATGCTCTGCGTGGTGGCAGCGGCTATGTGGGCCGGACGGCTGACCAGCGTCTCGCACGTGTTGTGTATGGCGCTGCTCGTGGTGGTGCTGATCGATCCTTGGGCCGTGCTCTCGCCCGGGTTTTGGCTCTCGTTCGGCGCGGTGGCCATGATCCTGTATGCCTCCGAAGGCCGCACCGAGGCGCCCCACCAGCCTTATTGGAGCGCGTTCAAGGCCGCTGCGCACACCCAGTACGTGGTTACGCTTGGACTGGTTCCGCTGACGATGCTGCTGTTTTCGCAGGTGTCGCTCGCCAGCCCTCTGGCCAATGCGGTGGCCATTCCCGTCATCAGCCTGGTGGTCACGCCGATGGCACTGGCGGGCAGTATGCTCCCAGCGCCCTTGTCAACCTTGCTGCTGAATGTGGCGCATGTGCTCGTCGCTAGCTTGGCCTGGGCCTTGAGCTGGCTGAGCGAGTCGCGGGTGGCGGTGTGGAGCGCACCAACGCCACCGCCGTGGATATTCTGCTACGCGTTGGCCGGCACCTTGTGGATGCTGGCACCACGCGGCTGGCCGCTGCGTTGGCTGGGGATTGTGGCATGGCTGCCGCTGCTGGCCGGGCAGCCGCTGCGCCCAGCACAGGGGCAGGTCGCGGTGACGGCGTTTGACGTCGGGCAGGGGATGGCACTGCTCATTGAAACGCGCGGCCATCGACTGTTGTATGACAGCGGCCCCTTATATTCGCCAGAGTCCAACGGCGGCAACCGCGTGATCCTGCCTTACCTGAAGGCGCGCGGCATCGCATCGCTGGACGGGATGATCATTACCCACAGCGACGCCGATCATTCCGGTGGCGCCCTTGCGGTGCTCGGTGAGGTAGACGTGGGGTGGGTTTCGTCCTCACTGTGGCTGGACCATCCCATCGTGCGGGCCGCGCCAAGGCACGTGCGCTGCACTGGTGGTCAAACCTGGACCTGGGATGGCGTCCTGTTCGAAATGCTGCATCCCACATTGGCCAGCTACGACGACAAAACGCTCAAGCCCAACGCGCGCGGCTGCACCTTGCGCATCACCGCAGCAGGCCATGCCATCCTTCTTGCGGCCGATATCGAAGCCGCGCAGGAAGCGCAACTGGTGGCGAACACGCCGGCACTACTGCGCGCCGAAGTGCTGCTGGCGCCACATCACGGCAGCGGTACCTCTTCAACGCCGGCGTTTCTCAACGCGGTGCACCCGGATCTGGCGCTGTTCCAGGTGGGCTACCGCAACCGTTATCACCATCCCAAACCCGAAGTCTATGAGCGCTACCGCGTGTTGGGCATCACCAGATTGCGCAC
>JBJMVX010000230.1:0-6627 GCA_045810445.1 Massilia sp.
ATGGTGAAGGTAACGCGCGCATGGCCGTCGGCGTCGGTCTTCAGGCTAGGTGCCCAAAAAGCGGTATCGATGTTGTCGCGACGCGGCCGCTCCAGCACTTTGACGCCACGTTCATTGTAGTTGTGGCGCGCTGGCGCGCCCGCCGAGCGGCCAACTGCCATGTCATAGCTGATAAACGACAAGCTGGCCGTCGTGCGCACGTTATTACGACGCGGGTGATAAAAGAAGTCGCCAATGTCCGGTGCAATCTCGGGTTGCAGGACGTAGATCATTTCATCGACCACGCCGAGCGCCACCATGGTCGATACTGGCTTGCCGTCGAGCTGCGCGGTCACGTCGAGCGTCACCTTCTCACCAGGCTGATAGACTTCCTTGTCGGTCTTGAACTGCAGCGCAATGCGCGGCTCGATGAT
Source organism: Massilia sp. (assembly GCA_045810445.1). Taxonomy (GTDB): domain Bacteria; phylum Pseudomonadota; class Gammaproteobacteria; order Burkholderiales; family Burkholderiaceae_D; genus Telluria_A. The sequence continues at coordinate 414 of JBJMVX010000230.1, forward strand.
CTGCAGACCAGCGTTCTGAAACACGAAATCGCCCATGCGCGTGTACGCCACCGAGAAAGTGATATTGGGACCGTAATCGGCCTTGACGGGAATGCGCACCCGCCACTGGTTACCAGCGACCCGTTGCGCCTTGACCCAATCGGCGCCACTACCGAGCAAACCGACCTGCTCCACTTTGTCGCGTTCTAGCGTCAGCAAGGCCTGGTCCACCGGGTCGGCAAAGGTGATCAAGGCTTCGGCCACGTCGCCCGGTTTGTAGCGTTCGTGATCGAGCACGATTTCAATACTGCCTGGTGTACCTTTCAAACCATCGCCAATGACCCAATGGCTCGCTGCCGCCACCAGGTTGTTGTTGGCGTCGCGCAGCGTCAGCTGGTACGAGCCTGGGGTAGCAAACTTGACGTCCCAGCCGTCCTTGCTGGCGTCGTAAGCGCCTTCCGTCTTGGTCTGTTTTTCAAGCTGGACCATCTCCCAGCGTACTGGCTTGCCGCCGGCATTGCCTTGCGCGGTCAGCGCAAAGTGCACGCTCTCACCGGGCGCCGAAAAGCCCTTTTGCGCCTTGAGTGTGTACTGGGTGGCGGAGCGCTCGATCATCAGTTCGCGCGTGGTCTTGACGCGATACGCAGCGCCGTCCGAGGCCAGCACGGTCAAGATATAGCGCGACGGGTCTTTCGCTTCAGGCAGCACGAAGTCGACATTGCCGCTGCTGTTGGTGACCAGGGTCTCGGTTTTCAGGGACACGGGGAACAGGCCGCTGTAGCGCAATTCGCCATCAACCATGGTGTTTTGCTGGGCGCGCAGCGTGAGCGACAGGTCGGCATTGGCAACCGGTTTGCCGTCCGGGTAACGCAGTTCGATATGGCCTTTGACCGCTTCGCCGGTTTTGAACTCCGGCTTGCTCGACACGATATTGATTTCAAAGTGAGGCTTGACGTATTCGGCGACCCGGAAAGCGGCGCCGTACTGGTTGTCGCGATAGGCAAAACGCAGCTCATACCCGCCAGCGCTGGCCTGCGGCGGCAGGCGGAAGCGCGTATCGGCGCCTGTCTCGGCATTCAGTTGCAGCACCTGGGTGAGCAAGGGCGTACCGTTTGGATCGTAGACAGTCAGCGTCAAAGGCGCGGCCTGCGCGGCCTGCGACGTGCGGGCGCTGGTAAATTCACGACCGATGAACTTGACGTTCACCTCGTCGCCCGGGCGGTACAGGGGCCGGTCGGTGACGGCATAGAGCTTGGTGTTGTAGATTTCGCTGTCGTAGTAAAAATTCTCGGACACGAACACACCACCATCGCGGTCTTCGCCCATCACGTAGGTGTGTTCGGGGCTGCCGCGTTCGAGCGTGAGCACGCCGTTGGAGGCTGTTTTTCCCGACTGGAGAACGCCATTGCCATCGGTCCAGGCAACGCTCACGTCAGGCACCACGGCGCCATTGTCGCGGCGCGCGGCCCACACCAGCATTTGGTTGGACGAGACCTTGGTGATGGCCATGGTGTCGGAGACGAAGACCAGCGTGGTGGCGCGGTGCTCGCCAATGATCGCTTCGACCAGGTACAGACCAGGCTTACGGGTACCGATCGGTATCATCACATTGCCCACGCCAGGGGCGCGGAATTCGCTGCTCGAGCCTTCCAGCTTCACGCCCTTCGGCGGTTCGATCACCTTGGCCTGCCACAGCGGATAGCGGAAGCGGTCGATCAGATCATAGCCCTTCAGTGGCTTGTATTGCGAAGGGTTGCGAAACTCCGTCGGGCGGCGGATCGCCTCGTCGGTCTTGAGCGCAGGCTGGGCTTTCGTCACCGCCAGGCGCGCGTCCGACGAAAACAGCTTGCGCCAAGCCAGGCGCGATTGCTGCCACCAGCGATCCCACATGAGGCTCAAGGCATTGATCAGGCCTTCGCCCTGGTAGTTGGCGATGACTTTGACGCGGTGCAGGTTGGGCTGCTTCTTCAGAAACTCCAGCGGCTCGGGTATCCGGTACACCAGGATATCAACGCCGCCGTAGGCTTCCAGATTGGCACGCGCCATGTCGCGCCCCGGTACTTCCAGGCGTACGCGCGCCATGTCGCGGCTACCATAGGCCGCGTCGGACAGAAGGAAAAATGGCTCGCCCTTGAAGGGCGTGTAACCTGGGCCGGACGCGGGCGCAGCCTGCGCTTCGGTGGGCTGACCCTCCTCGTCCTGCGCGCCCGCAGGCACGCCGGCGCACAGCAGCGTGGCGAACATCAGCACACTGGCCAGTGCGCGGTTCATGAAAGAAAAGCCAGCCGGAACACGCCGGCGAAATTGGGATTGTCGACCGCTGGTTGCCACCGCGTGTCCTTCCAGGTTTTGAGTTGTGAAACATCAACGGAACGAAGTCCGTTGTCGTCGGGTTTAACGGTCCCGGTGTGGTACGCAATGCGTGACCCCATCCAGACCATCAGATGTTGTTCGTCGCCCTGGTCAAAAAACAGCAGGTCGCCGGGCTGCGCCTGATTCAGGTCGCGCGCGATGAAGCGGCTGTTGTGCTGCACCAGGGCGATGGCCGATACATAATTGCCCACCGTGCCGCCAGTCTGCACCCAGCGATTACGCAAGCCCTCTTGCGCCGCGCTCAGTTCCAGTTCGGGCGGCAGTTGGCGGTCGCTGGCAATGCCGTTTGCGCGCAGCCATTTGGCGTCGTGGGCCGACAGCGCTTCGTTGACGGCAAAACGCACCAGGCCCGCGCAATCGCGATGCTGCCAACGCGGCGACGGGCCGCGCTCCAACTGGGCGCTGACAATGCGCAGCATCCAGGCCTGGAAGGCGCGGCTTTGCGCCTTGTCCAGACGCACAGACGGCGCCGCATCCGGCGCGGCAGTCAGCGCGTGCGCACCCGGCATGACAGCACAGGCGGCAAGCAGGGCAAGCGCTTGTCGGCGGCTAGGCACGAATCAGTGCTCCAGCGCCTGCCATTCGACCGGCTGCCAGGCGACGCCGCTGGTGGGCAGCGTTTTGAGCACCAGGCGGTAAGGTGGATATTTTTTGAGCGCGTCCAGGCGCGGCACCAGATGCACATCGGCTGCGGCGCGCAGCACCGGTTCGCCATCTTTGGGCAGCGCGTCGAACGCCTCTTTGCGGATCAGATCTGACAAGGCCGATGGGGAAATCAACCCTACCGTGGTGCTGCTGTCGGACAGTCGGTCGGCAATGGCCGGCGCCTTTTTGTGAGCGACAGCCAGCGCTTGCTCGACCAGTGCGGCGTCGGGCGAAAACAGCACGACCTGACCGCTCGTGGCGAGGGTCGGATGAGTCTCGCCTATGGGCGTAGCCACCGTGCGCTGCCACAGCTGCTCACCATTCTTGCCGGCGGTTTTCTTGATCTCGCCGCTCTTTGCACCACCGACCGAGGCCGCATACAGCTTGGCCAGCAGTTCATCGCTGGCAGCTCCCGGCTTGCGGGTTGCCACCATCAAGGGCGTGTACAGGCGCGAACTGCCATACCAGCACACTGCGGCGGGACCGGCCAGTTGCTCGGCCAGTGGCGCCAGACCCGCATCAAGGTTTTTCAGCACCGGCTGCATCGCGGTCCAATCTGCAGGCAAGGCGAAACAGGCGGCAGGATTGTGCGGCAGCGCAGGCCACAGGGCGCGGTTATCGTAGCCGCCAGGTTTCAGATGAGCCGCGTCGATCAGCGCGCGCGTGCTCCAGTGGCCCTTGCTGAAGTCAAAACGCAGTGCATCGAGGGCGCCAAAAAACGGCTGGTAGCTAAACGAGAGAAAATCGGCCTTCACCGCCACGCTATGCCCCGCGCCGGCCTGCGCCTCGAGCTGGAACTGTTGACGGAACGATTGCTGCTTCGCGTCCTCGCCCAACATGCGCACCACCACGTCGGCTGCCTTGCTGTCGGCACTGGTGCCATCCTTGCCACCATAGACCATGCCCGGATTGGACAGGATCACCAGGCGCGTGCCATGAGCCGCAAACAGCAAGGTGCGCTTGTGAGCGTAAGCCAGGGCGTACACAGGGACCTTGTCACCGCTTACCTTGAGGCTTCCCGCCACCGTCATCTGGCTGTCCTTGAGCGCGATCTTGGCACTCTCTTCCAGCAGCTGGGTCAATTTGTTACGGGTGACCGAGATCGCAAAGTGTTTGAGCGAGCCATCCGCATCACGCCAGAGCGCCACTTCGGCCGGTTCATCGAGCACCATCTGGATCAACTGGTCGCCCCAACCGAGTTCGTGTTCGTAGGCGATGCGACGCAGCGTACCTTTCAGGCCCAGGCGGTCTTCGTTCTGCTCGTAGTAAAACAGGAAGTCTTCGCGCAGCACGTCGTGCGCGAGCGGGATGGTCAACAGGTCGCGCGGCAGCGTGGCCAGGCTGCTGGTGACAATCAGGGCATCGGGGTGCGCCAGGTCCAGGTGCAGGCTGTTCGCCCCTTGCATGCCGCGCCAGCCATATTTGGCGTATCCGACAGCGGCTGCAACGCAAACGATACCGCCAAAGGCGAGAATTCCCAGCTTTTTCTTGTTCATGTGGAGAGTAGGTGCAGCCTGATTCAGGAGTCCATATGATAGCGCATATTGCCTGACAACATGGCTTTTTTATTAACTAGTTATTCGCGGGATGCCTCCATGGCTGCCGCACTGGCCAAACCGATTTCGTCGATCAGGATGCCCAGTTGCCGCGCCAGCGATTCCGCGCTCGCCCCGCCAAGCAGGGCATCCTCGATGATGCGCGCCAGCCCCGCCAGGCGCGCTGCGCCAACCATGCCGGCCAGACCGCGCAGCAAATGCATGGCACCCGCGGCAGATTCGGTGCGCCGGCCAGCCGCAATCTCTTCCACCTGGATGCGGATCTTCGCCATCTCGGCAGGGAAGCCGCGCAGGACGCCCAGGTAGATGCCTTCATTGCCGCCGAGCCGGGTCAGGGCCGAGGTGCGATCGAGCGTCAAGGTTGGCGCAGCCTCGCTGGCCATGCCTGCGTAATGTTTAAGGATGGTGGCAATGAGCTGTGCCAGGTCGAACGGCTTGCCCACATGGTCAACCATGCCTGCGGCCAGTGCCGACTCGCGATCGGTCGCCAGCGCATTGGCCGTCATGGCGATAATGGCTGGCGCCTTGGCCCCCAGACTGGCATGGATGGCAGCCGTAGCTGCATAGCCATCGATGTCCGGCATCTGGATATCCATCAAAATCAGATCGAACTTCTGCTCGCCCTTGCACACGATGTCGATCGCGGCCCGACCCGCGTCGGCAGTCGTGACAGTCGCCCCGACGGCGCCCAGCAGCTCGCGCGCCACCTGCAGGTTCATCGCATTATCGTCCACCACCAGCAACTGCACACCGTCGAGGGAACCGGCATCGGCTGCCGCAAGCGCGGCCATCGCGGCCAGATCACGCGCAGGTCCCGGCGCAGTCAGTCCCTTGCGCAGGTCGCTGACGGTATCGAACAACATGGAAGCCGTAATCGGTTTGACCAGCATGGCGTCCAAGACCGGCCCTAACTGCCCTTCGGTATCGGCCACCAGCGCAGCGTCGTGTGCAGTGACCATGATGATCAGGGGCCGTCCGGGACCATTGCACAAGGCGCGCAGGCGCTTGCTGGTTTCCCATCCGTCCATGCCCGGCATGCGCCAATCGACAAACACCACGTCGTAACGGTGCTGCTGGACGGAGTCCAGCGCTTCGGCGCCCGAGGCCACTGCGTCAGCGTGCCAGCCATAAGCGCCTGCCATGGCGCTGAGCACGTCGCGGCAGGTGGCATTGTCGTCCACCACCAGGCATTGCAGATGCTGCACTGATTGATAGATAGGCGCATCCGGCAGCGGCTCGCCGTGACCGAGCGTGATCGTGAATTCGAAACGGCTGCCCTGCCCCGGCTCGCTGAACACACTCAGTTGGCCGCCCATCAGCATCACCAGGCGCTGGCTGATGGCCAGTCCCAGACCGGTGCCGCCGAAGCGGCGCGCAGTGGACGCCTCAGCCTGCGAAAAGCCCTGGAAGATCGACGTGATTTGATCGGGCGCGATGCCGATGCCCGTATCGCGCACACTAAAGAGGATACGCGTGCTCTCGGCCCCTGTGGCCAGCGGGGTCACAGTCAAGACGACTTCCCCGTGTGGGGTGAATTTGATGGCGTTGCCGGTCAGATTAAGCAGCACCTGCTGCAGGCGCAGCGCATCGCCCACCAGCGATCGGGGGAGGTCCGGGCTAATATTGAAAATCACTTCAACATCACGTTCAGCGACATTGGC
>JBJMVX010000231.1:0-34830 GCA_045810445.1 Massilia sp.
ATGGCTGCCGGCGAGATGAAGGCTAGAAAAGCCAAGCGCGAAATGACCGAGGCCAACTTGCGCCTGGTAATTTCGATCGCCAAGAAATACACCAACCGCGGCTTGCAATTCCTGGATCTTATCCAGGAAGGCAATATCGGCTTGATGAAAGCCGTCGATAAGTTTGAGTACCGTCGCGGCTACAAGTTCTCGACGTACGCGACCTGGTGGATTCGCCAGGCGATCACGCGTTCGATTGCCGACCAGGCACGCACCATCCGTATTCCGGTGCACATGATCGAAACGATCAACAAGATGAACCGCATCTCGCGCCAGATTTTGCAAGAGACCGGTGCCGAGCCCGATCCGGCCACCTTGGCGATCAAGATGGAAATGCCGGAAGACAAAATCCGCAAAATCATGAAGATCGCGAAAGAGCCGATCTCCATGGAAACGCCGATTGGCGACGACGACGACTCCCACCTGGGCGACTTCATCGAAGACAACAACACCCTGGCGCCGTCGGACGCAGCTCTGCACGCATCGATGCGCGGCGTGGTCAAGGACGTGCTCGATTCCTTGACCCCGCGCGAAGCGAAGGTGCTGCGCATGCGTTTCGGCATCGAAATGTCGACCGACCACACGCTGGAAGAGGTCGGTAAACAGTTCGACGTGACGCGCGAGCGCATCCGCCAGATTGAAGCGAAGGCCCTGCGCAAGCTGCGCCATCCATCGCGTTCGGACAAGCTCAAGAGCTTCCTGGAAGGTAATTAAGCCTTGACGGGCAGGCGTTAAAGGCAATATGCTTCGCCACTTCGTTTGGCGGTACCGCGTGCGGTGCCCTAGCGGGTGGCGAGTTTTAACGTCCACCTCTGCAACGATTTTGGGCCTCTAGCTCATGCTTGGTTAGAGCAGCGGACTCATAATCCGTTGGTGCCGTGTTCGACTCACGGGAGGCCCACCAGTTCACTACCGAAAATTAAAGGGTTGGCATTTGCCAGCCCTTTTTTTACTCCGATTTTCTTCCAGGCAGGTCCGTTTCAGCGAACGATATCTAGTGACTTGATTTGATGAGTCCGTGTCGCAAAGTCGGCATTGCCCCCGCTCCGCTGTTAAGGGCTATCTTGCCGCCTACCTGTACGAACGATAGGGCATCTGTGCACATACACAATCGCTCTAGAAGGCAGATAGAATAGGCGAAATCGGGAGATCGATCCAAATTTTTCAAGTCCAAGCTCGGCGTCGGGCCCATATTGATAAACTGGATTGGTTTGCTGCGCGGAAAGACCTCCTATTTCCTGAGATTGACGCGGGCAAATTCATGCAATGAAACGTCAACAAAATGATAAGAGACATGCCGTTCCGTTGTTGATTTTATGAAGGCGCGTAAAATGGCTGCAGGGGGCCAAGAAAGAACCGTGAATCGCATGTTGGCACACTTTCGATCAGCGTTGCTGCGTGCGTCGCTCGATTGGGAGTGGATCCGGCGAGTTCCCAAAGCATGGCTATGTACTTATTCGCGTGAAGACCTTGCCCCGCTTTAGAGATTATATTTGAGCGAATTTCGCTGTACGGTGCGCCCAATAGCTAAATTTTCTCAGTCCGGGGCCGTTAATGGCTTCCGCTAGGAATCCGGTTATCCTTCTTAGGTTAGGTGCAGTTTAATGTTCAAAATTACGCAGATCGATCAATTTCGGGGTATTGAACTGAAAGGTTCAATAGAGATCGAACATCCTATTTCGCTGATTATTGGTAAAAATGGAGCCGGAAAGTCTAGATTTTTTCAAAGTATAGCGAGCGGAAATTGCACCGTTTTTCGGGACGGTCTAACTCTCGATCCTATTGTTGACATCATTATGATGACTGCAAGTGAGTTGGTCCCAAATTTTTCGCAGTTCTATGATGGGAATAGTTTTGATTTGATGGTCCGCACAGCCATTGCGACATTCAAATCCAGCAAGCTCCTGTATGACGAACCGCTGCTTAGTGCGATAAATCCCATCGGTCCTTTCGCTCCCCGCGGTATAAACTTAGATGGCAACGGACTTCACACTGCGATCCGCCAAATTGCTCAAAAAATCGGGAAGAAGCCAAGTGAGCTTACGGAGGCGGAAATTTCTTTTCATTTCGAAGCGCCCAATCGTAAGGTTTTAGGAAGCTACGAAGTGGCGGCGATCTTCAATAACTATGTGAGTCGAATCCAACAGAATAAATATCATTCTTACTTGGTTCAAACCGAAGGTTATAAAGAGATCGTCCCCTACGCCGATGCGGACTTTATTAAAAGTTTCGGCGAGCCGCCCTGGGCCGTGCTGAATCAGATACTCGCCTCGGTCTTTGATGGCAAATTTCATTTTTCCGAGCCTGACATTCGGTCATTGACGAAGGATCACGCGACGCCGCTGCTTGATGAGTTTGGACGTTCTGTATCTACGGAAGAGCTTTCAACTGGCGAGAAGACGCTACTCTGGCTCGCGCTATCGTTATTTAACATTCAGCATTCGAGTGAAGGCCGAATCGGACCCCCTCGACTATTGTTGCTGGATGAGCCGGATGCGTATCTTCATCCAAAACTGGTGGAGAAACTATATAAGGTTTTGACTGAAATGTGTGCCCGGTTTGATACGTCGGTTCTGATGATTACTCATTCGCCTACGGCTGTAGCCTTACTTCCGGTTGAATCTATATATTCAATCGAAAATGGTTCGGTTTCTAGAGTTAGTCAGGACGCGGGCATTGCTGAACTTTTAGATGGGGTGCCTCAAATTTCGATCGACCCGAATAAGCGTAGGCAGGTTTTTGTCGAGAGTTATTATGACTGTGCGACCTTTCAATCACTATTTGAATTTTTGCGGACAAGGTCAACAAAGATCATGCCACAAGTGTCTGTTACCTTTGTCCCCGCTGGGCCCAAGATGCCGAAAGATTATCTCGTTCAAAAAGTAAGGTCGATTTTAAAGGTGGACGATGATTTACTTCACGAGGAATTTCTTCGCGCCGTTAATGGTGGAGGCAACTGTAATCAAGTTTACGGTATTGTCGAGTCATTGAACGCGGCTGGACCGGTTATTGTAAAGGGCTATGTAGACTGGGATGGGAAGAACACAGATCGAAATGGAGTGAAGGTTTTTGGTAGTGGAACGATATATGCGATCGAAAACGCGATTTTGGACCCAATTGCTGTATTGTTACAGTTGCATATATTGGATGGGCGACAGTTTTCTATCCAGTCATTTTGCGGATCGGATGTCACTTGGCGACAGTGGTTGGACAGTCGAATTTTGTTGCAGTTGAGTGTGGACTATTTTTTGCATAGGATAATTGGCGAGGTCAGCAAAAAGGACGCGACAATTTCGTATCGTTCGGGTATCTCGCTTCTTACTGACAAGCGATACATCGGGAACCAGGGGCATGATTTGGAAACGAAGATTATTAGCTGCTTTCCGAAGTTGGGTACGCTTGCAAAGCGGCCAGAGGAGTTAAAATCCGTGTTAGTCAACCAGATTATGATTTTGATGACAGAGGGAACGTTGATTCCCAGTTTCATTGAGGCTGAGTTTGCGCAACTGCAAAAGTAAAAGTGATTTTAGTGCAGCGGATTTTGTGCTGGATTGCGAACATCCGGTTGCCAGTTTGGTTGCAAAATATCGGAGGTAACTCATGATCCGATTGTGCCGTGTTCATCATAGGGTTTGCGCGTGGCCGCCCCTTTTGTTTTATTCGCGTCCTCAACGTTTGTGTCAAATTTCGATTTCAAGCCGGGTTTGACGCTCTCAATTCAGATGCGCCCTTCAAAAAAGCTTCTAACTCGCGTTTGGTTTCCGACGATAGAGGGGCCGCCCCATTGACCGTGAGTGATGAAATTCCTACTCTTGTCGGCAGTTCGAAAGAGAATTAGGATAATCCGTTCAGAACGTCGCCTACCGTCCTTCTGATGTGTAAGTCAGCGTTACCCCGAAAACTTTTGGCATATGAAAATTCCCCTGTCTGCGATTTTGTCAGACAAATGTCGTGGATTCATCCCGCTATCAAAAACAAGAAGTGCGATCGCAGTTCCTTTTAACAGTGATGAATTGCGAATCGTGACTTCCCTGAGAGGGAAGCGTCTCACCAATCTATTTAGCTTTACCGGCCACAAAAATTTCTCAAATCAGCAAGGCAGCGTGGTATAAGGCGCTAAAATGGGGCTTCAATTGGGGAATTTCCGATGACATGATCTTCGGAATACCTGGGCGAGTGGCATGTGCAAAAACCACACTCCGCTCGATGTTTTACAAGTGCTCAGTGGGTAGGAGAATGAAGCCATGGTACGCGGGTGTGGCTATCGTTCAGCAATTGCCGGCCCTTTTTTTCGTCAGCGGCCTCTTCTGTTTGCCGTGTTCGGCATATCCCTTATTCGATGATCCCCACGGTCCCGTGACTCAACGCCACATGCGCTGAAAGACTCTATCCTTGTCGACCAATAGGTGCTTGAGCCCGCCTACTGCATGCAATGCAATCAGCGCGACCATTACCCACGCCACGGTCGAGTGCAGTCCAAAAAACTGTTCTGCCGTATCGTGATCTGGCGTCACTACGTCCGGGAACTTGACCCCGAAAACTGCAATGCCGCTCTTGCTATATGCAGCGCCGACGATGCCCAACGCCGGCATGATCACCATGCACGCATACAGTGACCATTGAACGAGATGACTGAGCTTGATTTGCCATGCCGGCATTGGCGCAGGCAAGGGCTCTGGGCGGTGCGTTGCGCGCCATAACACGCGCAGCAGAATGACAGCGAACGCCAGCACGCCGATCGATTTATGAAGGCGAAAAAGCCACCGCGTCCCAGGTTCATGTTCAACGCTCATCATGTACCAACCAAGGCCCAGTAAGCCAGCCACCATCAGGGCCACAATCCAGTGCAACCAGACCGCTGGCCTTGTGTAGCGCCATTCCATGTGTGTGCTCGTTTTCATTTTTCCTTACGAATGTAATGGGTCGTCATTCATAACCGCCATCGAAGCCAGACCGTACATCTTATACGACGGTGCCAAACATGGGTCAATACTCGCCGGCCCAGTCGTGGGAGCACACCCCGTAAAGTCTCATTGACGGTCACTTGCAGATGCTCAGCGCACCAGGGGGCTGCGAATGCGTAGTGAAATGCGCAGAGAACACACCGCATTCTTATTGATGGGCGTGGCCAAATCGGATGTGCCGCTTGGCTCAACAATCTTGATAGCTTTGCCTTGGCTAGCGCTCAGCGTGACCTGGTCGACGACGGCAAAGAGTTTGCCTATGAAATCCTGCAGGAGCGCGGCTCCACGCTAGCTGAAATGTCCATAAATCTGTCGCATCGAGCGCACACGCTTCGGGAAATGCAGTCTGGATTCCATGAATAAATGCCAACTCTTATTGCCCGCCGTGTAGAATCGCCAACAGTCAGTTTTTTTGAAAACTGTTTATCGAATTATCCTTCCCTATCCTGGATTTTGATGCGTAATTTATTTGCTCTAGTTGCCCTTTGTACCGGTACCGCTCTCTGCGTCGCTCCGGCGTTTGCCGATGAACCGGCAGCATGTTATGTCCTCTCCGATCCAACCGGCGACTTAGCGCCGGGCAAGGTAGTGAAATACGATCCGACGAGCGCCACTGGCGCAAATATTGTCCGCTCGTCCAACGACACCAATCGCGCCGTTAGCAAATGCATTCAGCGGCACGTCGAGAGCGAGGCGTGGCCGCCTGGCGGCGCATCCCTGGTCTACGGCCTGCGCATTACGCCCGAAGGCAAGATCACCCAAGTCTCCCTGATCGACGCCGACAACATGAATGATGCACGCATGATCGCTTGTATCGGCCGGATCATGTGCACTTGGGAAGGCGCTCCCGATGCTCAAGGACAGGAACAGCGCGTGTCGTATAGGCTGCACCTCGACCAACGCGCCAAAACCAGCATTCGATAATCCTTGGTAGGGCAGTTGACGGGGCGCCATGCAAGGTGCCCCTATTCTTCTGCTTCCTCGGTGAATTCGTTCGGTTCGAAAAACGCGCGGTGGCCGGGATAGTCGAGCACGATATTCATGCGATGCAGGACGCCGTGCCCAAGATTGCCTGCCAAACCAGGTGCAGATAACAAGTCTGTGCTTTGCTGCGACAACATCAGGGACGGATGCGCGAGCCGCATTCCACCAAGTTCGAGCATGTCGGCGCGGCTGCGCTGGGCGCGGACTTCGCCACCGATACTGCCATACCTGATTTCCTCGCCGCCTGCATACTTGCCAGCCAGCCCGGACTTTCGCGCAAAGTTGGCATTGAGTGTGACACCGGACCAGTCGCCGGTATCGAGATAAAACCAGCCGGCCTGGCCGTCGATACGTGCCTCCACACGTGGCGTGTTTCCCGTAAAATCAAGCATCGTGGAACCTGCGGTCCCCTGGTAGTGGAAGCGCGATGGTGGCGTGAAAGTCAGGCGTTGTTTGGCCCAGTCGATGCGAGTGACGCATTGGCGCAACCACCCATATCCCAGCAGCCCATCAATGCCGGGATAGCCCAGTTCTACGACAAAAAAAGTCTGCTGCTGCTGGGTGAGCGGCCCCATCTCCACGCGCGCCACCTTCACCACCCCTCCGTTCGCGCGTCCGTCACCTAACCCTTGCGCGAGTACCTGGCTGCGCGGAACCAGGTCCAGGCGTGCGGCAGCAGCGGGGGAAAGCACATTCGCCGAACCAGTGTCCAGAATGAAGCGGAATGGGCCCTGGCCATTTAAGTCGAGTTTCACGCAGAGATGGTTTTCACAGTTTTCGAAGTCTACCGACACGCCCTCGGGCATGTCCTGCAAACCTTCGATAGCAGCATCGACCGGTAGCGCGAAAGCGTGGGCTGGAAGGGTAGGGTTGACACGCACGCGATGAAGCCGCGTCACAATCTCTGGCGCGCCGGGAGCGAGGGTATAGCGCTCTTCGAAAGCAATCCAGAGCCTTCCGACGCGGCGGAAATCTGCGTATTCCACCAAGCTTTCTAACGTTGACCCGAAGCGCACGCGCTCGATGCGCCCGCTGCGTCGGTTGATCCAGGATTCAAATGGAGCACTGCCGTGCGGCGTGACCCGTACGACGTCAAAGCGCTGACCCGCATGCAAGCGCTCGCCGCCCGATTGGAAAGTCGCTCTACCGCAGCGTGCGTACCACTGTCCCAGACATTTGCGAAAAGCCGCACTCAGGCCGCTCATGCCGGGTTTGACAGCGCTGATCCCAAACTGGCTTTCCCAATACTGGCGCCCATCCCAGCCCGATACAAACGGAAAGCCAGGGATCGCTTCAAGCGCGCTTGTGTAGTGGCCAGTGCGCAGATCAAGCAGTTCAGTACCGTGCGCCTGTCCGTTGTTCCCCGTGTCGGTGTATTCCCGCTCCAGTGTTGTCACCTGATCCCAAGCTTTGCCGCCCACGGCGGCTTTGGCATGCGCCAGCATTGTATGAGGCACGGAGGCGGCTTGCGCCAGCATCGCAGTCAGCATGCACAGTGCGGCAAATACGGGTGGTCGACAACAGGAACGCATTCGGTGGGCTAAGTAGTGGAGAGGGTGCATAGTCTATCAAATCTACAATGAGATTTTCATCGATCAGTGCCGAATGGGCCGCCGAAAAAAGCAAAGGGACCTGTTGACAGTCTTCCAGACGGCGATTAAAGTATTAACAAATTCGTTAATAACTTAATCCATGCAACTCGATCGCGTTTTCGAAGCTCTCGCCTCCAGCCCACGCCGGCAGATACTGGCCTACCTGTCGGAAGCGCGGCTTTCCACCTCTGACTTGGCGCAGCGCTTTGCCATGAGCGCACCGGCCATCTCGCGCCATTTGTCGATTCTCGAAAACGCGGGTCTCGTCACCCGCGAACGGGAAGGCCAATTCGTGTATTACCAATTGAACCGGGACAGCCTGGTGAATACCCTCACCGGTTACGCCTTCGAGGTTTGTCCGGTGGGCCGCCCATTGAAACGCGAATCGCGGGCGATCAAAAAGCGCAGCACCGAATAATTTTCCAATCAAGGGGAGTGGGCATGACAGAACGGGCTGCGAGCCTGCTGGGGCATCGTGCGCGCTGCGCAAACGATCACAGCGTCGTCGATGGCGTGGTCAGGTACGCGCCGCTCAAGTCCTTGTGGTTCCTGTCGATGGCAGGCGCTGCGCTCATTGGCGGCATGGCCACGATCAGCATGCCCGCCTTTGGCCTCTTCGTCGCCAGCACGCTGGTCGTTCTGCTGTTTGGGCATTCGCTGGGCAGCCACCGCAAGCTCATTCACAACAGCTTTCAATGCCCGCGCTGGCTGGAATATCTGTTGGTGTATCTCGGTGTCCAGGTGGGCCTGGCCGGTCCTTCAGGTTTGCTGCGCCAGCACGAATTGCGCGACTATGCCCAGCGCCTGCCGACCTGCCACAATTACCTGCGCCACGGCGGCGGTTTTTGGACTGACGCTTGGTGGCAGCTCAATTGCGATCTGCATCTGAAGTCGCCGCCGCACATCGAGATCGAAGCGCGTGTCGCTGATGATGGTTTTTATCGTTTCCTGCAACGCACATGGATGCTGCAGCAATTGTCGCCAGCGCTGCTGTTCTATGCCTGGGGAGGTTGGGCCTTTGTGTTCTGGGGCGTGTGCGCCCGCATCACGGCCGGTGTATTTGGCCATTGGCTCATTGGCTATTTCGCGCATAACCACGGCGCCATGCATTTCGAGGTCAAGGGTGCGGCGGTACAGGGTCGCAACATCCCCTTGACGTCACTGCTGACCATGGGCGAATGCTGGCACAACAACCATCACGCCTTCCCCGGTTCCGCACGCCTTGGTCTGGCGCCGGGCGAATGGGATCCGGGATGGTGGGCCCTGCGCTGCCTGGAAGCGCTTGGACTGGTATGGAACATCAAGCTGCCATCCGATCTGGCCCCCCGGCCGGAATTGCAGGTACTCGCGCATTGCGGAACTGCTGTCACTGAATTGACTTTATCTTTGGAGCGAACATGAGCGTGATCGATGATGTATTTCCAGTCCCACCGCCGAGCAAGCGCCGACTGCCTTTTTCAAGCTTGGTGCCAGTGTTGGCCGGTGCCTTTGTCGGCGTCGCCTTTCGGCTGATGTTCATGGGTGAAGGACATGCGCGCAACAGCCCGATGGTCGGCGCCTTTATCGCCTTTGTACCGTTTGCAGTGGGTGCTTTCACGGTTTATATGGCCGAACGCACCGAACGGCGCACATGGGGCTATTACGCCATCGCCGGTGCGCTTGCCAATGTCATCTTCGTGTTGGCGACCATGGCCATTTTGATTGAAGGGCTCATTTGCGCCGTGCTGATTGTGCCGCTGTTTGCCATCACAGGCGCACTCGCGGGCCTGATCATGGGCGCCATCTGCCGCAGCGCCAACTGGCCCAAGAAGCCGGCAATGTACAGCTTCGCATTCCTGCCTTTGCTGCTTGCGGCCGTGGTGCCGCCGGAGCCCAGCGACGATGTTCAGGGTGTTATCGAACGCAAGGTCGTCATCAACGCCGATGCACCGGCAATCTGGCATCAGATGATGGAAACGCGCGATATCAAGCAAGTCGAAGTGGGGCAGGCCTGGATGTACCGCATTGGCGTGCCAACGCCCAAGTCCGGCGTCGCGCGCCTGACGCCGCAAGGCCTGGTACGTGAAATCCGCATGGGAAAAGGCATTCATTTCACTCAGGTGTCCACGGAATGGGAAACCAATCGCTATGTGCGCTGGCAGTATCGTTTTGATGCCGATTCCTTCCCGCCAGGGGCGCTCGACGACCATGTCAAAATTGGTGGGGATTTCTTTGACTTGGCCGATACCGAATATTTTCTGGAACCCGCCGGACCGCATCAAACTACCTTGACGGTGCGCATGCGCTATCGGGTCAGCACCCAGTTCAACTGGTACGCAAAACGCGTGGCGAGCGGCTTGATTGGCAACTTCGAGGAAAACATTCTGGCACTCTATGCAAAGCGCTCCAGCTAATCCTTGTTTTCTGAATATCGTCGTTTTGTCGAAGAATCTTACAGTCAGGGTGTATTTACGACCAGGTGTTCTCTAAGTCATTGATATTTCCAGGTGGAACGAAGCTTGCTCTCTTTGGGAGCACAAGCTCTTTGATAACAATCAAATTCCAAGGAAGTAACATGAACATGAACATGACCAAACCAGGTTTTATCGCCGCCCTGATCGCAGCTTCCGCACTGCTGTGCGGTGCGGCCTCCGCCACCACCATCATTGGCGCCGACCAGGTCGTCACCGGCGTACCGATGACCAGCGGTCTGGCCGGCACGTTTTGGCATACCGGTACCAACACCACCAATTACATGATCGCGGAAACGCTGGCCGCGCGCGATGCGAATACGCCAAACGGTCATTTCACGTCCACGGGTGTCAGTTATTTCGGCGTGGACGCGTCGACTGTCACCGACTTCCTTGCCAGCGACAGCGCCAGCTATGCCGGTTCGGTCACCGATCTGAGCGACGGGATTTTTGAATTCAAGGGTTTCATCAAGGTCGATGGACCGGGCACGATCACCTTTGGTCTGAGCCATGACGATGCGACCCAACTGAGTATCGGCAATCAGATTCTGATCTCGGCCAACTGCTGCGGCTTCCAAACCGAAGATGCGGTGTTTTCGGCAGCCGGCATGTACGCCATCGATCTGGTCTACGCAAATACCTATTACTTCAATGTGGGCGGTGCTGTGGTCGAGTTGAGCGCTAATGGCCAGGTCATCCGTGATGGTCTGTTCCAGGCTGTGCCAGAACCAGGCAGCGCTGCGCTGATGCTCATTGGCGCTCTTGGTTTGATGGGTGTCGCCTCGCGTCGCAAAGCGATCAAGAAATAAGCTTCAGCTTCATCGTTTCTGTAAAAGGGTCACGCTTGGTCGTGGCCCTTTTTTATGGCGACGGTGGCGGCATAACCGGCTGCCAGGGCTAGTCTGTGAAAGCTGCACGTCGCCGGCAAAGTAGTCCACTCGCTGAGCGGTTGGCCCAGGTATTTCAGGTGGGCCTCGCGTTCGGTCCATGCTTGGGCAAAGGCTTGTGGGCGGGCACTCGCAGACAGGTTGAGCAACTGCTTCAGAATGTCCGGGCCGAGATAGTCGCGTGCCACGATATTCCAGTCGGCAGTGTCCTGAACTTGCAGTATGTCGATGCCGACCGCGCCATGTTGGTACCAGGCCGCGATGGATCGATTCCCATCATGCGCTAGCGAAATGCCGCCAGCGCGCGCTGAACCGTCAAGCAGAAGTTGGGGCGCGACACCGGGCGAAGAGGCAATCTCGACCCGAGCGATATCCACGTGCAGTTGTGCGGCAACTCGTTCGCGCAAGGCCAGACGTAGTTCGCTGCGCGCGCTGGCGCGGGTGGCTTGCGCGCCGTGTTCCAGGCAGACCAGCTGCAAACCTGGAACACCGCTGTCCATATTCACACGCGCACAGGTGCCGCCGGGCAGCCTTCCCAGCTGCTGGCCGCTGGAATGTGTTCGCCTTTCATCACCAGCGTCAACGGTCCCAGGCGTGCGTTGTCGCCCACCTTGGCGCTGTACAGAATCGCGCTACGCGGACCCATGTAGACCTTGCTGCCGATGTCGACCTGGTCGATCTTCATCACCCGGTCTTCAAACAAATGGGTTTGCGGACATGCCAGGGAATTGAGCTCACTGTAGTCACCGATGCTGACGCAGTCGAACTCGGTGATATCGGTAGTATCAAGGTAGACGCCCTTGCCGATTTTGCTACCCAGCAGATTGAAGGCGATGGGCAACCATGGCGTGCCGCGCAGATAGCGCATGAAGTTGGGCACGGTAATGCCTTCATACATATTCGTCACGCCTTCGGACAGCCAGACAAAGGGCGTCCACATCGGTTCCGCACGCTTGGTGTAGCGGCCCACCAGCGCCCATTTCAGCACCAGCACAAACAGGTAGTTGCCGATGCAGTAGAGCAGGCCGGTGAGGGCCAGGTCGGCAAACACGGTACCCCAGCGTCCGGCGCCCGCTTCCGGCATCACGTCCAGCACCACCGTGTACCCGACGGCAATGACCAGCGCGTGAGGCGAGACGATGCGGAACGATTCAACCAGGGTGCGGCCCAGGCGGCGCAGGCGCGACGGACGGTAGGTCAGTCGTTCCGGGTAGCCGCTCACTTCTTCGCGCGCGGGCAGGTGGATAGGCGGGGAGCCAAGCCAGGTGTCGCCGCTGGCCATGCGTTCGTTCTCCGGCACGTGGGTGTGCACACCGACCAACACGCGTTCGGGCAACACGGTGCCGTCCGGGATGTAGCTGCCGTTGCCGACAAAGCTGCGGTGCGACACCACCGTCGGCTGCATGGTCATCCAGCCGCCATCGATCTGTTCGTCGCCCAGCATGACGGCGTCGGCGATGAAGGTTTCGTCGCCCAGGGTTAGCATGTCAGGCACCACGCCCAGCGCTGTGGAAATTTCCGCGTCGCGGCCTACCTTGGCGCCCAGCAGGCGATACCAGTAGGGCGCAAACACAGTCGCGTAAATGCCGTGCAAGACGCTCAAGCTGGACTCCTGGATATGGCTCACCAGCCACTTGGCGCAGTAGGTATTGCTGTGAATGGCAGAGCGGCCAGGCGCCAGGCGCGGCAGGAAGGTCCAGCGTATGCCGGCCGAGACCAGCAAGGTCAGCACGATCAGAATGCCGCTGGCAGGGAAGGCCAGCAGGAAGTAGCGGGCCAGCTGGGTGCTGATCGTATTGCCTTGCAACCAGGGCATGAAGGAATTTTCGTCCAGCCAGTCGATCAGCACGAAGCTTGGGAACACCGGCATGAAGAATAGCGTTGCAACCAACACCATACCGAACATGAAGAACAGCGCTTCCATGGCCAGGCGCAGCGTGCTCACGCTTGGGCGCGGCGGCAGCGTTTTGACGAAAGGACCGAAGTCGCGCGCGGGCGAGCCGCCCCACACGCGCCCGGCAGGCACGGCCACGCCGTCGGCCAGGGCCGACTGGCCTTCCAGGTGCGCTTCCTTGCCGATGGACGTGTTGCCCTCAAGGATGCAGTAGGACGAGATGCAGACATCGTCTTCCAGTTTGATCTTGCCCAGCAGCAGACGACCGCGCTGCACGCGGGCATTTTCAAAGTTGACCGCGTTGCCGATGCTCACGCCGTCGCCAATGTCCAGCAAATCATGCACGCGCAAGGTCATCGAGCCGATGATGACGGATTTGCCCACCTTGGCGCCCAGCGCGCGCAACCACCAGTTGTACAGGGAGGAGCCACTGAGCAGGTAGACCGGCGCAGCTTCCACCAGCCTGTCGGCCAACCACCAGCGGTAATAAGTCATCCCCCACAGCGGGTAGGAGCCCGGTTTCAATCGCCCGGCGATGAGCCACTTGCCGGCAATCGGGATCAAAAATTCCATCGCAGTAGCCAGCAGGAACACGAACACCGAGGCGGCAATTGCCACTGGAATCGAGTCGCCCGGGTCGCCCGTGAAGAAATGGTAGGTGAAGAAGGGGGCCAGCCATTGCGCCATGCGCAGCGTCACCAGGGGCGGCACGGCGGCGGCCTGGGCCACCGCACAGGTCCAGCGGCGCAGCGCCGATGGCGGCGCCCAGTCGGCCTCTGCGGCAGCGCCCACGTGGGCCTGGGCTAGCGCGTCGGCAATCTTGCCGACCTGGCGGTTCAGGTAAATGTCGCGCACGGTGACGTGGGCAAACGCTGGATTGGCGCGCAATGCCGAGGCCAAGCGTGCGGCAAAAAACGAGTGGCCGCCCAGGTCGCTGAAAAAGTCGGCCTGGCGCCGGATTGGCTGGCCCGGGAACAGGGTGGCCAGCGCGGCGAACAGGGCTGTTTCTGCGGCATTTTCCGGCACGTCCGATTCGCCAGCCGCACCAGCCGGTGGCGCGCTCAGCGGCATCGCCTTGAGGGCCTTGCGGTCGATCTTACCGGAGGTGAGGCGTGGCATCAGCGGCAGCAATTCGTAGCGGCTAGGCACCATGTAAGGCGGCAGGTGTTCGCTCAGGGCATGGCGCAACTGCATGCTGCCAACGGCCTCGTCGCTGCTGCCGGCTGCGGGCACGATGTAGGCAACTAGCTGGTCGATGCCGTCGTCCTTGCGCAGCAGCACGGCCACCGTGCCCACGCCCGCCTGCTGCGCCAGCACGGCTTCAATTTCGCCCAGTTCCACGCGAAAGCCGCGAATCTTAACCTGGTCGTCGGTACGGCCCAGGCACTGCACCTGGCCATCGCTGTCTATGCGCGCCAGGTCGCCCGTGCGGTACAGGCGCGCGTCGTGGGCGCCACTGGCCCAGGGGTTGATCAGGAATTTTTCGTCCGTCAGGTCGGGCCGGCCCAGGTAGCCTGCTGCCAGGCCAGGCCCGGTAATGCACAGTTCGCCCGTTTCTCCGCGCGGTTGCAGCGTCAAGGTCGGGCCTTCGGTGCCGATCACCAGCAAGCCATAGTTGGGCAGCGGGGTGCCGATGGTGATGGGCTTGCCTGGCTCCAGACGGGCCAGGCTGGCCGACACCGTCGCTTCGGTCGGGCCGTAGGTATTGAAGATCTGGCGTTGCGGGCTGGCCCAGCGTTCCACCACCGATTCCGGGCACATCTCGCCGCCCAGGTTAATCAGGCGCAGGCTGGCCACGTCTTCGCTGAACAGGGCGAGCAGCGTGGGCACGGCGTGCAGCACATTGACCTTGTTGGCCGCGAGCATGCGCGGCAGCGTTTCCGGGTCGCCGGCAATGTCTTTCGGACCGATCCACAAGGTTGCGCCAACCAGGTAGGAAATCCAGATTTCTTCGAAGGACATATCGAAGGCCACTGAAAAACCCTGGTAGACGCGGTCGTCCGCGCGTATGCCCAGCACCTGGTTTTCGCTGCGCAGGAAATGGCAAATGCTGCGCTGGGAAATCATGATGCCCTTGGGCTTGCCGGTCGAACCCGAGGTGTAGATCACATAGGCCGGCTGGTCCGGCGAGACCAGACCGCGGTGCTGGGCCAGTTCGCTTCGCTCCAGGGGCGCAAGCAGGGCGGTGGCAGTCCACACGCTGGTGGGGCTGCCATTGAGCCTTTCCTGCATGGCGGCGTCGGTGATCACGCCAAAAGCGCTCGCGTCGTCCAGGCACACTTGCAGGCGGTCCACCGGGGTATCCTGGTCCACCGGCAGCCAGGCTGCCCCGGTCTTGGCAATGGCGGCCTGCATGACCAGCAATTCGATGCTGCGCGCCATCCACAGGCCAATGATCTGGCCCGGTCGCACGCCCAGGTCGATCAGGCGCGAGGCGCCCAGGCTGGCCAGGGCGTCCAGTTCGGCGTAGGACACTTCGCGTTCGCCAAAGATGAGGGCAATCTGGTTCGGCGTGCGCAGGGCAGTCGCTTCCAGCAGGTCGGCCAGGATTTCTTCGCGCAAAAGGGAGGGCATCGCCGCACCGGCCAAAATATCGGGGTGCATTGCGGAAACATCGGGTTGTGCGAGTGTGTGATCGTTCATTCAGTGGCGCTTAGTGGGTCGTGCAGTCGGTGCCCGACATCATCGTGCATATTGCCCATCTCGTGGGCTGCTTGTTTCCATCTGTTTCATTGTGCACCGACTTGGCAGTTTGTGTCGGTCGGGTAACGTACAATCGCATCCGCAGGTTGACCCGAACAATGTGGATCGCAAATGATTGAATGCAATAGAACAATGGAGCAGGCCAAGCGCGATTTCGCGGCAGGGCGGCTGGGTGGCGCGGTGTTTCTGCGCGTGCCGATGAGCCGCAGCGAGTGGACAGTGCGCCTGATGGGGGCGAAAGGTGATGCTGGCATGCTGCTCGACGTTAAAGATTTGGCGCCGCAAGTGTTTTCCACGCTCGACGCCGCGGCCAGTGCGGTCGAGCAGATAGGTTTTTCCTTCAGCCAGCTTAAAGCCATCTAGGCCTTCGCGCCGGCTGGCCATTATTCGTTACCGCTGTCGGGGGCAGGCACGGGCGGGCGTATCATCGCCAGCGCCAGTTCCGAGCTGTTGAGCGCGCCCTCCACAAAGCCCTGGTAGTCCGAATACGCTTCGCCCACAATGTGCACGTTCTTGGCGCCACTGCCAAAGTCGAAGGCTTTGAAGGCGTCCATGACTTTCCAGGAACGCACGCCAGGCTGCCAGCCGTGGTTGGCAGCGCCATACGGTGCGCGCGCCCAGTCCCGAATGCCATAGGTGATGATGGAATTCTTGATGTAGGCGGTCGCCTCGGCCAGGGTCTGGTCGCGAAACACCAGCTTGGAATGCGCATTGAGCTTCAGATGCGTTTCATTCGTTTCCAGCAAGCGCTTCACATCGCGCGCCACAAACAGGGCAAACGCATCGACAATGCGCGCGTCCTGGTCCACTTCGGCGCGGTCGTGCTTGTCCGGCTCGCTCAGGTAATGGCGCCAGAACTCGGTCGATGGCCGGTCCATGTACAGCAGCACCATGCCGTGCCCATCGTGGTCGCATTGCTGGGGACGGCGGAAGTAATGGACTTCGCGCGTAGGCAGGCAGTTGGCGTATTGCTGGGGCGGCTGATCGTAGTCCCACCACGGCGCGTTACTCACAAAAAAGACCTTCAGCATGGGAAAGCCGTTGACCGCATCCAGGTGGCCAGCGATGTGCTCGGGCAGGTGGTTGGCCAGTTTCATCAGCGGCATGCGCGGCATCGCCAGGATCAGGCGCGCGGCCTTGAGTTTGATGGTGCCGTTCTTGGTGCGCACTTCCAGTTCCAGTTCGGACTGGCCCAGACCGGTCGGGCGAAAACCACGCAGGGTATGGCCGCCGGCCATCGTAATGTTGGGCATGGAATGTATCTTGTCGATCAACCCGTCAGTCAGCTTGGCCGAACCGCCTTCGATGCTGGCAAGCTTCTGGCCCACGGTTTTCAAGGCGCGCAACCACCAGATGATCCACTCGATGGCGTTCAAATTCTCGGGAATCATGTGATAGAAAGTGCCGGTGTCGCGCAGCTTGACCAGCGCCCGATGGCTCAGGATGCCCTGGCTGGACATGGCGTTCCAGAAGCCGGTGGCCCACAGCGGTTGGCCGTGCAACTGCGAGTGCTTGCGGAAGCGGTAGTAGTCCGTTTCGGTCAAGCCATCGATCCAGGCCTGGTCCTGCGGGTCGCGCCCCATGATCAGCATGATGCCGCGCTTGAGCAGTTGCAGCGAATTCAAGCCCTGTTCTTCGAGCGGCAGCTCCGGATCGGGACCGGAAATCTGGTCGGAGGAGGGGCCGGAGAAGTCGACCAGGCCCACACCGAGCTCGGCGCACAACTGGGCAAAGCGCGGCTGCAGGGTGGGCTCGAAGCGCATCGGGCCATATTCGGCGATGAAGCCATCCATGTCTTCGGTTTCAATGCGTCCGCCCCAGCGGTCCGACGAGGCTTCAAGGATGAGGACCTGGTGGCCTGCCTCGGCCAGGCGGGTGGCGCAGTACAGGCCAGCCACGCCGCCGCCGGCGATGACGATTTGTTGTTCTGACATAATGGACTCAATCTTGTTGAAATTGCACGTCTTACTAAGGGGCGGATTGTGCCACAAATTGCCCGTCAATACGATGGGTAGGGGACTGCCGGTAAACGCAAAACGGCCTCCGCAGAGACCGTCGGCATCCAGGCGGGGGCTTCAGTACAGCGGGCGGTTGAACAGCTTGTCGTAGATGCGGCGCCACACCACCTTCAACAGCGAAGGCTGGGGTTCTTCCGGCATGGACGAATCGAATTCATCGCGCTCCGAGTAGGACACCACCACGGGTGGCGCCAGCACGCCCGGGCCGCTGATCGGCACCGTCACGCCCATTTCCGAGGTTTCCTTCTCGATCGTGCAGTCGCAACCGACCAGGTCCAGCGTCTTGGCAAAGCGTTGGGCAGTCACGTGGTCGAGCCGGCGCTTGAGCACGGCATTGGGCGTTTCCAGCAAGGTGATCACTTCGTGCGGGGTGCGCTTGAGCAGCGGCACCAGCTTGGCAATCATGGCCTCGCGGTCCACGTTTTTCTGGATATTGCCCAGTGTGACGCTAAAGGTGGCCGGGCGATGTACCTTGGACGCCTGTTCGTCGATCACGGTCAGTGCCAGCGCGCCGGCGCGGCGCAGCAGGAAGGGAATAACCTCGACATTGCGCGCGGCAATATTCATCACGCCCACGTCGCCCGTGAAGCATTCCATCAGGATCAGGTCGCCCCACGGGCAGACCGGCGGCTCCTCGCCTTCGTCGGCCATGTCATAGATACCAGTCGAATAGCACGGAAAGCGTGCAGTCAAGGCATCGTGAAACTGGATAAGCCGGGGAGCCGGCGGCATTCCTTTCGATTCCCGCACCAGGGCATCGGCAAAACCATAGGCATCATGGTTGTAGGGCGGGACGGTCGGAACGACGATTTTTAGGATGTATCTCATTGACAACAAAAGTTATTCTCAAGGAAGTGCGCATTGTAAGCCATTGTCGTTGCCAGCCGCCATTTTCCTGCCCCGGTGTGGTTTTGGCGGTGTTACCATTTCCACAGAGAAGAATAACGTACATACGCCCAGGAGACAGGATTGAAGCGAACCTTTGCTGCCCTTGCCGCCATGCTGCTGCCCTGCGCGGCCATGGCGGCGGGCGATCTGCTGATGATCGCCCCGCTCAATCAAGCCATGCCACTGGCGCAATTTGACAACGACAAGATCACCGGCGGCATCATCAAGGACCTGGGCGAAGCCATTGCCCAGCGCCTGGGGCGGCACGTTGCTTTTGTCAGTGTAGCAGGCGATCAGGTCAGTGCTGTCATGAAACGTGGAAAAGCCGACGGGATTTGTTACGTGCGCCCGTTCTGGATCGATGGCGATTACAACTGGAGCCGCCCCCTCATTCCCGATGCCGAGCTGGTGGCGTCCCTGCCTGGGGCACCCGTGGTCCATTCCCTGGTGGACCTGCGCGACCGTCCGGTTGGCACCGTGGCCGCCTATCGTTACCCGCGCGTGGAACAGGTGCTGGGCTTGCGCTTTCAACGGCGCGACGCGCCCACCATGGAAGAGAACCTGCGGCGCCTCATGCAAGGCGCTGTCAGCTACACGGTGATGGGGCAGACCACGCTGGCCTACCAGATGAAAATTAACAAGGAGCTCAAACTACGACCCGACCTGGTATATGCCTCGTTCACGGCCCAGTGCGCCTTCAACAAGCACGCCAGCGCCAGCTTTGCCGACACCAACAAGGCCATCAATTCCCTGATCGACGATGGCAGCGTGGAAGCCATCCTGGCGCGCTATCGTTAAAACTGTAACTGAGCTACATGCCAGGTGTACAATCAGTGCGAATCTTTTTTTGAAGCATGCCATGACCCACGATCACACCGCAGCCCCGACCTCGCTGCGCCGTCGCCGCGTCCTTCAGGGAGCGCTGGCAACGGCCTTGCCCCTTGCCGTGCCCTCGCTGGCGCTGGCGGGCAATGAACCATTGATCGTCGGTGGCTTGCCTGTTACCTGTAACTTGACCTTGCCGGTCGCCTGCATGGCCAAGGCCAATGCCAACGCCCGGTCCGGCAACAGCCAGCAAGCTTTCGAGTACAGCAAGTACAGCGGCTGGCCCGAAATCAAGGAATCCTTGATGACAGGCCGTATTCAGGCTGCCTACATGCTCGCACCCCTGGTGATGGACCTGACCGACAAGCGTATTCCTCTCAAGATTGTGTCGCTGGGCCACCGCTCCGGCGCTGTGATCATGGTGCGCACCGACTCCACGCACAAGAAATTCCAGGACCTCAAGGGCAAGCGCATTGCCATTCCCAGCCGCTTTGCCGTGGATTTCCTTTTCCTGCGCAAGATGCTCGCGCGCGAGAACATGAGCCCGAAAGACGTGCAGATCATCGAGATGGCGCCGCCCGACATGCCAGCGGCCCTGTACGCCAACGCCGTGGACGCGTACTGCACGGGCGAGCCCTTTGGCGCTGCGGCCCAGCGTGCCGGCTACGCGCGCCCACTGTCGATGACGCGCGACCAGTGGCGCAACTACATCTGCTGCGTCCTGACCGTGCGTGAAGAATTGATCCGTGAAAACCGTCCGCTGGTGCAGGAACTGGTCAACCACGTGCAGTCGGCTGGCAACTGGCTCGACGCCACCCCGGCCAATCGCGGCAAGGCAGTCACGGTCGCGGCCGGTCGCAAGTTCTTCAACCAGGACCCGAACGTGCTCAAGTTCGTCATGGAAAATCCGGCTGACCGGGTCACCTATGGCGACCTGCGCATGATCCGCGCCGAATTCGACGAATTGATGAATCTGTCGATTGAAGCGGGCACTCTCAAGCACCCGATCGCCTACGATAGCTACGTGGACGAGAGCTTCGTCAAGAACATCAAGCCGGTCGCGATCGCACTGTGAACATGCGATCCTTGCGCTGCCTGCTGGCAGGCCTGTTCCTGCTGCCGGCCATGCTGTTCGCTGCCGAGATGAAAGGCGGTGTCTTCAATCCACCGCGCGCGGCGCCCGAGATTGCGCTGCCCGCATCGAACGGCCAGCCATTCAAGCTCAGTCAATACCGCGGCAAGGTTGTGGTGCTTGAGTTTGGCTATACCCATTGCCTGGACGTGTGCCCAGTCTCGCTGGCAACCCTGACCCAGGCGCGCCAGAAGATGGGCACGGCAGCGGCCGAGGTGCAGGTGGTCTTCATCACGGTTGATCCCGCGCGTGACAACGCGGCGCGCCTGCGCACCTACCTGGCGCCTTTCGACCCATCCTTCATTGGCGTCACTGGCACACCGGCCCAGATCGCTGCCCTGCTCAAGGACTACGGCATCAGCGCCGAGAAGCGCATGGTCGACGGCAGCAAGAGCGATTACACGATGCACCATTCGTCCTACCTGTACTTCATTGACCGCGCGGGCAGGCAGCGCTCCCTGATGCCGTTTGGCCGTCCCGCCGCTGACATCGTGCACGACCTGCAGTTGCTGCTCAAACCTGAGGCCTGATGAATTATCTGCGCCGGCACTGGCTGTCCTCCTTCCTGCTCGCCCTGGCCTTGTGCATGCTGGTGTGGGCCACCATTGCGCCTATCCACACGGCCAGCCGCGACAAACTGTTTGAAATTCCAAAGGGCACATGGGCGCGGCGCATGGCGGGCGACAAGGTTGAGATCCTGCCCTCGACCGTGCGCCTGACCCTGGGCGTGCGCGACGTGCTCCTGCTGCGCAACAGTGACACCGTGCCGCAAATTTTCGGTCCGGTCCTGATCATGCCCGGCCAGGATTTTCGCCTGCCGTTTGAAACCGTGTCGGAAAACCAGTTCGCCTGCACTGCCCACGCCAGCGGCCAAATGACCGTCATCGTCGAACCTTATCCCAATCCCGGCCTGGAGCGCCTGCGCTGGCGCCTGGGCGAACTGGCACACGCCATCCGCACTTACTAAGAAGCCATGCAAAGACTAAAAAACGCACTGCCTTCCATGCTATTGATTACTGCGCTGATTGCCCTGTGGTGGGTGGTTGTGGTGCAGACGGACAGCCTGATCTTTCCCACGCCGCTGCAGGTGGTGACTGGCACCCTGGAACTGGCCGCTGACGGTACGCTGTGGGAACACATAGGCGCCTCGCTCTCGCGCGTGGGCATGGGCTTTACGCTGGCTGTGCTTGTGGCCGTGCCCATGGGTTTGTGGATGGGCCGCGTCGATGGCGCCTACCGCACCCTCAATCCGGTATTCCAGATCCTGCGCCCGATCTCGCCGATTGCCTGGATTCCGCTGGCCATCCTGTGGTTTGGCGTAGGCAATGTCTCACCCGTATTCTTGATTTTCATCGCTGCCGTGTTCCCGATGATCGTGCAAACGGCCGCCGGCGTGCACACCATCGAGCGGCGCTACCTGCATGCGGCAGAAAACTTTGGTGTCTCGCGCGCCACCTTGTTCCGCCAGGTCATCATTCCCGCCGTGCTGCCGGAAATTGTCGTTGGCATGCGCATTGGCCTGGGCGTGGCCTGGCTGGTGGTGGTGGCGGCGGAAATGATTGCCCTGCGCTCGGGGCTGGGTTACCTGATCATCGATTCGCGCAATGCTGGCAATCGCTATGACCTGGTGATCGCCGGCATGATCATCATTGGATTAATCGGACTCTTGCTCGACGGCCTGATGCGCCTGCTCGAAGGACTCAAATCGGTAAGGTGGCGTTATGGACGGTAAGATCGTAGTCAACAACATCAAGAAACGCTTTGGCAACGGAGCGACCGCGCTGCCGGTCGTCGGTGGCGTCACGCTCGACATCGCCGATGGCGAATTCGTGGCCATCGTCGGCCCCTCCGGTTGCGGCAAGTCGACCCTGATGAAAATCATTTCCGGTTTCGAGCAGCCGGACGAGGGCGAAGTGAGGATCGACGGTGCGCGCGCTCAGCGTCCTAGCCCGAAAGGCATCGTCATCTCCCAGCACGGCTCCGTGTTTCCCTGGTTGACCGTGCAGCAGAACCTGATGTTCGGCTTGAATGGCGACCAGCACGGTGACAAGGCCGCGCTGGCAGACCATTACGCGGCCCTGGTGGGCTTGAAAGGCTTCGAGAATAGCTATCCGCGCGAACTATCGGGCGGCATGCTCAAACGGGTGGAACTGGCGCGGGCGCTGGTAGTCAAACCTGAAATTCTGTACATGGACGAGCCGTTTTCAGCGCTGGACGCCCTCATGAACATGCGCATGCGCACGGAATTGCTGCGCATCCTGGCGGTGGAAAAGCACACGGTGCTCCTGATTACCCACGACGTGGAAGAAGCCCTTTACCTGGCTGACCGCATCATGGTGTTGTCGCCGCGCCCAACGACCATCCAGGCAACGTTTGAAGTGAAGCAGGAACATCCGCGCAAATTGTCCAGCCCGGAGCTCCAGCAGATGAAAGAAGCAATCCTGACTGAATTGGGCATGTAAGAATCGCGCTCGTCGCCGGGCGCGCTTTCTGTCATGATGAGACATGGCGATCCTGACATTTCCTTTGTTCCCGCTTGGCACAGTCCTGTTTCCGGACGGTGTCTTGCCACTTCAAATCTTTGAAGTGCGCTACCTTGACATGATCAGTCATTGCATTGCCGACGGCACACCGTTCGGCGTGGTCCTGCTGACCCAGGGCGGCGAAGTGCGCACGCCGGAAGGGCAGGAGCGTTTCCAGACTTCGGGCACCCTGGCCTCGGTGGTGGAAACAGCGGCCTCCTCACCTGGTTTGCTGCAAGTGATCTGCCGTGGCAGTTCGCGCTTTCGCGTGCTCTCCAGTGAGCGGCGCAGTAACGGCCTGTGGATGGGCAGTATCGAACTGGTGGAGGACGACCGGGCGATCCGTATTCCTTCCGAGTTGCAGGGCGCGGCTGACGCGCTCGACAAAGTGTTCGCTTCGCTGCACGAAGTACCCGAGCAGCGCTGGCCGGTGCTACCACCGTTTCGCCTGGACGACTGCGGCTGGGTCGCCAACCGCTGGTGCGATCTGCTGCCGCTGCCGACGCATCAAAAACACAGCATGCTCATGCTGGACAACCCCGTTATCCGCCTGGAACTGATGCACGATGTGCTCGACGAGCATGGCTTGATCACGTCCTGACAAATTGTCACCGCGGCCACCCCCGCCGTGACCGCCAGCACCAGCACCAGCACCAGCACCAGCACCAGCACCAGCACCAGCACCAGCACCACCACTAGCACCACCAGCACCACCACGAGCACCAGCACCACCACCAGCACCAGCATCACCACTAGCACCACCACCAGCACCACCAGCACCACCAGCACCAGCACCACCAGCACCACCAGCACCACCAGCACCACCAGCACCACCATCAGCACCACCAGTACCATCAGCACCACCAGCACCATCAGCACCACCAGCACCATCAGCACCACCAGCACCATCAGCACCACCAGCACCACAAGACCACCGGCACTGTCCTTGCGAAAGCGAGGACCCATACTTCGTTCGCTTCAATATGGGTCGCGAAACGTCGCACCGTCGCTTTCGCAAGGACAGTGTGCTGGTTGAGGGGTGTTGTGCGGCTCCCGGGACCGTCTGTTCCAAGCAAAAAAAGCGCAATGCACGCGGGGAGACCCATGCATTGCGCCGCAAAAACTACTGACTTACTCTTCGATTAGTTATTACCTGAACCCTGGGCCGAACCGTTGCCATTGGCCGAACCGCTGGCGCTCAGGCTGACCGACTTTTCCACCTGCACCGACTTGGCAGCATCCGCCACATTGCGGGCACCGTTCGTTGCTGCTGCCTTGCTATCGCGCGCCGTGCTACGTGCATTGGCCGTCGTTGCCTTGGCATAGCTGCGGGTGTTGTCCGCCTGGGTCCGTGCGCCGTCGGCGATTGGCTTGCCCGTGGCGCGGGCGCCGTCCGCAGCGCTGCCTGCAGCCTGACGCGCGCTGCCTACGGCGTTCGTGTTCATGCCGCCACCGACGTTGCCCGATGCCGAGCCGGAACCGTTAGCCGACCCTGTTGCCGAGCGCTCGGCGCTGGCCTGGCCATCGGCAGCACCCGTGCCGTTGGCAGCAGCGCTACCCGCCTTGCCCAGACCCAGTGCGCCAGCGCCATTGCCGCTGCCACTACCGCTGGCATTGGCGCTGCGCGAGCCCGCGTTCAAGGCCCGGCTCAAGCCCAGTCCACCGGCACCGCTGGCACCTGCTGGCTTATCGCCAGTCGCTGCCGGCGCGGCTGCGCTGTTGCCCGCATTGCTGCCGGTGCTGGCCACCTGGCCTGCGCTGCCGGCGTTGTTTGCCGAGCCTGCGATCGCTTTCTTCACGCCCAGGCCGCCTGCTCCGTTGGCGCCGGCCTGTCCATCAGCCGCCGCGCTGTTGTTGTTTCCACCGACGCCGCGCGTCAGGGCCAGGCCGCCTTGGCCGTTGCCCGCGCCCTGTCCATCAGCCGACCCGGTAATCGCCTTGTTCGCGCCCAGGGTGCTGCTCAAGGCGCCGTTGCCATTGCCTGCTGCCTGCCCATCGGCCGTAGCGCCGCGCTTGGTGAGGGTGCTGGTGATGTTGCCCGAGCTGTCGCCGCTGCCGCTGGCGTCTGCTGTTGCGCCGCGGGCCGCGCTGATGTCGACATTGCGACCGGCCGAGCGCACGTCGCTGATGACCGAACCACGACCGCCCATCGCGCCCATCGTGTTCATATTGCTCATCCCGCCCATGTTGCCGGCGCCGCCGACCATGCCGCCGATCGAACCGCCCAGGCCACCACGGCCGCCGCCGCCCAGCAATTGCGCTTGTGCCGATGCCGCCACGCCAAGGGTGAAGATGATGGCGATGTGTTTGGCGATTTGTTTGGTGTTCATGTCTGTTCTCCTTGGTTAGGTGCAGCCTGTCTGCATCCGATACAAGTAGAACGCCCGGGCTCGCCGGTTTATTCCATCGCGTTGAAAATATTTTCAAAAATAATTAGCGGAAGCTGGAAGGGTCGTTGCGAAAGTTCAGCCCGACGACGCCCAGGCCAGTCTCGTTGCTGGCCACGCCAGGCTCATTGCGCGCCTGTTTGGCCAGGCTGGACACAGCTTGCGCGGCAAGCGCCTTGTCGGGATAGGGCAGCTTGACGGCAAGCAGGGCCGCCACGATGGGGGAGGCGAAGGAGGTGCCGCGCACCGTGCGAAAGGCCGGATCGCCCACGGCGGCGCTCACCATATTGTTGCCCGGCGCAGCAAACATCACCTGCGGGCCACGGCCAGCTTCGGGAATGACGCGACCGCGCTTGTCCACCGCGCTCACGCCGACCACGCCGGGATAGCTGGCCGGATACAGTGGCGGCGCAGCGGGGCCATCGTTGCCCACCGCAGCAACCAAAAGGTGCCCACGTTTGACCATGGACCCGACTACACGTTCCAGCAAGATGTTGGGTGGTCCGACAATGCTCAAATTAATGACGCCGACTTTCTCGCGTGCCATCCAGGCCAGCGCGCCGGCAATCTTGTCAGCCGAGCCGCCGCTGCCGCTGTCGCAATAAATATCGGCGGCAAACAGGCTGGCGCGCGGGGCCACGCCGCGAAAATCGCCGCCCTGGCCCACCATCAATGCTGCCACGGCGGTACCGTGCTGGTCAGGGTGGGGCTTGTCGCAGCCCCAGCGTTCAATCATGGCGTCCTGAAAAACTTGGTGGCTGGCATCGACACCGCTGTCGACCAGTCCCACGCTGATGGCGCCACCTTTGCGCGCGGTCGCGTCGCCCGAGGGCGCCGCTGGCGCACCGACCGCACCGCTGCCGGTATAGATATGGTTGAAGTCATAACTGCCCTCCGGGTCCAGCGCGCGCAACTGTTCCAGCAGGGCGGCTGTACTCGCATGTTCGGGCACCTGCAGCACCAGCATGACCTCGTCGAGGCCCTCCAGGCGGGTTTCCCGCAATACAGTCAGGCCGGCAGCGCGGGCAGCGGCCAGGCCGGCCTTGGACGGCGACCAGGCCAGGATTTCGCGGCGCACGGCCGGGGCGCCGCGCGGGTCCGCTTCCAGTACATCGCCATGCTGGCGCAGCAGTTTTCCAACAGTGTCCAGGCGCACATCGCTGACAATCGGCAGTTCGCGCAAGGCCCGCAGACGACTGGCCGTATCGTGCAGCCGGTCGTTGGCGAAGCCGCCAATAGCTTGTGACGCAGGTAAATTGACTGAGGGTAGGCGTAACTGCGCCTCAGCGCTGGCGGACCCTGCGGCGATAGTGAGTGCTAACACTGTTGTGCGGATTCGGCGCGCACATTTTGGGCTGATTGCGGTCATGGGTCGATGATAGTATAGAGATTGAGAACCTGATGAATATAACGAACGGGACAGGGATTAAAATCCATCGCCCGGACGTTTACCTGTTATCCATGACATTTAAAGCTGCAAGTATCCACACTGACATCGCCGCATTGCTGCCCCGTTTGCGCCGCTTTGCCCGCTCCATCACCTATAACCGGGAAGATGGCGACGACCTGGTGCAGGTGGCGGTGGAACGGGCCTTGAGCCGCAATGAACAATGGGAAGCAGGCACCCGGCTCGACAGCTGGATATTTCGGATCATGAAAAATGCGTGGATTGATGAGGTGCGCAGCCGCATGCGGCGCGACCAGGTATTTGCGCCGGAAGAGGCGGGCGAACATGTTGGCGACGATGCTGCCGAAGCCCACCAGCAGCGCATGGCGATCCAGAAAGCAATGAGCATGTTGTCGGATGATCACCGGCTGGTGGTGGCGCTGGTGCTGGTGGACGGCATGCCTTACAAGGAAGCGGCCGAGGTGCTTGATATTCCCATCGGCACCCTGACCAGCCGTCTGGCGCGCGCCAGGGAAGCGTTACAGCAATTGTTATCAGATCAAGCGAGGACAGTAGCATGAGTATTTCTGATGAAGTCCTGATGGCCTACGCCGACGGTGAACTCGATGAACCGACGCGGCTGGTGGTGGAACAGGCAATGAAAATGGACCAGAGCGTGGCTGACCGGGTGCGGCGTCACAAGCTGCTGCGTACCAATGTGTTTAACGCCTTTGCGGGCACGATGGACGAAGCGGTGCCGCAGCGGCTGCAGGCGGCCGCGCGCTCGGGCAAGGTCGTTCATCTGGACAATGTGCGTCAACTGCGCACACCGCCGCCGGTGCCGCCGGCGGCAAGGCTGGCCAAGCGGCGCTGGTCGTGGCCGGAGTGGGGCGCATTGGCGGCGACGCTGGTGCTGGGCGTATTGGGTGGGACCATGGGCGCAAAAAGCTTGGGGGGCGAGGAGCAACTGGCCGGTTTCGACAACCGCGCAGGTACCTTGACGGCCCAGGGCAAGCTGGCGCAAGCCTTGTCGACCCAGTTGGCCAGCAATGCCGGTGCCGATGCGAACGTCAAGGTCGGTGTGAGTTTTGTGTCCAAGGAAGGCAGCTACTGCCGCAGCTTCATGCTGCCCTCGACAGCGGGCCTGGCCTGCAATACAGGCGGGGCGTGGCGCATTCCGGTGATGACCAATGGACCGATGGGCGCGAGCAGCGAGTATCGCCAGGCCGGCAGTGCCTTGCCGGCAGCAGTGCTTGAAGCCATTGACGAGCGCATCGTGGGAAGGGCGCTGGACGCGGACGCCGAGCGCGCCGCGCAAAAGCAGGGGTGGAAGCGCTAGGAGGCGTGGGTCGCGTTGAGCCGGAATGGTGGCACTGGCGCCCCAAACTGATAAAACAAACACACACTGTCCTTGCGAAAGCGAGGACCCATGCCGCGCCAACGCAGAGTAGGAGCTGTTCACTATGCGTAGGTGACATGGGTCCTCGCTTTCGCAAGGACAGTGTCGTGGCTAATCGCTAGTAGAAGTAGCGGGGAGCGGTGTGTGGCGACGCTCGCGTTCAATCCGCCGACAAACTCGCCCGATTCCGCCCATCCTGCTTGGCTTGATACAAGGCGCGGTCCGCCTTTTCAATCAGCGTAGTCCAGCTATATGCCTCATCCGGCATGGCAGTAGCCACCCCAATACTGATGGTCACCACGCCATGCGGCGACTTGGCATGCGGCAGCGCCAGGCGCTCAAGCTCGTCGCAAATGCCCTGGGCAATATCCATCGCATGCTGCGCATCGGTGGCCGGCGCCAATAGCGAAAACTCCTCGCCCCCATAGCGCGCCACCAGATCACTGGTCCGCCGACCATGCGCTGCAATCAAATCGGCCACCGTGCGCAGGCACTGGTCGCCAGCCTGGTGACCATAATGATCGTTGTAAGCCTTGAAGTGGTCCACGTCGAGCATTGCCAGCGCCAGCGGGTAGCCGTTGCGCGCGGCGCGCCGCCATTCGCTCTCGAGCGCCGCATCAAACCCGCGCCGGTTATTGATGCCGGTTAGCCCGTCGGTCGACGACAGCTCGGCCAGCTTAGCATTGCTGTCTTCCAGCTCGTGCGTGCGCGCCGCCACCATCGCTTCGAGCTGTATCTGGCGCCGTGTCAGATGCCGCACGCGGGCACGGTAGGCGCTCGTGAGCAAGGTGATGGCCACAATCAACATCCCAAGCCGGAACCACCACGTCTTGTACCAGGGCGGCAGGATGTCGATCGTCAAACTGCTGGCATGCTCGTTCCACAGCCCCTGGTTGTTGGCGGCCTTGACCCAGAAGGTATAGGTGCCCGGGTCCAGATTGGTGTAAGTGGCGCTGCGCCGCGTGGCGTCGGTGTAGACCCAGTCATGGTCAAAACCATCGAGCCGGTAAGCGTAAGTGTTACGCCCCGGGTCGGTGTAATGCAGGGCTGCAAACTCGATCGTGAATACCGATTCCTGCACCGACAGCGTCAGCGATTGCGGCGCTGTCACGCTGCCTTCGAGGATCACACCAGGCGCCTGCTGCCCATTTTTCAAGGAATGGTTGAACACGCCAATGTCGGTGAAGGCGACCTGTGGTGCAATCGATTCGCTACGCACGATGGTGGGCGTGATGCCGGTCATGCCCTTGACGCCACCGAAATACAGCTTGCCGTCCTCGGCCGCATACGCCGTGCCGACCGAGAAGCCTTCCGACAGGCCATCGGCAGTGGTGAAGCGGTCCACGCGGCCAGTGACCGGGTCCATGCGCAACAACCCGCCCGAGGTACTCATCCACAACTGGCCAGCCTTGTCGCTGCGCATGGCCAAGATCTTGGGCGTGCCCACGCTGTCCTTGCCGGTGAACGCACGGAAGCTGATGGCGCCGTTGCTGCCCACGATGACTTCGTTCAAGCCCTTGGCTGTGCCGGCCCACAGCCGGCCTTGCGGATCTTCGTAGAGCGAGGCGACATTGTCGTCGGCCAGCGAGAGCGGATTGCCCGCTTCGTGGCGCAGGTGGCGGAACTTGCCGGTTTTTACGTCGAGAATATCCAGGCCGCCGCCGCTCCATTCCGAGCCCATCCACACCCGACCGGCCTTGTCTTCAACAATGACGGTGGTGCTGTTGACGCTGCGGCTGTCCGGTTCGTCGGCGCTGGTGAAGTAGTTGGTCCAGGTGCCTGCCACACTGTCGTAGCGAATCACCTGGTTGCCTGTGCCTAGCCACAGGATGTTGCCGGTACCGGGCACGATGGTATTGATGAAGTCGGCGCCCACACTGCCAAAGCTGAGGACCTTGAAGGGCTGGTTCAGGTCGTCCAGCCGGTTCAGGCCGGCGGAGGTACCGACCCACAAGGGACCGCCCGGCTGCTGGTAGAGGCTGTAGACGATGTCGTTCGATAGCGAACCCGGCTTGGTGGCATCGGCGCGAAAGGTCTTGAGCACGTCGCCGTTGGCGGGGTCGAACAGGGAGACGCCCGAATTGCTCGACAACCAGAGGCGTCCGTTCGGCGCCCCTTCAATATGCTTGAGCGAATTGTCCGGCCGCAGATTGTGCGCTTCCACGTCGAAGGGAATGAAGCGCTGGAAGCCCTGGCTGTTCAGGTTGACCAGGCTGATGCCATCGGTAAACGAGCCTATCCACAACATGCCGCTGCGGTCGTGCATGACAGCGCGGATGTAGTCGGACGGCAGGCTGTTCGAGTCGTTGGCGCGGTGCACATAGTGGACTGCCGTGTCGCTGCCCTTGTCCCAACGCAGCAGCCCGGCCGAGAGCGTCCCCGCCCACACTGTCTCGTTGCGGTCGCCGTACAGATAATTGATGCGGGTCGCTGGCGAGTCGATGCGCTTGCGCGTCGTCCAAGGCGTGCTTGCGTTCCAGGTGACGATACCGGTTTCCGTCCCTATCCACAGCATGTGATCGCGTCCGTAATGCAGGGCGCGCACGATGTTGAGCTTGCGGTCGGGCAGCTCGGCGCTGTCGACGCGCCGGTGCTCGAACGCATTCGCGCCTGGCGGCAGATAGTCCAGTCCGCCGGGCCAGGTGGCCGCCCAGAGGCCGCCGCGCTCGTCCATGGCGATGGCGTTGATATCGTTGCTGGCCAGGCTGGCGGCGACCTTGGCGTCGTGCAGGTAGAGCGTGAAACTGCCTTTGGCCGGATCGAAGTGCTGCAGCCCGCCCCAGGTGGCCAGCCACATGCCGTCCTTGCCGTCGCCAATAATGGTTTTGATGATGCGCTGGGCCGACGGGCCTGGCGGGGGCGCAAAGCGCGTGAAATCGTCTGTTTTCGGGTTGTAGCGCGCCAGGCCATTCTGGGTGCCCACCCAGATATTGCCCTGCTTGTCTTCGAACAGGGTGGAGACGCGGTCATGCGGGAGGCTGGCCGGATCTTCCAGGTTGCTGGTGAATTTGACCGCGTGGTAGCCGTTGTATCGGTACAACCCGCCGCTGTGGGTGCCTATCCAGATAAAGCCCTGACGGTCCTGCAGCAGCGCCAGGATCGACAATTCATCCGATTCCAGCGAGCCCAGACGCTTGAAGCGCAGCGGCGAAGTCGGGGTGGACCAGGCCGGCAAGGCGAGCATCAGCAGGCACAAAAGGGCGCAGGCGCGGCGCAGCATGGCAGGCAAGGCAAATAGCATCGGCAGATTCAGTCTTTATGCAATGTACATATAAATCAACAGGCCTTAGCTTAGCATTGCCGCATGTAAAAAAATACAGGGAGTCTGGCGTGTCAATACGCTGGGAAACAGGGTAGCAATCGGGCAGTGTAAACCAAGTTATCTCTAAAGCAATAGGTCTTTCAAGATTCAGGATTTGATATACAGCTGCCCCGTTTTAGGGTAATCTTTGCGGCACTATTATTGCATCTACGTCCGCGTGCCTGTTTTTGCCGGCACGACCGTGACAACATTTCGAGCCGCCCACCGGTTTTTCTCCGTGTCGGCCTTCATTTTTGGGCGTAGAGCTTATCGAACAATCGCCCGGAAAACTTATGTCTGAAACACCGATCACCATCGAAGCCGACAGCGCACCTACCGTGCGCTTTGCCGACTTCGGCCTCGCCCCGGAAATTCTGCGCGCGCTGACGGACCAGGGGTATGTGCACCCGACGCCGATCCAGGCTGCCGCAATTCCCATCGTGCTGCAAGGGCGCGATGTCATGGGCGCAGCGCAGACCGGTACCGGCAAGACCGCATCGTTTTCGCTGCCGATCATCCAGCTGCTGATGGCACACGCCAACCCGAGCATGTCGCCTGCGCGCCATCCGGTGCGCGCCCTGGTGCTCACGCCCACGCGCGAACTGGCAGTGCAGGTGGCTGAAAACGTCAAGGCCTATGCCCAGCACACGCCACTGCGTTCGACCGTGGTCTTTGGCGGTATGGACATGAAGGGCCAGACCGTGATCCTCAAGGGCGGCGTGGAAATCGTCATCGCCACGCCAGGCCGTCTGCTGGACCACGTTGAACAGAAAAACGTGAGCCTGGGCCAGGTGCAGCTCCTGGTGATGGACGAAGCGGACCGCATGCTGGACATGGGCTTCTTGCCCGACCTGCAGCGCATCATCAACATGCTGCCCAAGAAGCGCCAGAACCTGATGTTCTCGGCCACCTTCTCGACCGAGATCAAGCGCCTGGCCAACAGCTTCCTGAACGACCCGGTGGTCATCGAAGTCGCACGCAGCAATGCCACGGCCGACAAGGTGACCCAGATCGTCTACAAGGTCCCTGATGAAAACAAACGTGACGTCGTCGAATACCTGATTCGCGGCCGTGACTTGAAGCAGGTGCTGGTGTTCTCGAATACGAAGATCGGCGCCTCGCGCCTGTCGCGCCATCTGGAGCAGGGCGGCATCAAGGCCACCGCCATCCACGGCGACAAGACGCAGCAGGAACGCATGGCGGCACTCGATGCCTTCAAAAAGGGCGAGATCGACGTCCTGGTTGCAACCGACGTTGCTGCCCGCGGTCTGGACATCTCCGATCTGCCTTGCGTGATCAACTTCGACCTGCCTTACAACGCGGAAGACTATGTGCACCGGATCGGTCGTACTGGCCGCGCGGGCGCCTCGGGCGATGCGCTGTCTGTGTTTTCGGACAAGGACGAGCGTCTGCTGGTCGACATCGAAAAACTGATCAAGCAAACGATCACGCGCGGTGAGCTGCCAGGTTTCGCAGCGCCGGTAGCACGTGGTCCGCGCGAGTCCAGCGAGCGCTCGCCAGAGCGCCGCGCACGCCGTGATGGCGATGCGCCTGCAGGGCGTGGTCCCGAGCGTGAGCGCAGCGAGCGTTCGCCCCGTCCAAGTGGTCCGGCGCCGCGTCGCGAGAAGGTGGATCCCTGGTTCTTGAAGCCCTACGAGCCAAGTGCGGCGCCAACGCCAACGGTGAGTGTGTCGGCCAATCCGTCGATCAAGCCAGCCAAGCAGCGCGTGGCGGCTTTGCTGGGCGGGCTGCCAAAGCAGTAAGCGCCGCAAGGAAAAACAAAACCCACATTTTCCGGCTGGATCATGTGGGTTTTTTTCATCCGTAGCTGCCGAAGCAACGGGCGCCGCAGGAGCAGCTAATCCGTTAGCCCCACTGTCCTTGCGAAAGCGAGGACGACCGCAAGCGGTCGTGCGTCAACGCATGCGTTGACCCCATAGCACCTAGGCATCCGCGGGGTGTATCTTTGTGCCACTGTGGTATGGATCCTCGCTTTCGCAAGGACAGTGCGTGGCTTTGTATTAGTGTGCCGGTTTGCTTACTGCGATGATTCCGTCTGCGCTTGCCCCGCCACCGCCTCACCCTTCGTCCCAAAGCAGTGCGGGCACGACACCCCATACACATACTCGGGCGCCAGTTGCTGGCGCGGTGTCACCACGGCGCGGCAGGCAAAGCACTGCACCGTCACCGTTGGCTGCAGCTGCGGATTGAGCGCCGTGCGGTAGTCAAACACGAAGCAATCGCCCGTGTAATGCGCGCCGCCCACGTCTTCAAAATATTTCAGAATACCGCCTTCAAGCTGGTACACATTCTCGTAGCCGATATTTTGCATGTGAATCGCCGCCTTCTCGCAGCGAATGCCGCCCGTGCAGAAGGTCACCACGGTCTTGTCGGCCAGTTGGTCCTTGTTGGCCGCTATCACGTCCGGAAATTCGGTGAACTTGTCGATGCGGTAGTCGACCGTATTGTTGAAGGTCCCCACATCCACTTCAAACGCATTGCGGGTATCGACCATCACCACCGGCTTGCCATTGTCGTCATGTCCCTGGTCCAGCCAGCGCTTCAAGTCCACGGGCGCGACGGCCGGGGCACGTCCGAGCTCCGGCTGAATGAGCGGCATGCGCATGGTGATGATCTCTTTCTTGATCTTCACCAGCATACGCTTGTGCGACTGCTCTTCGGAATAGCTTTCCTTGGCCACCAGGTCGGCAAAGCGCGCATCACTGCGCACCCAGGCCATGAACTGGTCAATCTGCCCGCGCGGGCCGGACAGGAACATATTGATTCCTTCAGGCGTGAGCAAGATCGTGCCTTTCAGGCCCAACTCCTTGCACAGCTCCTGGTATTGCGGGCGCATTTCTTCCGTGTTGTCGAAGGTGACAAACTTGTAGGCGGCGATATTGACGTGACTTGTAGCGGTGGACATGGCAGTTCGGTGCAGAGGGACAGCCGACATTATAAAGCAGTCGTTCTGTCCTCGCGACCTTGCATTTTTACCAATTTCGGTATGATAATTGCCAAATCACGTAACATATTGCAACAAATTGGCCTCCAGGGCGGGCGAAGGTGTTGCATTGCGCTATGATGAAACCACTGATTTAACATTGACACGCTGACGCGATATGCATATACCAAAACGGCTGTTACGGCTGGCAAAGGAACGCGCGCTGACCAGTTTTTCGTCGCTGGCAGAACAGACAGTGGTGGAAGCCGACACCATGACCACACGCTTGCTGGCCGAGACGGGAAATCCCGACGAGCAGCGCAACCTGAGCGCTGTACGGACCTTCTTGCGTGGCGAGGCTCGCACCCTGCGCGCCCGCATGGATCGCCACTTCGCGGGCTTCCTCGAACGCGCCATGCAAACCATGCATGCGGATGAGCGCGACAACGCGCACATGGAAATCAACTACGCCACCTTGACACTGATTGATGACGACGTCGTGACACGGCAGATC
>JBJMVX010000232.1:0-12643 GCA_045810445.1 Massilia sp.
CCGTGTGGCCGCCTTCACGATCATCAAGGGCTTGCGCTGCACTGCCCTTGCCTCCGCCTTCAATATGCGTACGCGCAGCTGCTCGCCATCCATCACCGCTTCAATGCGCATCCCTCTGGCGCTGCGAAAACGCAAATCCACGTAATTCCAGAACACGGTGGCATCGCGTCCCGCCTGCGCGGCCGACCCGTCGATGACTTGCGAGTGCCCGCGCCGTTCAACGATCTCCAGTCCGGCCTCCAGCGCTGCCTGATACAGCGCGTTGGACATCTGGCACAGGCCGCCGCCGATGGTGGGGATGATGCAGCCTTCGCGCAGTTCGCGCCC
Organism: Massilia sp.; assembly: GCA_045810445.1. Classification (GTDB taxonomy): domain Bacteria; phylum Pseudomonadota; class Gammaproteobacteria; order Burkholderiales; family Burkholderiaceae_D; genus Telluria_A. The sequence continues at coordinate 328 of JBJMVX010000232.1, forward strand.
AGGCACGAAGCCGCGTCGCGCGATCGGTCTGCCAAGCTGCGCCCAAAAGCTGAAGGTGCCGTTGGCCGGCACTTCAATGCCGTTAAAGGCGCGCACGGCCACGCGCAAATTCTCCACCTTGCCCAGAACGAGCTGACGCTGGTCTTCGTGCTCCGCCAGATACAGGGGCGAAATCGCTTCCCCCCATACCTGGTCATTTTGGGAACGACTGCTTTGCGGCCAGCGTCGTACGTCGCCATTGATGGCGTCCTGCCAGGATCGCACCGTCCGGTGGACCATGGCCTTGAGCGCAAACAGCATGGCCGCCGCACGCGTCGGGACGGCTCCCTCCATGCGTCTCACAGAGCCAGTGCCCGCGCCACCGCAGCGACGGCACGCGCCACGTCGGCACTGCTGGTCTGCCAGTTGCACACCGAGATGCGCATGCAACGCTGGCCGCGCCAGGTGGTGTTGGTAAAAAACGCTACGCCGCTGGCCAGCACCGCATCGGTAATCTGGTCGGTGCGGCGATCATGGTCGCCCTCGCTCGCGCCCGCACGCGGGTCGAGAAAGCGCACCAGGCCCTGGTTGATGGCAGGCGCCCATACCAGTTGCGCTCCTTCGAGCGCGGCGATACCAAGGGCGATGGCATGCGCATGCGCGCAACAACGTTCGACCAGATTGGCGACTCCCTCACGTCCCAGCTCGCGCAGCGCCGCATAGGCTGCCACGCCGCGACCTCGGCGCGACCAGTCGGGGTTCCAGTCTTTTTGCTCACGCACCTGGTCGTTGTGGGCAATGTAGCTTGCCTCATACGCCATCGCGCGCCGGTGCGGTGCCGGATCGGCGACAAAGGCAAAGCCGCTATCGTAGGGAACGTTGAGCCACTTGTGGCCATCGGTGGCCCAGGAGTCGGCCTGCTCCACACCGGCGAGCAGATGGCGATGACGCTCGCTGGCATTGGCCCACAGGCCGAACGCGCCATCGACATGCACCCAGGCGCCGTGTTGATGCGCCAGCGGGATCAAGCTGGCAAAGGGATCGTAGGCACCGATATTGAGGTCGCCCGCCTGCAGCAGCACGATGGTCGGCTGGTGCGGCGCTTCCAGTAGCGCGCGTTCGAGCGTTTCGGCATCGAGCTGTCCGGCAGCGTTGACTGGCAGGCCTTGCACGGCCCCGGTACCCATGCCCAGCAAGCGCGTGGCGCGCGTGATACTGCCGTGATATTGGTCGCTACTGAGCACACGGATGCGCGGCGCGCCCGCCAGGCCGTCGCGTTCCACGTCCCAGCCGCGCTTGGCCAGCAAGGCGTTGCGGGCAGCGGCCAGCGCCGTCACGTGCGCCATCTGGCAGCCGCTGGTTAGCGCGAAGCTGGCGCTGGCCGGCAAACCAAGCAAGTCCTTGAGCCAGGCGCCGCAGACTTCTTCGATGACCGCTTCGGCGGGCGCACAGGCGTAGGATGCCGCATTCTGGTCCCAGGCGCTGGTGAGCCAGTCGGCTGCCAGGGCCGCCGGCAGCGCGCCGCCTATCACCCAGCCGAAAAAGCGCCCGCCCGCGCTGCCGGTAATGCCGCCAGCGCTGTCGGCCACCAGTTCGTCGATCACGCGGCGGGCATCAATGCCTTGCGCATTGAGCGGTTTGACCAGCCGCTCGCGCAAGGTCTCCAGCGTCGCAGTGGCTGCAACTGGCGCGCTCTCGAGGCCCTCGAGGTGGGCCAGTGTATGGGCCAGCGCCTGCGCCAGCGGCGCGCGAAACGGGGAATCCTGCGGCATTGCGTATCCTGGGAAAGGGCCAAAATGCGGCCGGAAAAGTCGCCGCATGTGCGGTCAAAAAAATTATATCATGTGCAAGTTTTCGCATAAGAAAACATTGTCAGCTCGGCCCGTGCGTGGCTGCAAATTTCTCTATAGAATGCTCCGATCACATGCATGAGGCACCCATGACTTTCTATCCCCAGCTTGCCATCAATCTCGTCGCCGCCCTGGCTGCCTGCTACCTGCTGTACCGCATGCAGGCAGCCCACCTGTCCTTTACCAAGCGGGTGTTTGCCGCCCTTGGCATGGGGGTGGTGCTGGGCGCGGCGCTGCAGGCAGGGTATGGCGCCGGATCGCCCATCGTCAGCGATACCAGCGACTATCTCGACATCATCGGCACCGGTTACGTCAGCCTGCTACAGATGATCATCATGCCGCTCATCATGGTCTCTATCGTCGCGGCCATCTTGAAGCTCAAGGATGCCGCCTCGCTGGGCAAGATCAGTGTGCTCACCATCGGCATCTTGATGCTCACCACTATGGTCGCTGCGGCCATCGGCATTCTGATGGCCAAGGTATTTGGCCTGACAGCGGTTGGGCTGACCAGCAGCGCGGCCGAACTGGCGCGCGCCGACTACCTGCAAGGCAAAATGGTGGCGGCAAAGGCCATCTCCCTGCCGAGCATGATCCTGAGTTTCATCCCGGCCAATCCCTTCCTTGACATGACCGGCGCGCGCAAGACGTCCACCATCGCCGTGGTGCTGTTCTCCATTTTCATCGGCATCTCCGCCACCGGCATTGCCGAGAAACAGCCGGCCCTGTTCGACGCGTTTGCCCACTTCGTCAAGGTGGCCCACGCCATCGTCATGCGCATGGTCAGCCTGGTGCTGCGGCTGACGCCCTTTGGCGTGTTCGCGCTCATGGCCCAGGTGGTTGCCAGTTCCAGCCTGGCCAGCATCATCAATCTGCTTGCCTTCGTGCTGGCTTCCTACAGTGCGCTGCTGCTGATGTTTTGCGTGCACCTGCTATTAATAAGCGCCGTTGGCCTGAACGCGCGCCGCTACGTGGCCAAACTGGGCCCGGTGCTGCTGTTCGCCTTTACCTCGCGTTCGAGCGCGGGCGCCATTCCCATGTCGGTGCAAACCCAGACCACGCGCCTGGGCACGCCGGAAGGCATCGCCAATTTTGCGGCATCGTTTGGCGCAGTGCTGGGACAAAATGGCTGCGCTGGCATTTATCCGGCCATGCTGGCGGTGATGATCGCACCCACGGTTGGCGTTGACCCGATGACCCTGAGCTTTATCGCGCCACTGATCGCCATCATCGTGGTCGGTTCGGTCGGCATTGCCGGCGTGGGCGGCGGCGCCACCTTCGCCGCGCTGATCGTGCTCTCGTCGATGAATCTGCCGGTAGCCCTGGCCGGTCTGCTCATTTCCATCGAGCCGCTGATCGACATGGGTCGCACGGCGCTCAATGTGAGCGGCTCCATCACCGCCGGCACCCTCACCAGTCGTCTGCTGGGGCAAACCGATATGCAGGTTTTCGACAACCCGGTCGTGAGCGATCTCGATAGCGAGCCCCAGGGAGCTTAAGGAGGTGGCCATGAAGAGGAGCGGTCCGCAGCAAGTCTGGCTGGTGCGGCATGGCCAGAGCGCAGGCAACGTGGCGCGCGACACGGCCGAAGCGGCCGGCGGGCTGCTGGTTGATATCGCCGAACGCGATGTTGACGTGCCGCTCTCGGCATTGGGCGTGGAACAGGCACAGGCCTTGGCTGCATGGTTCGCCGCACTGCCTGCCGGGCAGCGCCCGACCGTGGTTTTGCATTCACCGTATGTGCGCGCTGCCGACACGGCCCGCATCATCGCTAATAGGCTCGAACGGGCCACCTTGCTTGCCGTGCGCAGCGACGAGCGGGTACGCGAAAAAGAGTTCGGCCTGCTTGATCGCCTGACCACCCTCGGAATCCGCGAAAAATTTCCCGAACTGTATGCGCAGCGCCAGCACGTGGGCAAATTTTATTTTCGCCCGCCAGGCGGCGAGAGCTGGTGCGACGTGATCTTGCGCCTGCGCAGCATGCTCGACACGGTCGCGCGCGACTACGAGGGCGAGCGGGTACTCATCGTCGGCCACCAGGTGACCGTCAACTGCCTGCGTTATCTGTTGGAAGACTTGGATGAAGCCCAGATCCTCGCCTACGACAGGGCTGCCGACGTGCCCAATTGCTCGGTCACTTCGTACAGCAACATCGGCCCGCGCGGCGCCCTGGTGCTGGAACATCTCAATTTCGTGGCACCACTGGAAGCGAGCGGCACACCCGTCACCGACAGGAAAGACGTTCCCGCCGCGCCCAAGGCCTAGCCTGCAGAAAACTTCGAAACGCGCGAACCGATTGCGCCAACAGGCGTCTAACTCCTCACAGTCGTATCCCGGCCAACAACAATGAGGAGCAGTCGATGAACGCACTTTCACGCGCACCAAAAATCCTGCTGGCAACAGCGCTGCTGGCGTCCATGCTGGGCGCTTGCAAACGCAACGATGCCACCACTACCAACGACAGCAACGCCAACACACCCGCCAACACGTCTGGCACTTCTGGCACCACTGGCACGGGCGCGGCTGGTGGAACCAGTGGCACGGGGAGCACCAGTGGCACTACCGGGACAGGCGCAACCGGAACCGGCACAACGGGTGACAATGGCGGCACCGGCACCTCCGGTGCAACAGGAACGCCGGGCAGCACTGGCGGCACGGGCACCTCGGGCAGCTCGGGAACGTCAGGGACCTCAGGCACGACGGGCAGTGGAACATCGGGTACGTCGGGCACGTCCGGCACCTCAGGCACGTCGGGCACCTCAGGCACGTCGGGCACCTCTGGAAACTCGGGCACCTCAGGCACCTCAGGCACTGGCGCGACTGACACTGGCCGTCAATCGCCACCCAGGGATGGAAGCCAGCAGCGCTAATGCAAAAAGGCCCGCAGCTGCGGGCCTTTCCATTGAACCTAAGCGCCGAGCTTAGCCCTTGTTCAGCGCAACAACTGCCGGCTTAGGTGCGGCCGGCGCGGCTTTGCTACGACCAATTACAAAACGCACCGCGGACATGACCATGCGGTAGATGAAGCGGGAGAAAGTCAGGAACAGGACGAACTCCAACAAGGTGGCCACGAATGCAGGCACCGCGGTAAAGCGGGCGACCCGGCGCTTGAATTTTTCACCGAGGTGATCACGCTTGATTTCAATACTGTCATAGAAAGTAGGCACGACCAGCAGGGTCAGGATGGTCGAGGTGATAGTCCCACCAATAATCGCGATGGCCAGCGGACGATAGAATTCGCCGCCCTCGCCTAGTCCCAAGGCGACCGGGAACATGCCGGCAATCAGGGCAAAGGTGGTCATCAGAATCGGACGCAGTCGCATGCGGCCGGCGTCCATCAAGGCATCTTCGCGCGAGAAGCCTTCCGCCTCGCGCTTGCGCGCCGCGTCGAGCAACAGAATCGCGTTCTTCGCAACCAGACCCATCAGCATGATGATGCCAATCATGCTCATCAGATTGAGTGTTTGACCGGTTGCCAACAGAGCCAGTACCACGCCAATCAGGGACAATGGCAAGGAAATCATGACGGCCAGCGGCGCGGTGAAGGAGCCAAACTGAATGACGAGAATCAGGTACATCAAACCGATACCGGACAACAGAGCAATGATCATCTGGGTAAACAATTCCTTCTGATCCTGACCAGCGCCGCCCAATTCCAGTCCGTAACCGGGCGGGAAATCGAAGGATTTGGCCAGCGCCATGGCGTCAGCTGTCACTTCGCCACTGGAACGGCCCTGTGCATTGGCCGACACCGCAATGGTGCGCTTGCCGTTCTTGTGTTCGATCCCTGATGGGCCCTTGCCCATGGAAATGGTGGCAATCTGGTCCAGCGGGACCATCTGGGTCGTTCCCGTGACGGCAATGGGCAGGCGCTCAATGTTCTCGGCATTGACCCTGTCGTCTGGATGCAGGCGCACGGCAACATCGCGCGACTCACCCGTCGGATCAACCCAGTCGCCTACTTCAACACCAGCGAAGGCCACGCGCAAGGCTTGCGCAGCATCATTGACCGAAATGCCCATGGAATTGGCCAGGCCGCGATTGAGTTCAATCTGCAATTCATTCTTGGGGTCCTGTTCCGACAGGCCAACATCCACCGCGCCTGGCACATTGCGCAGCTTTTCCATGAAGCCGTTGGCAATTTCCAGCAGCTTGCGCGAGTCCGGACCGGTAAATTCAATCTGGATCGGCTTGCGTGCACCATTGTTCAAATCATCGAGCACCACGTATTCGGCACCAACGAGCGACTTGACCTTTTCGCGCAGCTCGACCGCGATTTCCTTGGCGCTGCGTTTGCGGGTGTTTTTCTTGCCGATGTCCACACGTACGCGGCCGCCGCTGGCATCGATGCGGCTGTTCGTTTCCTTGGTCTCGGCAATGGTGCGCGCCAATTCGGCTGCTTTTTCCAGCTTCAGGCGTGCATATTCCACGCTGGACGAGGCTGGGGTACGCACGGTAATGAGCAACATGCCGGAGTCCGATTTCGGCAAGAAATCGGAGCCGCCGACTGTCCCTTGCAGGAAGATGGCGCCAGCGAAGGTAGCAAACGCCAGCACGCCCATCGATTTGCGGTGATGCAGCGCCCAGGCAATGATGCGGCCATAGCGGTCGGCCTGATGGTCGAACCAGACATTAAAGTGGCCCAGCAATTTGCTCAAGCCTTTTTTCGGCGCATGGTGGTGCCCGGGAGGGTCCCCCCAGTAGGCCGACAGCATCGGATCGAGCGTGAAGGAAATGACCAGACTGACCAGGACCGAGCAAGTCACCGTCAGCGCAAACGGACGGAACCATTCGCCGGAAATACCTGGCATGAAGGCCACCGGAATGAACACGGCAATAATGGAAAAGGTGGTCGCTGCCACTGCCAGGCCGATCTCTGCCGTGCCTTCCAGCGCCGCCGTGCGGCGGTCCGATCCGCGCTCCATGTGGCGCACAATATTTTCCCGCACCACGATCGCATCATCAATGAGCACCCCGATGGCCAGTGACAAGCCCAGCAGCGTCATGAAGTTCAGCGTAAAGCCACATAACCACACCGCAATGAAGGCAGCAATCACCGACGTTGGCAGGGACAAGGCGGTAATGAGGGTCGAACGCCAGGAATTGAGGAAGGCGTACACCACGAAAATGGTGAGCACGGCGCCAAAGATCAGCGATTCAATGACGTTATTCAGGCTGCGCTGCGAGCGGTCACCGCCATCGTCGACGACTTCCAGCTTGGTGCCCGCTGGCAGTTCCTTGGCGATTTCCTTGATCAGATCACGGATGCGCTTGGCCACGGTAACCGTGCTGGCATCCTTGGAGCGGCTGACCGAAATCCCCACGTTGGGTTTGCCGCTACGGATCGACAGGCTGTTGATGTCTGCAAAGCCGTCGCGAATTTCCGCTACCTGTGCCAGGCGCACGATCTCGTCGCCGCGACGCTTGATGACAATCTGCTCGAATTCAGCGGGCGACTCGATGCGCCCGACCAGGCGGATGCTTTGCTCGTCGAGGTTGCCGCGTACCTTGCCCACCGGTGCATTGGTGTTCTGGTTGCGCAGCGCCAGCACCACTTCGCCCACTGACACATTGTATTCACGCAGCTTGGCCGCGCGCAGCAGCACCGACAATTCACGCTTGAGCGAACCGCCGACGTTGACGATGGACACGCCATCAACACCGCGCATGCGGTCGGCAATGACGTCTTCTGCCATGCGCGAAATTTCCGCGTGCGTTTGGGTGGACGAGGACAGGGCCATCGACATCACCGGTTCGGACGAAGGATCGGCGCGCTGCAGGATAGGCTCGCGCATTTCCGTTGGCAGCTTGTAGCGCACGGCGGCGATGGCGTTACGCACCTCGTCGGACGCTTCGATCAGGTTCTTGTTGAAACCGAACTGGATGAAGAAGTTGGCATTGCCTTCATTGGCGCTGGCATTGATTTCCGTGACGCCAGCAATACTCTGGAAGGATTTCTCGATGCGGTTGACCACTTCGCGCTCAACCGTGTCGGGCGAAGCGCCAGGGTAAGGAATGTTCACAATGATGAAGGGCACTTCCACGTCCGGGTTCTGGTTGACCCGCAACTTGGACAGGGCCAGCAGGCCCAGGCACATCATGGCAATGATCAGCACGATCGTGGCGATCGGCCGTTTGATACTGAAGTCGGAAAGGAACATGGCTTATTTCTCCTGCACGGCAACCGGCTTGACCGTGCTGGCAGCGCTGGCCACACGGGGCGCCACCAGGTCAACCTTCTGGCCATCCTTGAATGCGGAACTTGGGGTACGCAGCACAATGTCGCCGACGGCCAGGCCGCTACGCACTTCGTAGTTGCCGGTACGCTGGTCGCGCGTGCCGATCACCAGTTCCGCCTTGTTCAGAACATTGCCCTTGATGCGCCAGGCATAGGCCTTGTCGCCTGCTTTTACCAGTGCGCCTTCCGGCAACATCAGTGCCGGCGCACTTTCGGACTCGATGCGCCCTTCACCGTACAGGCCAGAGACGCGCGGACGCTGGGAGTTGGGAGCGAAGGCCACCAGCACTTCCACCTGGCGTGTCACTTCATTGGCAGCAGGATCGACCCGCTTGACGTTGCCACGGAATTCCTGGCCGGCATAACCATTGACACGGAAACTGACCGGCTGGCCAACCTTTACTTCGGCGATACGATCGGCCGAGACCCGGCCTTCAAACCGCATGCTGGCTGGATCGATGACCTTGACCAATTCCTTGCCTGGGGATGCGGTGTCGCCGGCCGAGACCTTGCGGTCGCTGACCACCCCGTCAAACGGGGCACGCACGGCTGTGCGCGAAAGTTGCTGGCGAGCGGTGGCGGCACGCGAATGGGCAGCTGCCACTTCACTGGCGGCGGTATTGCGTCGCACTTCAGCGTCGTCCATGGCCTGGGCCGAGGTCATGCCGGAAGCGCGCAGGGTTTTCATGCGCGCCAGCTGGCGGTCAGCCTGGTCCAGGGCCTGGGCGGCGCTGCGGGCGGAGGCATCGGCCGAGCTCAGGCTGTCGCGGATGGCTGTTTCGTCCAGCTTGACCAACACATCGCCCTGCTTCACGATGTCACCGTTTTCTTTCAATACTTGCAACACTACTGCCGACACCTCGGCGCGCAGGTCGGCCTTGCGCTCGGGCTGCACGGAACCGGTGACAACCGGACCGGAGGCCAACGCGTTCGTTTGCAGGGTCAGCGTGTCTTCCGGAGAAATACTCAGCTGAACGGCGGGCTTGTCGCTCTTGCTGTCCTTGCCACCCTTTTTACCCGCATCGGTCGGCTTGCTACAGGCGGCGAGCGCCGACGCGATGGCGAGGACAAGGAATGTTTTGCGCAGCATGTGAATTCTCCGGAATAATAAATAAAAATACCTAACGGACGAGTATCCCCGAGCCGTGTGACCAGGTCAATTGAGGACCCCGCCGATTGCAGTATTCGATGACTGAAGTGCGTTTTTTGGCGACGAACTGCATTTTTCGCCACTTGAAACGTGGCAACTTTCCTGTCAGTTCAGCGACTCAGAGCCGCTCGAACAGGCTAAACAGGGCAAAACCCATGGCAATACCGGTGCAAATACCGCCGCCAATTTCCACCAGGGTGTGCCCCATGCGCTCGCGCAGATGGGTGTGGCTAGCCTCGTCGCCAGCCAGGCGGTTGATCGCTGCGGCCTGGCGCCCGACGTGCTGACGCAAGCTGTTGGCGTCGATCATGACGATGAAAGCCAGGGTCACCGCGACCCCAAAAGCACCGCTGCCCATGCCTTCGCGCAGGGCAATCAGGGTCGCCATGCTGCTCACAACGGCGCTGTGATTGCTGGGAAAGCCGCCATTGCCGACCAGATTGAAGGCCCAGCGCCGCTGGCGCGCGCTATTGATCAGAAATTTGATGGGACCGACGACCAACCAGGTCAACACCGGTGTGATGAGGTAAGTAATATCCATGGACGTGCTTTCTAGAGTAGATGCTGCGCGGAATTATCGCAGATGACCGCCCCTGCGGCCACTGTCAATGCGCCGCCCTGGCCCGCCAGCGGTTAAACTCTGCCAACGTCGCATTCGCCCCTATTGAAAGGAAGGTCCATGAAGCATTTCCGTCTCTCGTTCATTGTCACCATTGTCCTCCTGGGACTGGCTGCCTGGTGGGGCTACACCCGCAGCGGTATGGCGGGGGTGCTCAATGCCATGTGGATTGCCGCTGTCCTGGGCGTGCTGGAGGTGTCGCTCTCGTTTGATAATGCCGTGGTCAACGCGACCGTGCTGCGCCACTGGGACGATTTCTGGCGCAAGCTCTTCCTCACGGTCGGCATCCTGGTAGCCGTGTTTGGCATGCGCCTGCTGTTTCCCCTGCTGATCGTGGCCGTGGCCACCGGCCTGGGCATGATCGACGTCTGGCATATGGCCATCAACACGCCGGCCGAATATGCCCACCACCTTAAAGCCAGCCATGCCCAGGTGGCCGCCTTCGGTGGCGCCTTCCTGTTACTGGTCTTTCTTAACTTTCTGTTTGACGAAGAAAAGGAACTTCACTGGCTGGGATGGATCGAAGAGAAAGTGGGCCAACTCGGTAGCGAAGGCCTGGCCATCCTCATCGCCTTGGGTGCCTCCTACGCGGCCATGCGCCTGGTGCCGGAAGCGCAAAAGCTCAGTGTGCTGGCAGCGGGCATGATGGGTGTGGCCGTGTATGTGGGTGTGGACTGGATCAGCGGCCTGCTGGAGGAAGAAGAAGCCGATCCCACCATCGGCAAAATGATTTCGCGCGGCAGCATCGGCGGTTTCCTCTACCTGGAAGTACTGGATGCATCGTTCAGCTTCGATGGTGTCATTGGCGCGTTTGCCATCACCAATGACGTCGTCATCATCATGCTGGGCCTGGCCATTGGCGCCATGTTCGTGCGTTCCCTGACCGTCTTCCTGGTCGAAAAAGGCACACTCGACGAATTCGTCTTCCTCGAGCACGGCGCCCACTACGCCATTGGCATCCTGGCCCTGATCATGTTTGCCAGCGTGGAGTACGAGATTCCAGAGTGGATCACCGGTCTGTCCGGCGTGGCCTTCATCCTGGTGTCGCTGTGGTCCTCGCTGCGCTATAAAAAGCGGCATGCATGACAGCTTGATAATTTCAACAGGACTGGCACAATGGGCGCGCCCTTCCACCAACCATTGCCAATATGACCTTGCCTAAACGCGTACTGCTTGTGCTGCTGTCCCTGATAACGGCAGCCATCGCCCTGTTTGCCCTGTACACCTGGTTCACCCTGAGCTGGTCGTATTCCGAAGGCGAACGGGCCGGCTACCTGCAAAAGTTTTCCAAGAAGGGCTGGGTGTGCAAGACCTGGGAAGGCGAAATCCTGCTCTCGAGCATGCCCGGCGCGATTCCCGAACGCTTTGCCTTTTCAGTACGCGACGAGCAAGTGGCCAAGGACTTAATGGCTGCCACCGGCAAGCGCGTGGTGCTATCCTACGCCCAGCACAAGGGCGTGCCCAGTTCCTGCTTCGGCGAAACCGAACACTTCATTGAAAAAGTGCTGGTCTCGCCCTAAGGCAGCTTACAGTTTTTCCAGCTGCTGCTTGACGTAGACGGCGCCGCTGCCGGCAGGCGCGAGCGCCAGATAGGTTTCATAGGCCGCCTTGGCCTTGACCTTGTCGCCCGCCTGCACGTGGGCGTCGCCCAGGTTGCGGTAGGCGATGGCGCGTGAAGGATCAATCTTCACGGTGTTGTCGAACCAGCGCGCCGCTTCCTTGTACTTTTCCTGTTTGAAGAACACGAAGCCCAGGTTATTGGCCGCAAGCGCAAAGTCGGGCCGCAATTTGAGGGCCTCGGTAAATTGCGCTTCCGCTTCCGCGTACTGCTTCTCTTTGTACAGCTGCAGGCCGCGGTCGTTGGCGCGCTGCGCCAGCTGACGCATGGACGAAGGCACCGCCACGGGCGCCACCAGCTTCTGCTCCTTGCCCTGCAAATCCTTGATCACCACTGGCGCCACGGGAGCCGGCGCCGGCACTACGCCAGGCTTGGTCTCGACCTTGGGCGCTTCTGGACGGGCCGCGTCAAGCCGTGAATTGAGCGCAATCGCGTCGTTCGACAACTGGGTACTTTGCAGGCTGAGAAATTCGGTTTCGGCTGGCAGTTCGAACACGAAGTCGCCCCCTTCCGATCCGGGCAGGCTGCCGAAGGCCGGCGTCTGGTTCGACACGCTCGCCACAGCCGGGGCCACGTAGGCTGCCAGCTCGGTGGCGGTGATGATGCCATCGCCATTCAAGTCGGCCTTGCCGCCCAGGCCTTGCAGCAGCGTCCAGGTGAATACCGAGTGGCCGTTCGGGCCACCATCGGACACCAGTTGGTCGGTGCCGCCAGCAGTTAGCATCTGGCGTCCCACGCGGCGCGCATTATCGCGCAGGTAGCCGCCAGCGCCGCCGCCGCGCGTTAAACCGAGCCCGCTGTAGCAGGCATCCATCACGAACAGGATGTGCTTGGCGCTGAGGCTCTCGGCGATATTCTGAATGTC
>JBJMVX010000233.1:0-35229 GCA_045810445.1 Massilia sp.
AACTCCGCCGTGCGATCGAGCACGGTCTGCTCAAGCTGGCGGTTGTAGTCGGCCAGGCGGCGGTACAGCAGCCGCACTTCGAGCATGTTGTGAATCCGGGTTTGTACCTCGACCAGGTCAAACGGCTTGCTGACAAAATCCTTGGCGCCGGCTTTGAGCGCTTGCAATTTGTGGTTGGGCTGGGCCGTAATCACCAGCACAGGCAGGTAACCACCCGGGTCCACCACCTTGAGCGCTTCGAGCACCGCAAACCCATCCATGACCGGCATCTGCAGATCAAGCAGGATCAAATCATAGCGGTGCTGCTGGTGCAAGCCCACCACGGTCGTGGGGTCCTGGGTGGTGGTGATGCGCGTGTAGCCGGAATTTTGCAGCATCTGCTCGAGCAGCAGGACGTTCGCTTCCTGGTCGTCCACGATCAGGATGCTGGCGTTACGAATTTCGGAGGCTTCTAACATACTTGCTTTCAGTGGTGCTGCACTTGCAGATTACAGGCCGGTATCGGCCGGGATAAGAGTAGCTTGGCTTGCGGCATGGTCCAGCGCTTCGTCCAGCGCGGCCATGAATTCGCGCACGCGGATCGGCTTGGTCAGATAGCGGTAAAAACCCGCTTCCAAGCCTTTCTCCACATCGCGTGGCATGGCATTGGCGGACAAGGCCATCACTGGAATACCACGCGTCAGCGCATCGTCCTTGAGCAGATACAGGGCGTCGTAGCCACTAATACCCGGCAAATTAATATCCATCAGAATCACATCGGGCAAGTAGGCGCGCGCCAGTTCCACCCCCAGCGAACCATCGATCGCGCTAATCAGGCGCAAGTCGCCCCTGCGCGCTATCAATTGCTCGACCAGCGCCAGATTGGCCGGATTGTCTTCCACGTACAGCAAGGTGGGTTGCTCGTTCGGGTCACGCTTGGAGGCCTTGCGCCGCTCGAGCGCCGCATCGTCAATTTCTTCCAGAAGCAAGGTGGGTGCTTCCGAGGTGGCAAACTCCACCCAGAACAGGGAGCCCACGCCAACCTGGCTGTCGACTCCGATCTCGCCGCCCATCAGCTCGACCAGTTGCTTGGTCACCACCAGGCCGATGCCCGTACCCTCTTCTGACTGATTTTCCTGGCCCAGGCGATTAAACGGCTGGAACAGATGCCCCACCTGTTCCGGCGTGAGGCCAATGCCAGTATCTTTCACGCCTATGCGCAGGCGACCGGCGCCCGCGTGACTGCACTGAACAACCACGGTTCCACCTGCCACGTTGTACTTGATGGCGTTCGACAGCAAGTTGATCAGCACCTGTTTCACGCGCGTGCGGTCAGCGTGGATGAAATGGCGCTGGTCCTGGCGCGGCAATTCAAGGCGGATGCCGCGCTTGCTCGCTTGCGGCTCTATCATGTGTTGGCAATCGAGCAGGACCTCGGTCAAGGACATTGATTCCTGCGACATCATCACCTTGCCCGACTCGATCATCGCCAGGTCCAGGATCTCGTTAATCAGGCGCAGCAAATACCAGCCGCCCTTGAGGATCTGGTCGATCGAGCGCTGCTGGTGCGGCGGTGGCGCGGGCACTTCCGAGGCCATTAACTGCGCAAATCCGAGCACGGCATTGAGCGGCGTGCGCAGCTCATGACTCATGGACGAGAGGAACTCGGACTTGGCGCGATTGGCCTTGTCCGCCGCTGCCCTGGCCTGCTCCAGCGCCACATTGGTCTCCTGCAAGGCCGAATCAAACATCTTGCGCTCGGTGACGTCGCGCGCTGCTGCAAACACGCCTTGCAGCTTGCGGTCGCGGTCGTGGAAAGTGGTCGCGTTGTACGACACCACGGTCTGCTTGCCATCGCGCGCCAGGGCCGTCAATTCATAATTGGTGACCTTGCCTTCGCGCAGCACGCGCGCAATGCCCTCTTCGGCCCGTTCCGGCTCGGTAAAATAATTCTTGAACGGCGCGCCGATCAATTCGTCGCGCGTGCATCCGGTCAACTGCTCCATCTGCGAATTGACATCACTGATGATGCCGCGCGGATCGGCCGCAATCAGGGCATCGATATTCGACTCAATCAAGGAGCGGGTATAGAACTGCTGGTCGCGCAGCCGCTGATCAAGCAAGGCCTTTTCTTCCTCGGCCTGCTTGCGCACCGTGTTGTCGGTACCGATCAGCAGGTAACCAATGACCTTGCCCTCTGGGTCGCGCAAGGCCGTCACCGACACCAGGGCCGGAATGCGGCTTCCATCCTTGCGGATATACGTCAGTTCGTAAATATCTTCCAGCCCGCGCATGGCCTTGTAGACCATGGCCTCGAAACCCGGGCGAATGGACTCCCCCATTTCCTGGGTCAAGCTGGCAGCACGCGTGACCAGTTCATGGCGATCCGAAATATTCGCTGGCGTCAGCTTGTCCACCACTTCGGAGGCGGTGTAGCCCAGCATGCGCTCGGCACCGACATTGAAGATCTGGATCACGCCCAGCGCATCGGTGGCGATGCTGGAAAAATTGACGCTGTTGAAAATGGCCACCTGCAAGGCGCCCGCCTTGAGCATGGGGCCTTCCTGCAAGGCCCGCTCTGCTTCCTTGCGCTCTGCCAAGCCGGAGCGTACCTGGGCAAACAACAGCGCCAGAAACAGCAGCAGCAGTCCGATGCTGGCCTTGATCAGGTTGACCGCCCCCTGCGAATCGACCGCGTAGTTAAGCGCAATCGAGCCCACCAACAGCAGCACGGTCAAGGTGGCGCCAAAGCCAGTCAGGATCAAACGCTCGACACTGAGTTTGGGGAAAGGTTTCATCATGATGGCAGGCCCTCCTGGCGCTGGCGTACGTCGGACAACAAGCGGGCAAATTCTTTCTTGACCACGCCATAGCATTCGCAGACATCGCGCTCCAGTCCCTGGCGGTTGAGCACGCTGATATGGCCGCGCCGGTAACTGATGTAGCCATAGCCCTGCAAGCGCCCTGCCGCTTCGGTCACGCCTTCGCGCCGCACGCCCAGCATATTGGCAATCAATTCCTGGGTCATGGTCAGCTCGCGGTCTGGCAGGCGGTCTAGCGTCAGGAGCAACCAGCGGCACAATTGCTGTTCCACCGTGTGATGGCGGTTGCACACCGCCGTTTGCGCCATCTGGGTCAGCAAGGCCTGGGTATAGCGCAGCAATAGACGCATGACGGGGCCGCCACGGTCAAATTCGTCGACCAGCAACTGGGCAGGAATGCGGTAACCGTGTCCACCGGTCTGCACAATGGCGCGGCTGGGAGTGGTGTTGCCCCCCATAAACAAGGACACGCCTAGCACACCCTCATTGCCGACGCCGGCAATCTCGGAGGAACCGCCGTTCTCGAGCAAATAGTGCAGGGAGACAATGCTTGTAGTTGGAAAATACAGATACTGCAGCTTTCCACCCGATTCGTAGAGTACATCGCCCAATAACATGGGCAAGAGCTCGAGGTGGGGGGCAAGTCGGGCGTACTCAGCCTCGGGCATGGCGGCGAGTAAATGGTTTTGATTCGGATCGTGACGACTGGGCATATAAGATGCCTCTGCTTCCAGCGGCGTGGGGGTAAGTGGTGGACAGGGTAGCACGGTGTGCCTCCTTCCATAGCGCAATATATTTCACCAGCTCAAGTCTGTATGTTCGGTAGCGAACGTACGTTTTCGGGGGGGCAGGCATATATTGACAATATTCCCTTCCCGCCTGTAAAGGTTCGCCATGAAGCTGATGTTCCGATGGATACGCCTCTCGGTATCGGTCTCGGCCGCCCTGACCCTGCTCGGCGGGCTGCTCTTGACGGCACTGCTGTTCGCCTCGCTGCGGCGCGAAGAAACTGAAACGGCCAGGGCCCGCTTCCACGAAGCGGCCACCTTGCGCATCGCAGCTGTCAGCGGCGGTTTTGGGGACGCCTTGGAGCAAGCCCTGGTGGTGAACCAGCTGTTTCGCACCGTCGGCACCGTCAACGCCAGCCAGTTCGCCACGTTTACCATCCCTCTTCTGAGCCGCTACCCGGAAATCCAGGCCTTCAGCTACAACCGCCTGGTAGCTGGCGCCGAGCGCGCTCGCTACGAGGCGGAGCACCAGCGCAGCCATCCAGGCTTCCAGATCACCGAATTTGTCGATGGCGTACAGCGCCCTGCGGCCGTGCGCGATGCCTACAATGTGGTCGAATACATTGAACCCTTAGCCGGCAATGCCGCCGCGCTCGGGCTCGACACAGGGCGCACCGACGCCCAGATGACCACCCGCCTGGCCTCGCGCCGCAGTGGTCGCTCGCGCGCCACTGGCCTGTTGGCACTGGCCCAGGCGCCGACCGAACACACAGGCTTTCTGGTGCTCACACCAGTGTATTGGCGCGGCGCGCCGCTCGACACCGAGACCGAGCGCCTGCGCGCCGTGGTTGGCGAAACCGCTGTCGTGTTTCGCGCCGATCGCCTGTGCCAGACCCTGTTGGCCAGTGGTCGCTTCCTCCATACCCCCGGCATCGGCGTGAGTATTTATGGCGCCTCGGCGCCTGTGGAATCGGAACTGGTATTTCGCGACGGTCCGGCCAGCCCCCTGCCGCCCCGCACATCGCTGCTGCCGGCCTGGCTGCTGTTTGATCACAGCCCGCCCGAACACGGCAATTTCGATGTCGCAGGCCGTCCCTGGTACATCGAGGTGAGCCAGACGCCCCAGCCCTTCATGGCCACCCACAGCGGCTCGCTGTACGCCCTGCTCGGCGGCGTCTTGTCCAGCCTATTGGCGGCCGGCGCCATCTACTGCCTGGTCTCGCGACGCGAACGCACGTTGGCCCTCTCGCGCGACAACAACCGCCTGGCGGGCGACCTGGCGCTACGCGTACGCACGGAAAAGTCCCTGCGCCTGCGCGAACAAGTGATCGAAGTGTCGACCAACGCCGTCATCATCTGCAGCGCCGAAGCGCCCGACTACGCCATTGAATACGTCAACAAGGCCTTCGAGTCGATCACCGGCTACAGCGCCGCCGAAGTGCTGGGCAAGAGCCTGCGCATGCTGCAAGGGGCCAGCCAGGACAACCAGAACCTCGAAGAAATCAGCGCCGCCTTGCGCGAGCGGCGCGAAGGCCACGCCGTGCTGCGCAACTACCGCAAGGACGGCACCGGCTACTGGAACGACCTGTACATCTCGCCCGTGCGCGACGACACCGGCGCCATCGTCAACTTCGTGGTGGCCCAGTACGACATCAGCGCCATCATGCGCTACGAAGCCGAACTCGAATACCAGGCCCGCCACGACGCCCTCACGGGCCTGGCCAACCGCAACCTGCTGACTGACCGCCTCGAGCGCGCCATCGCCAGCGCCGCCCACGAAGAGAGCGAACTGTGGGTAGTGTTCGTTGACCTGGACCGCTTCAAGTTCGTCAACGACACCCTGGGCCATGAAGCGGGCGACACCTTGCTCAAGCAACTGGCCGAACGCCTGAAGCTGGCGGTGCGCGAAGGCGACACGGTCGCGCGCATGGGCGGCGATGAATTCGTGCTGGTGCTGCCTTCGGGCAGCGGGCGTGACGCCAGCATGCAGGTGGTGCAGGCTGTGAGCGCAGCCATTGCCATGCCGATGATGATACAGTCCCACGAATTTTTCCTCACCTGCAGCATCGGCATTGCCGTCTATCCGGGCGACGGCAACAGCGCCGACATGCTCACCAAGCACGCCGACATTGCCATGTACCGCGCCAAGGAACTGGGCCGCAACGGCTGCCAGTTCTACACCGCAGCCATGAGCGAGCGCACTTTGCAGCGCCTGGAAATTGAAGCGGACCTGCGCCACGCGCTTGAGCGCGACCAGTTCAGCCTGCACTACCAGCCGCAAATCGACATGGACAGCGGACGCATCGTCGGTATGGAAGTGCTGCTGCGCTGGAACCATCCTGTGCACGGCACGATTGCTCCCTCGCGCTTCATTGCCCTGGCCGAGGAAATGGGCTTGATCATCCCGATTGGCGCCTGGGTCTTGCGCGCCGCCTGCGCCCAAACGCGCGCCTGGCAACAGGCTGGCCTGGGCCGGCTGCGCCTGGCAGTGAACCTGTCGCCGCGCCAGTTCACGCAAAAAGGCCTGGTCCACGACATCGCCATGATCTTGGATGAAAGCGGGCTGGAACCGGCACTGCTGGAACTGGAACTAACCGAGAGCATGGTGATGACCGATGTCGAACACGCCATCAGCGTGCTGCGCGAACTGAAGCAACTGGGTGTGAACATCGCCATCGACGACTTTGGCACCGGCTACTCCAGCCTGTCCTATTTGCGCCGCTTCCCGATTGATGTGCTCAAGATCGACCAATCCTTCGTGCGCGACATCACGCTCGAAGAAGATGGCGCGGCCGTGGTGCGCGCCATTATTTCTCTGGCCCACAGCCTGCGCCTGAACGTCATTGCCGAAGGCGTGGAAACGGTCGAACAACTGGCGTATCTGCGCGACCACGACTGCGACCAGGCACAAGGCTATCTGTTTAGCCGGCCGCTGACGGCAAACGCATTTGCCGCGTTGCTGGCCCAGGGATTGGATCTGGGCGTGCCCGTATCAGAAAGAATGGCGCATGCCCACGTTTAGGGCTGAGGAGCCCCTGGTCGAGATCACCGGCACACCGGCAATGGCGCGCGTTTGCGTGCGCGAATAGGCGGTATAAAAATCGGTGCTGCGCGAGAGCGTGTAGGTGCCGCCAAAAGCCATCTGGTCGACATCGCGGTTGGCCAGGTCACGGTCATTCTTGCGTACAAACGAAGCGAGCAGCGTGGTGCGGCCCATGGGAACAGCTACGCCGACCAGCACATCGCGGCTGTCGGTCGATGGCGAGGTGGCCATACCCGCGCCATACGGATTGTCGGGATTCCACAACGGCGAGCTGCCCCAGCCGCGATTGGCGCTGTAGGCGGTGTAGGCCTTGACGAGACCAAGGTCCACATCGGCGGCAATGACGGTATTCTTGGCGTCGGTACGCGTGCCCAAGGGCATCGCTGGCGCCACCTTGGCCACATTCTTGTTCTGGTGCGCCACGCGCAGGCTCAAGGGGCCGCTCTGCAGGCCGACCGACATGCCCCAGGCACGGCTATTGAGCGCATCTCGGTCCAGACCGCTCAGGCCAAAAGGCCGCGGATCGCCCACATTCTCCAAGCCCATGCGTTTCCCAGGAAAACCGAACACGCGGGTGGCGCTGTCTGTGCTGCCGGATTCGAGCAGGTTGCTGGCATCGATAATGACTATTCCCTGCTTTGTGGCAATTGCCGGCGCAGCGTAGCGGTACAGGCGTTCACTCTGGGCAAGCGCGCTCCCCGCATATGCGCCTAGGAGCAACACCACCAGAGAACAAGCTTTCATGACCGACTCCAACGAAAAAAAGATGCGTTGGTGTCGTTATCCTACTCTTTTGGTGTGGAGTATGTCGGTTACCCCACATAAAGCGAACACTGCCTAGCGCGTGACCATATCCACCACATCATTGACCGCTTTCACCACGGCTTGCGGCTGTTCCAGGTGGATCACATGGTGGGAGCCGGGCACGACGCGCTGGCTGCCGCGGGTGGAAAAGGCGGCCATTTCTTTCTGAACAAGCACGTTTTCAGCTTCCATCGCCTTGTTGGTCGGGCTTTGTGGGCGATTCGGGATGGCGTATTGCGGCAGGCCACGGGTCAGGACGATGACGGGCAAGTCACCCCAGCTCTTGCGGGCGGCGCGCAGCGCATTGTCTCCCTCCTCCATGTGGGTATTTTCCGATTCGGCGGCGCGCCAGTGCGCAGGTGCCCGCTCCACGGCAATGCGGGCAGCGCCCAGGGCGCGTCCATGGTTCGGTGCGACCGGACCGATGCAGTTATTCCACAGCTCGGAGCCGGGCACGAAGCCGATCTCCGCCTGGGCCGCACAAGCCTTGCCGCCGGCCGCCATTTGGTCGTAGAGCTGCTGCAGCTTGCCGCCGGAAGCCTTGACCAAGCGCGACGTTTCATCTTCAAACTGGGCTTCGGACAGGACCAGGCCCTTGACCTCGGAAGGGTAGCGGTAGCTGTAGAGCTGTACGATGCCGCCGCCGTAGGAACTGCCCACCATCACGTAAGGGGGCGCGATGCCGGCCGCGCCCAGTAGCGCGTGCAAGTCCTCAACTGCATTGATGGCGTTGCCGGTGCGGCCGGACGGGTCGCTGAAACCGAGGCCCGCGCGGTCGTAGGCGCAGGTGCGGGTGCGCTTGGCCAGCTCGGGCTGCACCTGGAACCAGGTCCAGCCGGCGTCGCCTGACGGGGCATCCAGGATCACGGTCACGGGGCCGGTGCCGTTGCAATGGAGGTTCATGCGGCGTCCGCCGATATCAACCAGTTGCGCGGGCCGCGCGAAGGCGTCCTGGGCGGTGTCAGCGGCGTAGGTGGCGGGGGCAAACAGGGTGGTGCTGGCGAGCAGGGCCAGGCTCAAGCGGGAAACGAACATCGTGCGACTCCATCGACAAGGTAGGGCGCCGAAGTGCCTCGGCCGCCGGGATGTGCATGGTAAGCCAATTCGCTGCCAAAAAGCCAATATGCATACATAAAAAAAGGGAGCTGGAAGCAAGGAACACAGCGCGCTACCGAACTTGCGAAAGCGAGGTAGCTGGCGGCATATCCGACCACACTAGAAATTCCCGCGCACTGTTCGTGAAATTCCCGCGCACTGTCCTTGCGAAAGCGAGCTGGCCGGCGGCATCCCGACCACGCGTGAAATTCCCGCGCACTGTTCGTGAAATTCCCGCGCACGGTTCTTGCGAAATTCCCGCGCACTGTCCTTGCGAAAGCGAGCTGGCCGGCGGCATCCCGACCACGCGTGAAATTCCCGCGCACTGTTCTTGCGAAATTCCCGCGCACTGTCCTTGCGAAATTCCCGCGCACTGTCCTTGCGAAAGCGAGGACCCATGCTGAGCTAGCTGTGCATGGGTCCTCGCTTTCGCAAGGACAGTGTGTGTGGGGGGGGGGCGGCGGGGTAGTATTCTGGACACGCATAAAAAATCCCGCATCGCGCGCACAGCTGCGCGGGATGCGGGACACTGAGCCCTCGGTTGCTTACTTGCCAGCCGCTGCCATCAGCTTGTTCTGCTCATCGAGCCACACTTTCAGCGGCGCGAAATACTCGAGCAAGGCCCCGCCATCGATATGGTCTTCGCCGCTCATGGCCTTGAGCGCTTCCTGCCACGGCTTGCTCGCCCCCATCGCCAGCATGGCTTGCAGTTTTGCACCCGCCTTCTTGTCGCCAAACACCGAGCAGCGGTTGAGCGGCCCCACGTAACCGGCCTCACGGCACAGCGCGCGGTGGAACTGGAACTGCAGCATGGTCGCAATGAAGTAGCGCGCATACGGCGTGTCGGCCGCCACGTGGTACTTGGCGCCTGCATCAAAACCATCAGCGCTGAGCGGTGCTGGACGCGAAATACCCTGATACTGCTCGCGCAAGGCCCACCACGCCTTGTCATAGTCAGCGGGCTTGGTCTTGCCGGCATACACGTCCCAGCGCCACTTGTCGACCAGGTAGGCGAACGGCATGAAGGCCACCTTGGCCAGCGCGCGTTCCATCAAAGGACCAATATCGTCGCCACCGACAGGCACCGTATCGCGCAGCCCCACTTTTTTCAGATAATCGGGCGTGATCGACAGCGCCACCGTGTCGCCAATCGCTTCATGGAAGCCATCATTGGCGCCAGCCTGGAACAGGTGGGGCTGCTTGCGGTAAGCCAGGTAGTAATAGATGTGGCCGAGCTCGTGGTGAATGGTGGTGAAGTCTTCCTCGGTTGGCGTGATGCACATCTTGATGCGCACATCGTCAAGCCCATCCATCGGCCAAGCCGACGCGTGGCACACCACATCGCGGTCGCGCGGCTTGGTCAGCAGCGAGCGGGTCCAGAAGGTCGGCGGCAGCGTCTCCATGCCCAGCGAAGTATAGAAGCGCTCGGCGTATTTGGTCATGTCCTGGGCGCTGGTCTTGCGTGCGACCAGGGTCGCGCCCAGGTCATAAGCATCCTTGTTGCTGGCAGGTTTCAGGATCGGATACAGATTGCTCCAGCTCTGGCTCCACATATTGCCGAACAACTGGGCCGGAATCGGACCACTGGCCGGTACCAGCTCCTTGCCGTAGGTCTCGCGTAACTTGTAGCGGGTATAGGTGTGCAGTGAATCGTAGAGCGGCTTGACTTGCTGCCACAGGCGTTCCATTTCCGCGGCGAAGGCGTCGGGCGGCATATCGTAGCCGGAGCGCCACAGCGCGCCCGTGTCGGCAAAGCCCATTTCGCGCGCGCCCTTGTTCGACAGGGCAGCGTACTTCACATAGTTATCCTTGTAGGCGGGCGACTGGCTGTGCCAGCCCAGCCAGACTTCCTTCAGGCGTGCCGGATCGCGGCTCTCGGCCAATACCTTTTCCATCTCGCCCAGCGCCATGCAGGTGCCGGCCGAACCGTCGGCCAGCTTTGGGCAATACTTGGCCTTGCCGTAGGAACCGGTCATGCCGGCGGCCAGGCGGGTGTAGGCCTCGCGGTCTCCCGCGTCGGACAACATCAGGCTCAGCTGCAGCAGCTTGAGCTTGCGCGCGGTGGCTTCCGGCAGCTTGAGGCCATTGAAGCGGCGTGCCTTCAGGGCCAGTTCGCCGGCGGCCGTCAAGCGCTGCTCGCCGATCTGGGCACTGATCATCTCGGTGTCATCGGTAATGAAATTCTGGCCCACCCAATCGGCGCGAGCACTATTGATATCGAGACGGGTCAACAATGCCTCGGCATCCTGCACAAAACGCTCGGCCTCGGCTGCCGTTGGCGCTGGCATTTTCTTGGCCGGTGCCGCCAGAGCCGCACCAGAGACGAGCAAACCACCAGCGAGCAACAGGGCCCCTTGCAATTGCACCACGACAGACTTCAACTTCATCTTGTGCTCCTCCATAAATCGTTATTTTAATGTTGCCCCGACTTCGGGGTCGGACCTCGATTTTCCACCGCACTGTCCTTGCGCAAGCGAGGACCGATGCCACGTCTGCGCTATGAACAATACCTTCTCTGCGCTTCGCTGGTATGGGTACTCGCTTTCGCAAGTACAGTGGAATACGAGCAATGGAAATAGTTTGGTCTATCGGAAATACGGTAGCAGCGTCAGCACACCGACCAAGAGCGCACAGGCAGCGGCAATCAACACGCCGCCGGCCGAGATATCCTTGGCGTGCTTGACTGCTTCCGAGTAGTGCGGCGAGACCACGTCGCACACGTATTCCACTGCCGTGTTGAGCGTCTCTGCCACCCACACCATGGCCATGGCAACGGCCAACCATCGCCAGTCGCTGGCACTGACCTTCAGGTACACCCCCAGCGCAATGACCAACAAGGTCGCTACACCATGCAACCAGGCGTTGTGCTGGGTCTTGAGCATGAACCACACACCCTCGAAGGCATAACTGAAACTCTTGAGCCGCGCCGCCAGCGTGAAGCGCTGCGGTCCGGCGACATTCTTGACTTCCTTCATGATTCTCCTTTGCTGCCGTGCACCAAACCTGCGGTGCGGGCAATCGCGCATCGACCCATTCTACGTGATCCTCTGCCCTGTGAAAATGTTGTAGGGGAAACTGTTGTAGCCGCACGGTTTTCCGTTGACTGCGCAACGGTGCGGCTTGATACTGGTCCTATTGCTTCGATACAAGAGTGACTGTGAGTGCTTTCCTCGTGCGCCTTGCTGGCTGCGTCCATTCTTTCCTGCTGAGCGCCCTGCTGCTGCTCGGAATGCCAACGGCCATGGCGGCCGATACGCCAGGCGCTTACACCTTCCGTAGTTACGGCCCCGACCAGGGTTTGCTCAACCAGGCAGTCACCGGCATGGCCCAGGACGCCGACGGTTTCCTGTATGTCGCCACCGAAGATGGCCTGTTCCGCTATGACGGCAGCCGCTTCGAGCGCTTCGGCACCGCCCAGGGCCTGGCTTCGGACAGCATTGCCGCCATGTATCTGGAGCCCGGTGGCCGGCTCTGGCTGATCAATGCCACAGGCGCCATGGCCTGGTCCGGCACCGGTCCGGACAAAGCCGTTCCCGCCCTGATCTTGCCGCAGCAGCGCATCGAAGCGATGGCCGCCTCGCGCGACGGCTATCTGCTGGTGGCCACCACCAGCGGTATTTACGAAGGCCGACCCGGCAAGCTCGCCCTGGTGGCCGGCCTGCCGACCAAACAGCCGGGCGTGGTGTGGATCTCGCCCGATGGCCAGGAAGCGCTTGCCAGCGCCGACGGCACCCTGTTCCAGCGCATCGGCAAGGGCGCCTGGAAGGCGCGTGCCCTGCCGCCCGGCTCCGCCAACGAACTGACCCACGCGCTGCTCAAGGACGAGCGCGGCCGCATCTGGATACGCGGGCGCCGCGTGCTGCTGCGCCTGGCCAGCTTCGACGCGCCAGCCGAAGACCTGAGCGCCCAACTGCCCGGCGCCTCCGTTACGCGCGACCAGTTGCTGGCCGACGCACAGGGCCGCGTCTGGACGCCCACCAATATGGGCCTGGTGCGCTTTGACGACCACGGCACCCACCTGATCACCGAGCACCAGGGCTTGCCCACCCAGTGGATCACTTCCATGCTGTTCGACCGCGAGCACAATCTGTGGCTGGCCTCGGAAGGCGTGCACCGGCTCCAGGGTCGGCTGCAGTGGACCGCCCACACCCGGCGCCAGGCACTGCCCTCGGACACGGTGTGGACCGTGTTTCGCACCCACGACGGCATGCTGTGGGCCGGCACCAACCGCGGCATTGCCCACGCCAGTGCCAGCGGCTGGGTCACCGAACCGGGCACCGAAGAGCGGTCCCTGTATGCCTTTGCCGAAGAGAGCGATGGCAGTCTCTGGGTCGCTGGCAATAACGCCAAGCAGGAGAGCAATGCCCTGCTGCTGCGCACGCCGGGCAGCAGCACCTTCAAGCCAGTCCCGCTGAGCGCCATCGATGGACCGAGCACGGTCAACGCCATGAGCTTCGGCCCGGATGGCGCGCTCTACCTGGCCACCCAGAACCATGGCTTGCACCGCATTGCCCGCAATCCGGCCAAGGCCGGCAGCTTTACCGATACCCCGGTCGCCCTGCCCAAGGGCGAAGCCACAGAACAGGTCAACCAGGTAATCCATGACGCCAAGGGTCGGCTGTGGGTGGCCGGGTCGACCGGCCTGGCGTTTTTTGATGGCAGCACCTGGCGCCGCTACGGCACCAGCGATGGCTTGCGCGAACTGCAGGTGGAAACCCTGGCTTTTTCGCCGACGGGGGAACTATGGATCAGCTACTGGAACATCCACGGACTGACCCGTTTCACCGTCAATGAGCAGGGCTTGGCAAGCGCCACCCAGATCGATGAGCCGCGTGGCCTGGTGGCCGACAATATCTATTCCATGGGTTTCGACAGCCATGGCGCGCTCTGGCTGGGCACGGCGCAAGGCGCCAAGCGTTGGCAGAACGGCCTGGTCGAACCCTTCGGGCGCGGCGAAGGCCTGCCCAGCGATGATGCCGCTGCCAATGGTTTTATGGCCGACCCCAATGGCGATGTCTGGTTCGGCATGGCGACCGGGCTGGCCCATTTCCACGCCAACGCCGCCCAGCCGCCCCTGCCCCCGCCCCAGTCGCGCATCCTCCACGTGCAAGACGGGACCGGCACCGCGCTGGCCGCGCCCATTCCCGAAGTGGCGTGGGACAGGCGCACATTGCAATTTCGCTTTGCCGTGCCGGCCTACACCAATGAAGCGAAGGTGCACGCCCAGGTTCGGCTGCTTGGCTTTGAGGACGCCTGGCGCAGCACCGATATCCGCGAGGCGCGCTACACGGGTCTGCCACCGGGCAAGTTCCGCTTTGAGGTAAGGGCCGCGCAAGGACTGGGCGCATGGGGACCGGTGAGCATGCGCGAGGTGGTGATCCTGGCGCCCTGGTGGCTCACGCGCTGGGCCATTGCGCTGTATGTGCTGGCGGCGGCGGTGCTGGTGTTGCTGTTGATGCGCTGGCGCACCGGTCGCCTGCGGCGCCTGAACACGGAGCTGGAAAGCCTGGTGCGCGCCCGCACCCTGGACCTGGAAAAAGCCAACACCGCGCTGCAGGAAGCGAGCATGGTCGATCCCTTGACCGGCTTGAAGAATCGCCGCTTCCTCGGCCTGTCCATGCCCGATGAACTGGCGCGTGTGAGCCGTCAATACCGTTCGCGCGGTACTGCCCTCCAAGGGGAAAACACGACCTTGATGTTCTATATGGTGGACCTCGACAATTTCAAGCAGGTCAACGATACCTATGGCCACGCGGCAGGCGACCAGTTACTGCAGCAGGCCAGCGCTGCCTTGCGTCAGGCTTGCCGCGATGCCGACTTCGTGGTGCGCTGGGGCGGCGAGGAATTCCTGATCGTGGCGCGCAATGCCGACCGCAGTTGCGCCGACCTCCTGGCTAACAACCTGCGCAGCGCCATCCGCGAGCTGAGCATCGACCTCGGCAACGGCGTGGTGATCAAGAAAACCTGCTCGATCGGCTTTGCCGCTTACCCGGTGCGCGAGACCGACCCCGAGGCCTACACCTGGGAAGAGGCAGTCAAGATGGCTGACCAATGCCTGTACGCTGCCAAGCACGCCGGGCGCGACGCCTGGGTGGGCGTGGCCCTGGGACCCGATGCACCCGAACCTGGTCCCGGCATGGCCGATCACCTGGGACCGCTGGTCGACTCCGGCCGCGTCACCCTCCAGAGTTCCCTACCCGCACCCACGCGCTTTCACTGGCAATAGTGGTCACGGCGCGGCCTGGCCCGCGCCAAAAAGTTGAACAAATATTTCATAAAGTGGCGTGAAATGAATGGATATTTCACGACGGGAAATACGCCGAATTCGGCACATTGACGCCTCCCTTTTGTACATACACAACATTATTCGCGTGTTAATGTTGTCTATTCGGAAATCGGAACGCCGAATCCACGCCGCGCCCTCCCCTCGTTCCCCACGTGAACACGATAGGAAGTCCCATGACATCTCGTATTTCCCTGAGCCTGCTTGCCGCCGCCCTGCTCTCGGCCAATGCCTTCGCGCAAAGCGCCGCGCCAGCGATTGCCCCCGCGAGCGCCGGTGCCGTCAACATCGGCACGGTCGATTCGGTGATCAAGAGCTTCGCCGCCCAGCGCAGCAACAGCCGTTCGATGGTGGTCCATTCGATGAAGGGCAACACCGTTGCTGCCAACATCCGCGACTACTTTGAAAAAGACGGCAAGGTGTCCATCACCGGTACCGCGGTCGATACGGCCAACTCGGTGTTCGTCCTCAAGGGTAATAGCAAGAATGTGTATGGTTATCTGGTCAAATACGATACCAAACAGGCCTGGGAATACACGACCGATGCCAGCGGCAAGGTGTGGCTGAACGAAGTGGATATCAAGAAGATCGTGCCCGACCTGGACCCTGATTTTCGGGACAAGCGCAGCGCATCCGTGATTGCCTTGGCTGGCGTCGCCGCGCCGGTCTACAGCCCCATGGCCAACCGCCAGGCCCGCCATATCGGCCCGTACCAGAATGAAGACATCCTGTCCCTGCAAAGCAAACCGGGCAGCCCGTATGTGTTCTACCTGAACCTGGCAGCGGTGATGAGCGGCTCCACCCCGCTCAATGGCGTGACCAAGGAACAGATGTACCGCGCCTGGCAGTCGATTGCCGACCAGTACTCAATGCTCAACCTGAACGTGACGACCAACCTGGCGGTCTACAACGCGGCGCGCTCGGCCAACCAGCTGCGCACCGGCATCATCAACTTCGTCAACCAGGACGGCCGCTCGTTTGCCCCGATCCACGCCTTCGGCACCACGGCAGCGGGCACCTTGTACCGCAACCCGGCCACTGGCTGGGATTATGGCTACGGTATCGGCATGACAGGCGCCCACGAAATTGGCCACGAAATGGGCATGAACCATGACCATGGCGGCACCGGCGGCGAATACTTCGAAGGCATCGCAGCCTACCAGTGGGGCCCGATCATGGGTAACTACTGGATGGGCGGCAGCTGGGCTAATCAGCTATTCACCTGGAGCAAGGGCGAATACACGACCGCCACCAACTTCGAAGATGACCTGAACATCATGAACGCCGAAGAACAGGTGCCCTACATGCCTGACGATATTCCGACCACACGCGCCATCGTGTTTGGCGCCGGCGGGACCATCGACGCGGGCAGCAACTTCGGCCAGATCGAGCGCAATACCGACACCGACACCTTCACCTTCAGCACCTCCGGCGTGACGACGCTGAACCTGCGCGTCGATCCGCTGGAATACCTGCGCATGCTGGACGTGGATGCGACCATCTACAACGCCGCTGGCGCTGTGGTGGCGCACAGCAATCTGCCAGTGAACCGCTCGGCCCAGTTCACCAACCTGTCGCTGCCTGCCGGCGCCTATCGCCTGGTCATCCGCGGTGGCGCCGAAGGTACGCCGGCAAACGGCTTCTCCAACTATTCGTCCCTGGGCTGGTATGGCATGAAAGGCACGCTCGTGGGCGCGGTCGACCCTGGCTATCCGGTGCTCACCAGCGGCGTGGCGGTGACGGGCGTGAGCGCGGCGACCGGCGTGTGGAAGTATTACACGATTGATGTCCCGGCCGGCAAAAGCTCGGTCGCCTTCAACCTGACAGGGCCAAATGGCGACGCGGACATGTTTGTCAAAATGGGTAGCGTGCCAAGCACCAGCAGCTACGCATGCAAGTCCGATGGACCTAGCGCTGTTGAAAACTGCAGCATCAGTGCGCCGGCAGCGGGCAAGTACTATGTGGGCGTGTATGGCTACGCGGCTTACAACGGGCTGGCAGTGAAGGCCACCATCACGCCATAAGCGGCAGACACCGGCAGGCGCCGGCAGGTGTGGCGTCCTGCCGGTGTTAGCGGTCGCTGGAAATCACGTAGGGTATGAATTCCTGGAAGTAGACCGACAGATTGTCCACATTGCCGTTGGCGATGCGCTTGCCCAGCTTGCCGAAGGGGTCAAGAATATTCAGTTCGCCTGATTTGCTCATCACCACCAGCGAGGCCATGCCCTTGCGGTCGACCTTCCATTCAGCGCCATAGTGGGCGACGATGCACTCGCCCAGAAACGCTCCCAGCAGATTGCGGTATTTTTCCTTGACCGCTTCGCTGGTGTCTTCGCCCACATTCTGATCGATGAAGATGTCCAGGTAGGGAATCGAGGCCGCGTTCAGGCCGAATTCACGCAAGCCATTCTTGTGGCCGATGTACTGGATCACGAAGGTGGCGTTCTTGCGGATGGTTTCCATCAAGGGATGCTCGGGCGCAGCCGTGTTGGCGCGCACCGCGTGGCCCAGTTGGGCCGGCAGTTTCTGAAAATAGAAATCGAAAAGCGAGACCGCGCCATCCTTGCTCAGGCGGTCGCGCACCACGGCAAATGGAAAGGCCAGGCGCACGGCGCCGGTGGCACTTTTCAATTCCACATAATAGTCGCGCACCGCGCGCCAGCGCCCTGCAAACTTGGCCACCAACAGGTCGCCCAGCAGGCAGGCCAGCATCTGGGTATCGGCTTCCAGGTCCTCCGCCACGCCGGCTGCGCGCAGCTGGTCGATGAACTGGTCCAGATACCGTATCGTCGCTTCGTTATCACCAAAATCGCGAATTCCACTCAGCTCGGCAAGACTGGCTTTCGCTTCACGCCCTTCCTCTTCAATTGCAACAATTACTTCTGCTTCTTTGTCACTGATGTGCTTGGACATGCATTTCTCCGGACCTGCTGGTATCACGACGCTTGCCAAAGACCGCTACGCGTCTTGTATTTGGGAAAGAGTAACTCCTCATTCCAGCGGAGAATTCTACTTGATACCAGCCATCCATATGGCATAAAAACACTGCTATTTTTACACCATCGTGTGTTGTCCTTTCAATACGCACATCTTACAGGGCTTCGGCAAAGGCTTTCAGTTTGCCCAGCGCCACATCCCACTCGCGACCTATGGCTTCCAGGCTGCGCCTGGCCTCGTCAATGCGGGCGGGCTCGAGCTGCCAATGGCGCTCGCGTCCGAGCTTGATGTCGCGCACCACGCCGGCCTGTGCCAGCACCTGCAGATGCTTGGTCACTCCCTGGCGGCTGATGTCGGTGTTGGCCGTGAGTTGGGCGATGGAAAACGCGCCGCCCGCGCACAGCACAGCCACGAGCTTGAGCCGGGTCGGGTCGCCCAGGGCCGCGAAGATGCCGGCCAGGGCGTCGCCCCCCTGAAGCAAAGCTGGTAGCCCGGCTTCACGCGCTGGCATAGCGGGCCACGTTTTCCAGCTGCTTGCCCCAGCCGCCGTTGTTCATGCGGAAGGCTTCCAGGCGGCGGTGCGGCGGTACCTGGTCAAAGCCGGTTTCGACCACAGTGAGCAAGGTCGCGTTGTCAGGCGCCGCTTCCAGGGTAAAGGTGACCACGGTTGGCGTTTCGGCCGCGTAGTCGATGGCGGGGTCGACCGCAAACGGATGCCAGCGATAGGAGAACAGCGACTGCGGCTCCAGACGCTCGACCACGACGTCGAAATACACGCCCTCGTGGCCGCAAATGACGCCTTCCATCAGCGCACGCACACGCTTGCCAGGCACAAAGCTGTGGCCCTGCAGGTTCACCCCAAACCAGCTGCCGAATTTTTCGGCGTCCGACAGGGCCAGCCACACGCGCTCGCGCGGGGCGTTAATGACGATGCTGCGTTCAATGCGGTCAGTCTGGGTCACGGTATCCATGGTGTTCTCCGGTTGAGGGGTCAGTAAGAGCAACCAATCGGTTGCATGAAGCCAGTATAAACGCATCACACGAAAAAGCAACCATTTAGTTGCGTGAATTTTGATGGCTGGCTTGACCCCGTTTTTGCAGCAGCCGCGTTTCATCAATACGCCGCACATGTTCGCCCATGCGCGCCGCCCCTCCACCACTTGCCGACTTCAGGGATTTACCATGAATAAGAACACTGCCCGCGCCGCCACTTTCCTGATCGCGTTCGCCGCACTGACCGCCTGCAAAAAAGCCGAACCCAGTGCCGACGCTGCGGCAGCACCGGTCGCCGAAGCGAGAATCGTGGAAGAAATCGTCGCCCCAGCGAAAATGATGGCGCCGCCGGCGCCGCCTCCCGAGACTATCGTGACCTCCGCCCAGCCAGTCCAGCAGCTTGCCTCCAGTGCTGCCACATACACCGACGGCGAGCGCAAATTCATCCGCACGGCCAATGCCCGCTTTCGTGTCAAAGATGTGTACGTCGATGCCCTGGGCATTGAAGACACTGTCGCCAGCCTCGGTGGCTTCGTACTCACGAACGACATCAGCACGGCGGCCAGCCGCAGCGAGAGCCACCCATCGACCGAGGGCAAATTGATCGAGCTGACCGAGTACACCGTGCAGGGGCATCTGATCGTGCGCGTGCCCAGCATGAAGACCCAGGACTTCCTGCGCGCCATCGTCGGGCGCGTGGTCTTCCTCGACACACGCAGCTTTGCCGCACGCGACGCCCAGTTCGATTTGCTGCGCAAGCAGCTGGAGGCGCTACGCAACCAGGAAACCCAGGCCGATCTGGGCCAGGTGGTCGGTGAAGGCGGCAAGCTGTCGCACAAGACCGAGGCGATTGGCGCGCGCAATGCCGCCAAGGCCGCGCGCGATGCCGCCTTCATCGACAAGAAGGAGTTCGATGACCAGGTGGCCTTCAGCACCATCGACCTGACCTTGTATCAGCCGTCGAAGGTACTGCAAAGCGAACGGATCGACATCGACCGCGCCTACGAAAAAGCGCGGCCCGGCTTTTTTGTTCGCAGCGGTGAACAATTGCGCCATGGTTGGACCGGCCTGCAGGAATTCGCCCTGGCCCTCATTGGTGTCTGGCCAGCGCTGCTGATCGTGGCCGCCTGTATGGTCCTGGTACGCCGCCTGCGCCAACGCCGCGCCAAGCGCACCACACCCGCTGTGACTAGCGCCCTTCCTTGACCACGATATCGACCATGGACTTGCCATCGGCGCTCACCAGGCACTGTGCAACCATGGTCGACGCCATGCCAATTTCATTTTTTGCCGAGAATTTCAGCAGCACCGTCAACTGCCCTTTCGCATCCTTGACCGGGGCGACGACGTCGCCCAGATAGCTGATGGAATTACGGTTGACGGCGCGCGCTTCGATGATGGTCATGCAGGTTTGGCGCGCCGTCTGGTCCAGTGCACTGAGCGGCGCGGCCTTCTCGCTGCAGCCGGCCACCGTCAACACCAGCGCCAGCAGATACAGATGATTCTTCATGGTCGTCCTCGTCGTTTTTTCGAAATCATACACGATGAAAAAGGCCGACTGTCCGTTCAAGGACACTGCCTGACCGCTTGCGCACAGTTTCAGGCGCATCACCTGCGCAGCGCTCCTCCGGGACAGGCGTGGCATGGACCTTGCTCAAGGTAGGCAAGGGACAACCGTCACCGCTTACCTTTCAGGAGCCTGCATGAACCTCTCATTCATTACCCGCTATGCCCGTGCACTCGCCGTCAGCACCGTCGTCGCCCTCGGCATCGCTTCCACCGCCTTTGCCCAGGCCGGACGCGGCCCCACCACGCCGGACGAACAACTACGTGTCCTTGCCCTGGCCAAGACTGCCGACAGCGACCCGCTGGCCACCATGGCCTCTGCCGACGGCCGTTGGTTTGAAAAATGGGCCGACGACGTGCCCGACTACCAGTTCGGTCCCGACAAGGGCGCCTTCTGGTTCATGAACAACGCCACCAAGAACGACCTCAAACGCATGCTGCGCTTCCAGCACACCGTCACCATCGCCGCCTTCCAGCTGCAGCATCACATCAGCGATCCGGCAACCAATCCCGCCGACCTCGAAGCGAAGACCCTGGCTGGCGTTGAAGGCCTGCTGCGCGCCTACGAATCCATGCTGGCCAAACAGCCGGACCTGCACACCGCGGCGCTCGATGACGCGCTGGCCCTGCAAAAGCGTGGCGCCCTGGCGGACTTCGTCAAGGCCTTGCCACCCATGCCTAAACGGTGAACGCGATGCGCATCCTGCTTCGCTGGTCGATCAGCGCCCTGCTGTGCGCCGCGTCCCTGGCCCACGCCCAAAACGCGTCCGAACAGCTCATCACCGAAATCGGCGCTCACGCCGAACTGATGTCGAACCTCGAGCAGCTGTGTGACGACATCGGCCCGCGCATGACGGGCACGCCGCAACTGCGCAGCGCCCAGGCCTGGGCCATGGACAGGCTGCGCCGCTACGGCGCGGTCGATGTGCATGAAGAAGCCTATGACATGGGGCGCCCGTGGACACGCGGCACGGCCAGCGCACGCCTGCTCAACGCCAACCGCATGGCGCTCGACATCGTGCAGAAAGCCTGGACCTTGGGCACGCACGGCACCGTCACCGGCCAGGTGGCCATCCTGGACGTGAACACGCTCGACGAGCTGCGCAGCGCCGCGCCCAAACTGGCCGGCAAAATCGTGCTGGTGGTGGCCAGCCCCAGGGCCAGCGCCGACCAGCGCCAGCACATGGCGCGCTACCTTGCCGACGTCAACGCCATAATCGACCAGGCGAAGTTTGCGGGCGTACTGCTTGTATCAGGCAAGGAGCACAATCTGCAGGACATGTGGGGCGGTCCCGAATCACGTTTCCAGCACAATGCCAGCATCATCAGCGCCGACAGCGCTGCCCTGCTCAAGCGCCTCATCGCGCGCGGCGTGGTGCCGCAACTGGCCTTGCGACTGACAGGCGACTTTGGCAGCAAACCGGTCAAGGCCTACAATGTGGTGGCCGACTTCAAGGGCAGTGAACCGGGCGAAATCGTCATCGTCGGCGCCCATCTCGACTCCTGGGATCTGGCCAGTGGCGCTACCGACAACGCCAGCGGCGCGGTGGGGGCAATGGAAATCCTGCGCGCCATGCACGCGCTGAACCTCAAGCCCAAACGCAGCCTGCGCGTGGTGCTGTTTTCGGGCGAGGAGCAAGGCCTGTTGGGCAGCAAAGCCTACCTGGCGGCGCACAAGGATGAACTGGCGCAGATCCAGGCGGTGCTGGTGCAGGACGCCGGTGCGGGCCGCATCCTGGGCTTTCCCGACATGAAAGTGGAAGCCTGGTACGGCGCGCTGAAGGAAGCCATCGCGCCAGCCAAGGCCCTGGGCGCACAGGACATCATCTACGAGATCGGGCGCGGCTCGGACCACGACAGCTTCTTCGCGCGCGGCATCCCGGCCTTCACGCCGATGCAAGACCCGCTCGATTACCCGACCCAGACCCAGCACAGCCAGATTGACACGCCCGGCCACGTGGCGGGCGCCAGCCTGCTGCAGGCGACCCAGGTCATGGCAGTGATGGCATGGGGCCTGATGAATGGGGACAGGCTGCCGCACCAGGCGGCACCCTGACGCTGCTGCTTACTGGACGACCGCGCCGCCCTTCATCACCCACTGCACGTGTTCGAGGGTGGTCACGTCCTTGAGCGGCTCGCCATCGACCGCAATGAGATCAGCAAATTTTCCGGCCTCGATGCTGCCCACCTTGTCCGCCCAGCCAATCAACTGACTGGCGCTCAAGGTGGCGCTGCGGATCGCCTGCAGCGGCGTCATGCCCAGCTTGACCAGGGTCGCGAACTCGCGCGCGTTCAAGCCATGCGGGTACACGGCGGCGTCCGTGCCAAATGCCGTCGGCACGCCCGCCTTGATGGCACGCGCGATATTGATCCTGGCCTCGGGCAGCACCACCTTGGCCTTGGCCAGCATCTGCTTGGGCAGGTGGATCGCTTCCGCGTTGTCGATCAGCCAGTCACCCAGATACACCGTTGGCACCAGCCAGGTCTTGTGCTCCTTCATCAGGCGGATACCCTCGTCGTCAATGAACGAGCCATGTTCGATCGAATCGACACCGGCCAGCACCGCCAGCCTGATGCCGTCGCCACCATGGGCATGGGCTGCCACCTTGCGCCCCAGGCGATGCGCTTCACTGACGATGGCCTTCATCTCCTCGAACGAATACTGGGATGCGCGCGGATCGTCGCCAATTGAGAGCACACCGCCGGTGGCGCACACCTTGATCACGTCCGCCCCATACTTGATGTTCTGGCGCACCCGCTTGATCACTTCATCGACGCCATCGGCCACGCCCATGCCGACCGCCTTGTATTCCGGCGCGTGCAAGGTGTCGTCACAATGCCCGCCCGTGATGCCCAGCGCGGGGCCCGAGGCGGCAATGCGCGGCCCTGGCACGTCGCCGTCGTTGATGGCGTCACGCAGGCCAATATCGGAAAAGCCGTCAGCCCCCACATTGCGCACGGACGTAAAACCCGCGCGCAAGGTCAGTCGCGCATTCTTCGCGCCAATCAGCGCAGAACGCGGCACGGAAATGGCAATCGAGGAAAAGCCCGCGTCTTCGGGGTTCCCTGTCAGGTGGGTGTGCATGTCGATCAGGCCTGGCAGCAGCGTCTTGCCACCCAGGTCGATGAGCGTGGCGCCGGCCGGAATGGCCAGCTTGCTGCCGGCAGCGGTAATGCGTTCGCCGCTGATAAGAACCACGGCATCGTCGACCAGTGCACCGCTGCGTACATCGAGCATATGCGCCGCCTTCACGGCAATCACTTGCGGGGCCGGTTCGGCAGCCCAGGCGGCGGCGCAAGCGAGCAGCAAAACAGGCAGCGTCACAGCGCGCCGGACAGCAACAAGAGCAGAGTTCAAATCAGTCCTCCAGTTCGGTTTCGGGAAATGTTAGCCAGGAAAGTATAGCCCCATCTGCCACGCAACAGGAATGCCAACTTGGC
Organism: Massilia sp.; assembly: GCA_045810445.1. Classification (GTDB taxonomy): domain Bacteria; phylum Pseudomonadota; class Gammaproteobacteria; order Burkholderiales; family Burkholderiaceae_D; genus Telluria_A. The sequence goes on from JBJMVX010000233.1 coordinate 23,692, forward strand.
GCGTAAAGACGGGCCCCATGCCGTCCTTGCGGTGCTGTATGGACAGCGCATACAATCGAATGCAAGCAAAACCGAAAGCTCACCGCCATGGCGCGAACCATCGAAACCCACTACGACAATTTACGTGTGCTGCGCGACGCGCCAGTCGAGGACATCAAGAAGTCTTACCGCAAGCTGTCACAGAAATATCATCCGGATCGCAATGCTGCGCCGGATGCGCTGCGCATCATGAAGCTCATTAACCTCGCATGGGATGTGCTCAGCGACCCGCAACGGCGTGCGCGCCACGATCGCTGGATCGCCAACGAAGAAATGAAATTGAAGCTGCGCGCCCCAGTGCGCCCTGCTGCGCGCACGTCGGCCCCACGCACGCCAGTGGCCGGCGCGGCGACGGCACGGGGCCCGGCACCAGCGCGCAAGCGCACGCGTGCTCACCTGGCCTTGGCCTTGCTGGCATTCCTGGTGGGTGGCGCAGTGATCTATGCAATGCAGAGCGCGGAGCCGCCTGAGATCGCCCTGGCGGCGCCTGCAAGCGCCAGTGAGGCAGGCAAACCGATGGTCGAACCGGAGAGCGCCAGCCCACGCCTGCCTCACGGTTACCTGCGCAATGAGGCCCAGGATTTCAGCAGTGGGATGGCATCTTTGGACATCGACAATACCAAGGGCACCGAGGACATCGAAGTGCACTTGTACCGCGACAGCCGGCAAGTGCGCACCCTGGGCGTGCACCATGGCCGCCAATTCGTGATTGATGAACTGCCCTTTGGCATTTACGTCGTCAAATACAAGACCATGGTCGATGGCAAAGCGCGCATCTACGAAAGCGCGAACGCGTTCGTCCTGAAGCCAAGCAAGGAGGAGGCGCGCCAGCATCGCTACTACAAGCACAGCAAGGCGCGTCCGAGCCGGCTGGTGATCACTGGCGACAACGCCCTTGTGCGGGAAATTCCACCCGATCAATTCCTGTTCAACTCGGTGCGCGTCGATCTCTAGTGAAGCTGGAACGACTGAAGGAAGCTATCGATGTGCGCGCTCGCTTGCTTCCCATTGGGCACGCTCACCATCACCACGATGAACTTGCTGCCAACGAAAACAAAACGCGCCGCCCGTTCACCGCCGCCAGCCAGGCTGACCCGCACTTCGCGCCCGACGGCGCCGCGTATGGCCAGTGGCGTGGCGCGCACGAGTGTGCCGTCACTGCCGATGATCGATTGCTGCACCACATCGGCTTCGGCACCTGGATTTTGCGGCGCGCGCGAGAGGTAATCGGTCGCCTCGATGGTGTACAGCCGGCCCTGGTACAACAGGCGATATTGGTTGGTACGGAAGTCGCGTAGGCGCCGTGCCTGATCGGGTGGCAACTCGAGCTCTTCGGCCATGCCTGGCAGACTGACCGAAAAACCGCTGTTTTGCGGCGCAAACACCACGACGGGATCAGGCACTGCGGGCGCACCGGGTGGACTTGGTGCGACCACAGTCCTGCTGGGCAAAGGCGCTTCAAATGCACGCGGCACGACGACAGGCGCCTTGTGCGCCGTTCCGAGCATGAACAGGGCCGTCCCCGCGACCAACACGACTGCGGCGGCAATGGCCGGCTTGCGGTAGCGCGCCGCCAGCGAGGCCGGGCCGGGCGCCGCCTCGTGCAGTTCATCGTCAAGCCCATCGTCCGGCAAGCCCACGGCCAGGTTCTCGGCGGCAGGCGCCAGCACCGGCAAGGGTGCAGCAGGGGCTGCCGCGCGCAGGCTGCGGCGCGTGGCGACCCGCCCGAGCGCGACCTTCACGCCGCTACGCAGCCAGATGGTGCGCTTGGCAGAAATGGCAAACACGCCCTCGCGCAGCAGCACTTCAATGCAAGCACCATCCTCGACCCGGCGCACGATCTCGACACCAGTCAAGGCCACCACGCCATCACCCTGCTGGGCGCCCAGCCGCTCGCGCACTTCGGCAATACGCAAGGTCGGCAGTGCAAGGTCGGGATCGCCGCTCAGCTGCAGCAAGTAATTCTTGGGGTCGTCATCCGGCGAGCGCAGGATGGCCACGTAAAATTTGGTCTTGATGAACAGTTTCCAGGCTTCGCTCAGCGACCCTGCAGCCTGGGCCGCCAGTGCCACATCGCCCCATTCCTGAAACCCGGCCTCCGTTAACGACGCCTCGTGCCCAACTGCATTCATGAGCAACTTACTTCTTCAGGTCGCGCTTGCGGCAGCTCGGCGGCAGCATGGCCACGGGCACCGTGGTGCGGTCCACGCCCTGCACCGTCATCTTGTCAGGCACGTTGGCGCCAGCGCAAATCCAGGCCACCGGCACCATGGGCGCGTCGGTCACCACGGCAGGACGCATGCTCAGTACTTTATCCTTGAGCACGCCATTGGCTTGATTGCCAAAGGTGACGTTGACCACGCCATTGTCGAGTTTGACGCTCTTGACGAAATTGCTGACCATTTTTTCCGGGATCGGCAAGGCTGCGGCGAAGTTATCGGCAGGCAGCGGCAGCTTGTTGGCCCAGGCCGCTTCTACCGGGCGCTTGGCCAGATCGGTCAAGGGTGTCACCGATTCGATCTGCTGGCGAATGATGCGAAACTGGAACGAGGGATAGGCCATCGCTGCCAGCGTCCCAATGACCACGATGACCACCATCAGTTCAATCAGGGAAAAACCACGCGCCGACTGTTTCATTCAGGAAACCCTCAAGTTGCAAATAAGAAGCATGATAGACGATTGCCAGGCGGCGGTGCCAGTTTCAGGGGGCCGCCGCTCACCGAACAGCTGGCGCAGCGACAGTCACTGAGTGCGAACCATACCAACAGAAAAAGCGTGGAGAGAACAAATGGCGGAAAACCGCCTGCATGGACGTCATGGAGGAGAGCCGCGCGGCTGCGCCAGGGACGCATGATTTCCAGCGGAATTGAACGACGGTGAAACGCCCGCACGCCTAGAATGGCAGGCTCTCCATGCATTTGCGAGGCCGTCATGACAACGAGCAAGGACCAGCCCCTCCATCCTGGCGATGAAGCCGCACCCGGCACACTCGGTGCCGGCGAGGACATCTGTGACCGCTGCAGCGGCACTGGCAAAATTGACAACGGTACCGACTGTCCCGACTGCGGTGGCACCGGCCGCGTGATGCGCGGAATTGGCGGCGGATAAGGCAAGGCGCTACCCTGCTCTATCCATCTCGTCCAGTCAGGCCCAGGCCGCGCCCCGCCATGGCGCGATGTAAACACACGAACTGATAAACAGCGCGCCGCACAGGCGCAAACGGGGTCGCCGCCACGTGCGCACATTTGACAACACCTGCGATTTGACACTGCCACTGTTGTCCGGGATACTCAACTCGCATACTCGTCGGGGAAACAATTTCCCGAGCGACTAACCTGCCACCACACACTGCGGCTTGGGAGCGGACGATTCATATCAGCGCATATTCGCATCCTCTTTCTGTGCACGGCTGCCCCGCCGGCCAGGCTGCCGCATCGTTGACGGCGGCTCGCTGCCTTCGCCTCTTGCTCCTTGCCTTTGCCTGCCTGGCGCTGCCCGCATCCGCGCAGGCGCCAACGCCATCAACGCCTGTCGATACCGTGCCCGCCGGGCGCTTTAGCTACCGTAGTTACGGCGCCGAGCTGGGACTGGCCAATGTGGCTGTCCTTCAATTGCTGCAAGACCGACAGGGCTTTCTCTGGGTGGGCACGGAAGATGGCTTATTCCGCTACGACGGTTACCGCTTTGACGGGTTCGCCCTGAAAGAAGGCTTGCCGTCCACGGCCATCACTTCCCTGCTGGAGGACAAGGCAGGCACGCTGTGGGTGGGCACCTTGGGCGGTCTGACGCACCTGGAAGGACAGCGTTTCATCCCACTGAAGGCGGAGCGCGGTCTGCCTTCGATCAGCATCGACGGCCTGGCACAAGACGGTGACAAGCTCTTTGTTGCCACGACCAAGGGGCCGTACAGCGGCAGCGCCAAATCGAATTTCAGCGCCTTGCCCGACTGGCCGGCCGGCGAAGCGACCGCCATCGTCCAGGCCACCAAATCGGGGGTGCTGTGGGTAGCGCGCTGGACCGGAACATCGCACATGATGGCCTGGCAACAGGGTGCCTGGCAGGAAATCGCCGTCCCCGAGGACCGGCCCAACGAACGCATCGATGCGCTGGCCGAGGATGGCGCAGGCCGTCTCTGGGCGCGCACGGCGTCCAGCCTGTGGTTGCTCAACGCCGAAGGCACGCGCTTCGAGATGGCTGCCACGCCCATCGTGCTCGATAGCACACGCGGCTACCTGGCCACCGGCAAGCGCGGCGAACTGTATGTCCCCACCGACCACGGCCTGCTGCGGCGCACTGGCGACAAATGGGAAATCACCATGCCCGAGAGCGGGCTTCCAGGCGCGCCCTTGCCCGTACTGGAAGACCGCGAGGGCTCATTGTGGATCGGTTCGGTCGGTGTGCACCGCTTGTTGGGCGGCGCGACCTTCGAGTCCTATACCACGGCGCAAGGCCTGCCTTTCGACACCGTCTGGAACATCATCCGCGACCGCAGGCAGCGCCTGCTCGTTGGCACCAGCCATGGCCTGGCCGTGGCCGACGGTGCGCGTTTTCGCACCATCAAGGGCACTGAAAACACCACCGTGCGCACCATTGCAGAGGCGGCTGACGGCAGCATCTACCTCGCGGGGGTGCCAGCGAACGAAGTGCTGCGTTACGTGCCGTCCACGGGCGAAGTGAGCCATCATCCGCTCGACGCTGGCAACCTGTCCAAGCGCATCTTCCGCCTGCTGGCAGATCATGATGGCACCTTGTGGGTGAGCACCGACGGTGCTGGTTTGTGGGGCGCGGACAGCAGCGACAAGGAGCTGCACTTCAAGCAGGCGCTCATCCCCGGTGGCACCACCACCGAGCGCATGAGCGACATCCGCCAGGATAGCCAGGGCCGCATCTGGGTGGCAGGAAAATTCGGGCTGGCCATGTTAGAGCATGGCACCTGGCATCGCTACACCACCAGCGACGGCCTGCACCAGAACCATATTTCCTACGTCCTGCCAACCCGCAGTGGCGACCTGCTGCTGCCCTATTTCGAGCCCATTGGCGTCTCGCGCATGCGCTACGAGAACGGCAAGCTCACCCCGATCACGCTCTACGACGCGGCCTCGAGCCAAACGCCGGACAAGGTCTTCCTCGCCGGCGAAGACGCGCTCGGGCGCATCTGGCTGGGCGGCGGGCGGGGCATCGACCTGTTGACGCCGCAGTCGGTACGGCACTTTGGCGCGGCCGAAGGCTTGATCGGCGAAGACATCACCGCGATGGCATTCCTGGCCGAACCAGATGGCGATGTCTGGTTCGGCACCACCAAGGGCCTGGTGCACTTCGACCAAAAGGCCTTTGCCGCCCTGCCGGTGCAACAGCCACTGGTCACCTCGCTCATCAAACTTGCCATCGGCGGCAAGGACTATCCGGCCAGCGCCAGCGGGGTGCGGGTCGCGGCGGGCGAGACCTTTGAGGTGCGGTTTGCCGGCATCAGCTTCATCGGCGAAGGCAATATCCAGTACCGCGAACGCCTGCTGGGACGGGAAGAGTCCTTTAACATCACCGACACCCGCGAAGCGCGCTATTCGGCCCTGCCCCATGGCCACTACCGCTTTGAAGTGGCGGCCCGCATCGGCGAACATGGCGCCTGGGGCCCTACGTCCGTCTTTACGTTTGACGTCATTCCAGCCTGGTGGCAGACCTGGTGGGCGCGCCTGCTTGCCGCAATTGGGACATTGCTGCTGCTGGCTACTGGCCACCGCTGGCGCCTGCGCCAGATTCGCGATGAAAACCAGCGCCTGGAAGCCCAGGTTGCAGCGCGCACCGAAGACCTGCAAAACGCCAACGCCGCGCTGCAGGAATGGAGCATGATCGATCCGCTCACGGGCTTGAAAAACCGGCGCTACCTGAGCGCCTTCATGCCCGAGGAGCTGGCGCGCACCATGCGCCAGCAGCGTGCCCGCACCCATGCCGAACGCAGCGTCATCGAGCGTAACATCGATATCTGCGTGCTGATGGTGGACCTGGACCACTTCAAGCTGGTCAATGACGAACACGGCCACGCGGCAGGTGACGCCGTGCTGCAGCAGGTGGCCGAAGTGATGCGCAGCGCCTGCCGCGCCTCGGACGTGGTGGTGCGCTGGGGTGGCGAAGAATTCCTCATCATCGCGCGCAATATCGACCGCGATCAGGCCCACCTGCTGGCCCAGCAAGTATGCGACTGCGTGCGCCGTCACACCTTTACCTTTGGCGAGAATCTGACACTGCGCAAGAGCTGCTCGGTCGGCTATACCGCCTTCCCGGTGCTGCCTGGCGCCCCCGAACAATTTGGCTGGGAACAGGTCCTGGAATTGGCCGACCAATGTCTTTACGCGGCAAAAAAGAGCGGGCGCGATGGCTGGGTCGGCGCGCTGGTGCAAGAACCGGGCACCCAGACCGAGCTGGCGCTGCATACCCTGCCCGGCTTCGGTCCCTGCCTGATCCGCAGCTCATGGCCTGACGGCCGCGACATCGTCTGGCATTAAGCCCTGCCGGCTTGGCCAAGTGCGGGGCAAGCGCCGTCAAACGAGAGCGCCCGCTTTGTGCAGATATGCGAAAATCCCTGGCTATGGAACTTCAATCTTACCAGGCGATCTTTCGCGGCTCACCCTACCCCTACCTGGTCCTGGACCTGGACATGAACATCATCGGCGCCAGCGATGCCTATCTGCGCTCGGTGGGCCGCAGCGCCAGCGACTTGGTTGGTCGTTACCTGTTTGACGCCTTCCCGCCCGACCCCAAGGATCCGGACAGCACCAACGAGGCCGAGGTCACGCGCTCCATCAACCTGGCCATTGCCACCGGCAAGCCCGATGCGACCGCCTTTGTGCGCTACGCCATACCGGTGGCCACTGAAACAGGCACACAGTACACGGAGCGCTACTGGAGCACAGTCCACACCCCAATCTTCGACGAAGCGGGGAAGATGATCCTGGTGCTGCAAAACGCCATCGATGTGAGCAACCTTTACAATTTTGACCGTGAATCAAACCTGCCTTCGCTGAACCTGCAGTCCGGCGCGCTCGAATCGGACCATAACTTCAACCGAGCCCAGATGCACGAGGCGGTCACCCGCATCCTCAATGACGAGCGCGGGCACTTGCGCAACCTGTTCAACCAGGCGCCCGGTTTTGTCGCCGTGCTCACGGGCCCCAAACACATCTTTGAAATGGTCAATGAGGCTTACTACCAGTTGGTCGGGCACCGTGAAATCGAAGGCAAGGGTGCGATGGAAGCGCTGCCCGAGCTGGCCGGCCAGGGTTTTGAAGAACTGCTCAATGGCGTGTTCCGCACTGGCGAACCCTATTTCGGCCGCGGCATCCCGATCTACCTGCAACGCAATCCCAACGGACCGACGACGCTGCGCCACATCGACCTGTCCTACCAGCCCTACCGCGCTGCCGATGGCGCGATCCAGGGCATCTTCGCCCAGGGTTACGACGTGACCGACGCCTTCGAAGCGACAGCGGCGCGCGAAAAATCCGAGGAATTGCTGCGCCAGGGGATGATCGCGGCAAAGATGGTCGTGTGGGATTGCGACCTGGTCACGCGCGCCATCATCTTTTCCGAGAACGTGAACGACGTCTTGGGACTGAACACCGATAGTCTGGACGATGTGCATGCCGCCTTGGTCGATACGGACGCTCTGCGTCTGGCGACGGTTGAAACCAAGGCAGTGCTGGACCAGCGCCCCTATCAGGAGATTGTCAGCTTCGTGCGACCCGATAATGGCCGCAAGATCTCGCTGGACGTACGCGGTCAACCCCAGATCGGCGCCAACGGCGAGCTCCAGCGTTTTCGCGGCGTGATGCTCGACGTGACCGAGCGCATCAAGGCCGAAGCGGACCTGCGCGAAGCCGATCGCCGCAAAGATGAGTTCCTGGCCATGCTGGCCCATGAGCTGCGCAATCCGCTCGCTCCCATCAGTACAGCTGCCTCATTGCTGCAACTGGGCGACGTCGATGAACAGCGCATGCGCATGGCAGGCGCCATCATCACGCGCCAGGTCGGCCACATGACGGGGCTGGTCGATGACCTGCTTGACGTCTCGCGTGTGACACGGGGCCTGGTGGAGCTGAACAAGGAAAACCTCGACCTCAAGCAGCTGGTCATGCTCGCCATCGAGCAATCACGCCCGCTGATCGAATCGCGCGGGCACGCTCTGAATATCGCGATGGCCGCCCAGCCCCTGACGGTGGCGGCAGACCGCCTGCGTCTGGTGCAGGTGATCACCAATTTGCTCAACAACGCGGCCAAATATACCCCGCAGGGCGGCATCATCGACCTGGATGTGACGCTGGAGGACAGCGTGATCGCAATCAGCGTCAAGGACAATGGGCTGGGCATCGATCCGCGCCTGCTGCCGAAAATCTTTGACCTGTTCACCCAGGCCGAGCGCACTTCGGACCGTTCGCAGGGCGGCCTGGGGCTTGGATTGGCCCTGGTCAAGAGCCTGATGGAGCTGCATGGCGGCAGCGTCACGGTTGCCAGCGAAGGACATGGCAAAGGCAGCACCTTTACGGTCAAACTGCCCAAGCTGGACGTGGCGCCGCCCCAGGCGGAGGCCGTGTTTGCCTCGGACTCCACGAGCGGGCTGGACGTAATCCTGGTCGACGACAATGTGGATGGCGCTGATACCCTGGCCTCCTTGCTGAGCTTCCAGGACCATCGGGTGCGCACCGCGCATTCAGGTGGGCAGGCGCTGCAACTGGCGTCGGAACAGCCTGCGCATGCGTATATCCTCGACATCGGGCTGCCCGATATGGACGGCTACGAACTGGCGCGACGCTTGCGCGAACAGGCGCCGGACGACAAGGCCGTTTTCATCGCCCTGACCGGTTACGGGCAATCGCACGACCGCGTGCTGTCCAAGACGGCAGGGTTTGACTTCCATCTGGTCAAGCCGGCCGATCTGGCGCAGCTTGAAAATGCGCTGGCCAATTGCGCGGCGCGCCAAGGCTAGCCAGGCGCGCCTAGCGCAGATGGGTGAGCGTCTGGGCGCCATCGTTGCGGCGCGCAAAACCGCGGCGCGGCGAGGGCGTGCGCTTGCTGGGTGATGCGGGCTTGGTGCGCTGCACAGGCGCATTGGGCGGCTCGGGCAACAAAGGTTTGTCGTCCGCCCGCCACAGGCCCATGAAATTGGCAAAGAATTGGTTCATAAGATCTCTCACTGATTGTTACTGCACGCATTCGTAGGGCATCACTGCGACGCCCGCATCACTGACAAAGGAAAAGGCGCGCAAAGGGCGAGGTACGCGAGGGGAATTTCCTCCAACCTCCTCACCCCGCCTGCACGACAAACATCGACACCACCGCGACCGCCATCACGCCCGTACACAACCACCCCACCACCTTCAACCTGCGCCCGATCACCAGCCGCCCCATCACATCACAGCGGCTCGCCAGCAGCATCATGATGCCCATGATCGGCACCGAAATGACCCCATTGATGACCGCGCTCCAGTACAGTCCCTTGATCGGATCGAACGGCGCAAACACCAGCGCCGTGCCGACCAAGGTGGCGACCGCAATAATCCCGTAAAACTTGGGCGCTACGGAAGGCGCATGTTCCAGGCTGCTCCTCCACCTGAACGCGCCTGCCACCGCATAGGCTGCCGACCCGGCCAGCACGGGAACGGCCAACAGCCCGGTGCCGATAATCCCCATCGCAAACAGGAAGAAGGCAAAGTTCCCCGCAACGGGCTTAAGCGCGGCCGCAGCCTGAGCCGACGAGGTAATTTCCGTCACCCCATGCGCATGTAAAGTCACCGCCGTGGTCAGCATGATGAAGAAGGCGACGAGGTTGGAAAAGCCCATCCCAACATAGGTGTCAAGCTGGATGCGCGAAAAATCCATGCGGGCCCGTTTCGGCGCCTTCTTGAGCGCGTGGGCAGCATCGTCCGCCTTCAACTCTTCCACTTCCTGCGATGCCTGCCAGAAGAAGAGATACGGACTGATGGTCGTTCCAAACACCGCCACAATGGTGGTGATGAAGGCGCCGCTCCAGGGAAGGCGCGGCATCGCAATGCCTTCGCGCGCCACTGTCGCCCAAGGAATATGCACCACAAAAACCGTCCCCACATAGGTCAGTAGCGCCAGGGTGAGCCACTTCAGGAGCCGCACATAGCTGCTATACGGAATAAACACCTGCAACAACACCGACAGCAAGCCAAAACCGACGGCATACCAATGCGCCTGGCCACCAATGACCAGCTTGAGCGCGTCGCCCATCGCTGCCACGTCGGCTGCAATATTAATGGTGTTCGCCAAAAGCAGCAAACCCACGATGGCGTACAGCATGGCCAGCGGATAATGGCGGCGGATGTTGGTGGCCAGGCCATGACCGGTGACGCGGCCAATGCGCGCGCTGATGATCTGGATGCCCACCATCAAGGGATACGTCAATACCAGAGTCCACAACATCCCGAAGCCGAACTGCGCGCCTGCCTGCGAATAGGTGGCAATCCCGCTCGGGTCATCATCGGCCGCACCGGCGATCAGTCCGGGGCCGAGTTTCGACATCCAGGCGGTCGCACTGGCATCGGCTTCCTCCGGCAAGTCGGGCAAGGTGGAGGTGCTGTCGCGCATGGGTTTGTCAGAATTGGTATCAAGCATAAATAAACTGATGGGTTCGTCTATGCTTGTAGCGTGCGCCTTTTCAGCGAACGCTTCTGTTCGCCACAGTACGGAACGGGATAAACAGTTGCGGCCGCCTAGATCACGGAACCATGGCTGGCCCGTCGCGGGGTTGCGAGGGCAGGTGCTGATGAAAGGGGATTGATGGGCGGCTAAGGACAAAGGTAGAAGCCGCAAGATGGCATCGTGACGCCAATACACCTAGATCACGGCAACATGTCTGAGCACACGCGGCGATGCGAGGACCGGAGGCAGTGAAGGGAGAATTGACGGGCTGCGACGGACAAAGGTAGAAGCCGCAAGACGGCATCGTGACACCAATACATCGTCCTCGCGAATGCGGGGACCCATGCTTCGTTTGCCTAAGTATGGGTCCCCGCTTCCGCGAGGACGATGTGCTGGTGAATCCAAGTCGCTCCGGACATCAAGCGACTCCAGCAGGGCCTATCTATTTCTGGTCGTTCTTGTGGCTTTGACGTCCAGCCTCGGCATGCTGCTCCGGCGTGCCGCCGCGCGTACCGCCCGATGACCCGCCGCTGCCGCCTTTGGAGCCACCAGAACCACTCTGCTGACTGCCGCCCGACGACGATCCGCTACTGCCACCACGTCCACCGGACGAGGAAGCGCTGCTGCCGCCTTGATCGCCACCGCTTTGCTGATTGCCATCGTTTTTGTGGCTCAGATGGCCAGCCTCGCGTGCTTCTTCGGAGGTGAACTCATGCGCGTTGCCCGATGCATGCGAAGCCCGGCCGCCCTCTGCTGCAATGGCGCGCTGTTTTTCGGGATCCATGGATGCGAACCCGCGATTGCTGGTATCGCCCTGGCCGCCAGACTGACGATTGCCACCCT